>CAVCTH010000154.1:0-5054 GCA_963604695.1 Clostridiales bacterium | reverse complement strand
ACACCGGTGTCTGCAAATACTGCCATCCACATGGAAGCGAATCCACACAGACCAAGGATCATAACCAGGATCTTGATGGCAAGTGCAAAGATGATGTTCTGCCAGGAGATGCTGACAGCAGCTTTTGCAATCTTCATGGAATCCGGGATTGCGGTCATGCTGGAAGTCATGTAAACAACGTCTGCTGCTTCGATAGCTGCATCAGCGCCGCTTCCCATGGCAGCACCAACATCAGCGCCTGCCAGTACCGGAGCATCGTTGATACCGTCGCCGACGAACATGACATGCTCATGCTGGGAACGGATCTTCTGAAGCTCGCTTAACTTATCCTGCGGAAGCAGTTTTGCGTGTACTTCATCAATTCCGGTTTCTTTTGCAACAGCCTCTGCACTGTTCTGAGCGTCACCGGTCAGCATAGCGGTGGTGATACCCTGTTTCTTCAGTGCTGCGATAGCGGATTTAGCATCAGCCTTGATGGTATCAGAAATGGTCAGGTATCCGGCATACTCGCCTTCAACTGCAACCAGAACCTCGGTTCCGAATACATCATTCTGATAAGCAGAGAGGTTCACATTGTGATGCTCCATAAGTTTTCTGTTACCACAGAGAACTGCTTTGCCATCGATGACAGCCAGGATTCCCTCGCCTGCGATTTCTTTTAAAGTAGAAGGCTTGCTTAACTGCATACCTTTTTCTTTTGCAGCGGTTACAATACTTACTGCAATCGGGTGAGTAGAGTTCTGCTCACAGCTTGCAGTGATCTGAAGAAGTTCATCCTCGGAAAGAGATCCGGCGGATACAGCTTTCTGAAGAACAAAGTTTCCTTCGGTAATGGTTCCGGTCTTATCCATAACGACTGCTTTGACATCAGCCAGGGCTTCCAGGGCAACACCGCCTTTGAACAGGATACCTTTCTTGGAACCTGCACCGATACCTGAGAAGAATGCCAGCGGTACACTTAATACCAGGGCACACGGGCAGCTCATAACCAGGAAGGACAGCGCGGTGTAAATCCAGTAGTGCCATTCGCCGCCACCTGCCAGCGGAGGAAGCAGGGCAGTGCCAAGCGCCAGAAATACAACGATCGGGGTGTATACTCTGGAAAATTTGGTAATGAAACGGTCTACCTTCGGTTTGCTTGCCGCTGCATTCTCTACGGAATCCAGAATTCTGGTAACCATGGACTCGCCAAGCGGTTTCTCAACACGGATGGTCAGCTGGCCGGAAGTGTTGACACAACCGGAAGTTACTTCATCATTGACCGCTACATGAACCGGTACCGGCTCACCGGTGATCGGTGAAGTATCGATACGGCTGTCACCATCGATAACAACGCCATCCAGCGGGATACGGTCGCCGGGACGGACAAGGATGATGTCGCCCGGAACAGCATCTTCTGCTGCGATGACTCTGGTCTCTCCATTCTCTACAAGGTTTACAGTCTCAGGACGGAGGTCAACGGCATCCATGATCTGTCCGCGGCTTCTCTCAACGGCTTTATCCTCGAAGAATTCACCGATTCGATAGAACAGCATAACACCGACTGCTTCCGGATAGGACTTGATTGCGAAAGCACCAAGGGTTGCAATACTCATAAGGAAGTTCTCGTCAAAGATCTGTCCTTTTCCCATGTTGCGGACAGCGGTCAGAACTACTTTCCATCCAAGTACTGCGTATGCAATGACATAGAACGGAAGCAGTACGGACATATCCATGTTTACATGTTCCAGAACCTCCATCAGGACGAAGAGGACAGCACCGACAGCGATGCTGGCAATGGTACGCTGTTCAGCGGTCATGCCGAATTTCTTCTCCTCTTCTTTTTTCACAGAAGATTTGCGCTCCATCTCTTTGATGACTGCACCCGGCTCTACAATCGCACAGACTTCTCTGATCTTTGGAAGAATGCGATCCGGGTTTGCAGCGGTAATACGGAGCTGCTGAGTCGTATAGGTAAGAACTGCTTCATTCACTTCATCCAGTTCGTTGATTTTACGCTCGATCTTTGCTGCGCAGTTTGCACAGTCCAGATTTTCCACGATGTAAACCTTGGTCTTTAATCCGTTGGAAGTTTCCTTCGGAACAACTTTTACCTCAGATTCGATGGAAGAACAGATATCCTGAATCTGCGGAAGGAGTGCATCGTAGTTCTCTGCGGTAATACGAAGCTGTTTGGTTGCGTAGGTAATGGTTGCCTCTGCAACGCCCGGCAGCTCGTTGATGCGTTTTTCCATCTTTGCTGCACAGTTTGCACATCCCAGATTTTCCAGAATGTAAATACGTTTACCATGGGCATTGACGCCTTCGTGATGATGACCGCATCCACACTCGTCACCGTGCTCATGCTCATGCTCCTCATGGTCATGTCCGTGATCGTGACCGCATCCGCACTCATCGTCATGGTCGTGATGATGATGCTCATGCTCTTCATGGTCATGTCCGTGATCGTGTCCACAGCCGCACTCATCGTCATGGTCGTGATGATGATGCTCATGCTCCTCATGGTCATGTCCGTGATCGTGTCCACAGCCGCACTCATCGTCATGGTCGTGATGATGATGCTCATGCTCCTCATGGTCATGTCCGTGGTCGTGACCGCATCCGCACTCATCGCCATGGCCGTGATGATGATGCTCATGCTCTTCGTGGCTGTGCTCGTGTGCATGTCCTTCATGATCGTGGTCGTGACTGCAGCCACATCCACATCCGTCGTCATGCTGGTGTTCCAGTAACATCAGGAATTCTTCCTTCATAACTTTATAACCTCCAGAAATCATTATATTGATTGTTTGGTTTATTTAAACATCTGAACATCTGCTCATATGAAGACTATAGCATACATGTTTAAAATGTGCAATAGTTTTATGACAACTTTTTCAACTTCTTGACATCCATAAAAAGGTATATTATTGTAAGTCTTGAATGTGCCGGAAACTGTGGCATAAGATTACAGAACAGGAGAATGTAACATGGGAGAAGCAGAAAAAACACTGAAGAAAAATACCATGACGAAAGAATGCATTTTCACAGCGCTTCTGATTTTAATGGAAAAGAAACCCTATGAGGAGATCACGATTACGGACATTGCAAAGAAAGCGGGGGTATCCCGCATGTCCTATTATCGCTTATATAAATCCAAGGATGATATCCTGATTCAATATTTTAATGAAGTGTTTGAAGATCTGCTGGAGAGGGCAAAGGCCATGGGAACGATCAGCCGTTATCAGTTTGGCCTGATGATCTTCCGGACGACCAAGGAAAATGACAGGCTTTTAAAAGCAGTGCTTAAGGCACAGCTTTATGAACTGGTCTTAAGGAGGCTTATCAAGTTCTGTTATTATCTGGCAGAACATATTGTACAGATGGATATGAAAGACAACAGGACTGATTACTGGGTCTATGAGGAGGCCGGCAGGTTCAGCCTTTTATTAGTCTGCTGGATTGAACGGGATCTGAATGAATCCCCGGAGGAGATGGCGCATATTCTGTTTGAGAATCCGTTGCGCTATACAGAATCGAAGACACTGGAAAACGGATTGCAAACAGAAAATTTGAAAGTGTCACAATACACAGAAAAATTCTTGTGATTTTTGAATTCTTATATTATGATACGATACAGCATAAAAAGAAAGTTACACGTGTAACATAAAATGAGGAGGAAGAGACTTGAGAAAACTGGCAGAGTTTATTGTTGACAAAAGAAAGTTTCTATTAATAATCTTCATTGCGGCAGCCATTGGCAGTGTGATCATGTCCAGCCATATTAATGTCATTCAGGAACTGACGGATTACCTTCCGGAGAGTACAGAGACAAGTATCGGCCTGAATATCATGGATGAGCAGTTCACTACATTTGGCACGGCAAAGGTGATGGTACAAAATGTCACCTATGAACAGGCAAAAGCACTTGCAGACAGCCTGAAGGAGATTAAGGGTGTCTCGGCAGTGACATTTTATGATGAAGATGACGATGACGAGAACAGCGATACGGAGGAGAAAGAACTCACGAACAGTGAGGATATGAAGGATTCCTATAAGGATCTGGCTGCACTTTATTCGATTTCTTTTGAGACTCCGGAGGACGACAGCCTGGCACAGGCAGCTATTGCAGATGTGCGTACAGCCCTGAAGGACTATGATGCCTGGTTTTACACGACGGTAGATAAGGATGATGCGGCAGATCTGCAGGATGATATGAAAGTGATTCTGGTGATTGCCGTTATTATCATTGTGGGGGTATTGTTGTTTACTTCCGGTACTTATATGGAGATTGCTATTTTCATGCTGGTATTTGGCATGGCGGCACTCCTGAATATGGGAACCAACTTTATCTTCTATAATATATCCTTTGTTACCAACGCAGTGGCGACGGTGCTGCAGCTGGCCATGGCTATTGACTATGCGATCATCCTGTTCCACCGTTTTATGGAAGAAAAGGAGAGGACAGATACAAGGGAGGCGCTGGTCCTTGCCCTGGAAAAGGGAATTCCCGAAATATCCTCCAGCTCCCTGACGACCATGGCCGGCATGGTGGCCCTGATGTTCATGCAGTTTGGCATCGGTCTTGACCTTGGCCGTGTCATGATCAAAGCAATCCTTTTGAGTATGCTCTCTGTATTCGGCTTCATGCCCGGACTGATCATGCTGTGGGAAAAACAGATCGATAAAACATTACATAAAAGCTTCGTGCCGAATATCGAGTTCTGGGGAAAGATCGTACTGTCAATCCGGCATGTGACGCTGCCGATTTTCTTTGTGGTGATGGTGGTTGCCTGTGTGACATCCGTGAACTGTAATTATGTCTATGATAATAGCTCCGTTGTCTCAGCGAAGATGAATGAATATATGACAGCCAAACGGGAAATATCGAAGGTATTTGACCTGAACAATACTCTGGCCGTGGTAGTCCCCAAAGGGGATTATGAGAGTGAGGCCAGGATCATGAAGGAAGTGGAGGAGCTTCCGTTGGTGGATTCCACCGTGGGTCTTGCCAATGTAACAGTGGAAGAATTGGAAAATCTGACACCGCAGGAGCTGGTCGAAAATCTGGCGCG
>CAVCTH010000153.1:0-5115 GCA_963604695.1 Clostridiales bacterium | reverse complement strand
ATTCAAGTATCCAAAGCTTGGCCCTGGAGAACTCTGGGAAGTGACAGCAGCGGAAATAGAAAAAATGGGTGGCACTATTATAAAAGAGGCAAAGGTAACGAAGCTTCATAAAAATGAACAGAATGTGTTGACAGGCATTACCTATGAAAAAGATGGTGTGGAGCATCAGGCAGATGGAGATGTGGTGATCTCCTCCATGCCGGTCAAGGATCTGGTAGGCGGCATGAATGATGTGCCGGAGACTCCGGCAAGAATTGCCAAAGGACTTCCATATCGTGATTATATGACGCTGGGAGTGCTGGTTCCGAAGATTAAGCTGAAGAACAAAACCAAACTGAAAACGGTTGGAAATATTGTTCCGGACTGCTGGGTTTATGTACAGGATCGCCGGGTGAAGATGGGACGTTTCCAGATTTACAATAACTGGTCACCTTATATGGTAAAAGATCTGGAACACACCGTGTGGATTGGTCTGGAATACTTTGTCAATGAAGGCGATGAATTCTGGAACATGACAGAGGAAGCGTTCTCTGAGTTCGGTGTGAATGAGATGGTAAAATTGGGTCTCATTGACAGGGCAGATGAGGTACTGGACAGCCATATGGAACGTGTGAAGAAAGCATATCCGGCATATTTTGATACTTATGATGAGATGGATACGTTGATCGAGTATCTCAATACCATTCCGAACTTGTATTGCATAGGCAGAAATGGTCAGCACCGTTACAATAACATTGATCATTCCATGGTAACTTCTTTTGAAGCTGTGAAGAATATTCTTTCCGGTGCAACAGACAAATCCAATATCTGGAACGTCAATACAGAAAAAGAGTACCATGAGGAAAGCAAAGCTTGACAAAATCCGCTAAATTTCATATTCTATAGAAAGAATTGAGCAAAATGCTTGGAACGGATAGAGTAATCTGGCCAGAGCCATCAGAGAGGAATTGCCACCGGCTGAAAGCAATTCCGGGCTGCTGAGGAGGAAAGTGCATCCGGGAGCAGACAGGAGGAAGTTTCATCAGTATTCCTGTACGACAGGCACACGTTACGTGCACAGAGTGGAAAAGGTGAGCTGCCTTTTTCAATAGAGTGGAACCACGGATACCTTCGTCTCTATGTTAGAGACGGAGGTTTTTCTTTTATAGGAATAAGAATGGGGAAAAGAGGAATTAAAGCAATTATGGGAGTTATCAGTTATGTAAAAGAGGAGATTGCGGTCATCCGGGAACGGGACCCGGCAATCAAGTCGAATATGGAAGTCTTTCTGTATCCGACCTTTCATGCGATTTTGAGATATCGGTTTGCACATAAGCTGTACCAGAACAAACATTATTTCTGGGCCAGATGGATTTCACAGCGGACTGCCAGAAAGACCGGCATCGAAATTCATCCGGGTGCAACCATCGGCAAGGGACTTTTCATTGACCACGGAACCGGAGTTGTCATCGGAGAGACTGCTATTCTGGGTGATAATGTAACTCTGTATCAGGGCGTCACCCTTGGTGGTACCGGTAAGGAGCAGGGAAAGCGTCATCCGACCTTGGAGGACAATGTCATGGTCAGTGCAGGCGCCAAGATCCTGGGATCCTTTACCATCGGGGAGAATTCCAAGGTGGGAGCCGGAAGTGTGGTACTGCAGCCGGTGCCGCCCAACTGTACGGTGGTCGGCGTTCCGGGCCGTATTGTAAAGAAGGACAATGTGAGAATTCCGAGAACGGATCTGGATCAGGTGGATCTTCCGGACCCGGTGCTGGACGCAATTTCAGAATTGCGTGAGGAAAATAACAAGCTGCGCGAAGAATTGGAAATACTGAAAAAAGAAATCAAAGGAGGAAATGTACAGTGATTCGCATTTATAATACGTTATCTAAGAAAAAAGAAGATTTTGTACCGTTAGAGGAAGGAAAGGTCCGCATGTATGTGTGCGGCCCGACTGTTTACAACTTTATCCATATCGGAAATGCCCGTCCGATGATCGTGTTTGATACGGTCCGCCGTTATCTGGAACACAAAGGCTATGAGGTAAATTTCGTATCCAACTTTACGGATGTGGACGATAAAATCATTAAGAAAGCCATTGAGGAAGGCGTTCCGGCAGAGGAGATTTCCCAGCGCTATATTGCGGAGTGCAAGAAAGATATGGAAGGCATGAACATTAAACCGGCTACCACCCATCCGCTGGCAACTCAGGAAATCGGCGGCATGATCGAGATGATCTCTGATCTGATCGAGAAGGGTTATGCTTATGAGAAGAACGGAACCGTTTACTATCGTACCCGTAAATTTGCAGAGTACGGAAAGCTTTCTCATAAAAACCTTGACGATCTGCAGGGAGGCAACCGTTCCCTTCTGGTATCCGGAGAGGATGAGAAGGAAGATCCGCTGGATTTCGTTCTCTGGAAACCGAAGAAAGAGGGAGAGCCGGCATGGCAGTCACCGTGGGGCGAGGGCCGTCCGGGATGGCATATTGAGTGCTCCGTTATGTCCAAGAAATATCTGGGCGAGCAGATCGATATTCACGGCGGCGGAGAGGATCTGATCTTCCCGCATCACGAGAATGAGATTGCACAGAGTGAGGCTTGCTCCGGAAAATGCTTCTCCAGATACTGGATGCACAATGCATTCCTGAACATTGACAACCGTAAAATGTCCAAATCTCTTGGCAACTTCTTTACTGTTCGTGAGATCGGCGAGAAATATGACCTGCAGGTACTTCGTTTCTTCATGCTGAATGCTCATTACAGAAGTCCGCTGAACTTCAGCGCAGATCTGATGGAGTCCTCCAAGAATGCACTGGAGAGAATCCTGACAGCGGTTGAGAACCTGAAATATGTGGCAGAGCATGCAGCGGTACAGGAAATGACCGAAGAGGAAGTGCAGAAGGCAGACGAGGCAAAGAAATTCCAGGAGAATTTTGACCGTGCCATGGATGATGATTTCAATACGGCAGACGCCATTGCAGCCGTCTTTGATCTGGTAAAATTTGCAAATACCAACGTATCCGAGACTTCCAGCAAAGCTTTTGCAGAGGATCTGCAGGCAAAGATTCAGGGACTTTGCGATATCCTTGGAATCATTACAGAGAAGAAAGAGGAACTTCTGGATGCAGACATTGAGCAGCTTATCGAGGAGCGTCAGGCAGCCAGAAAGGCTAAGAACTTTGCACGGGCAGACGAGATCCGCAACGAGCTTCTGGAGAAGGGCATCGTTCTGGAAGATACCCGTGAAGGAGTAAAATGGAAGAGAGCATAAAATATTTAAAAGAACAGTTTCAGCTGCCGCCGGTGGATATCCGTACCTATTCACCGGTGGTACTGGCCTATATCGGGGATGCGGTTTATGAACTGATTATCCGCACGATTCTGGTGGATCAGGGAAATCGTCAGGCGAATACGCTGCATAAGAAAGCCAGCACGTATGTAAAAGCGTCTGCCCAGGCCGCCATGGCGGAAGCATTTCTGCCGGATCTGACGGAAGAGGAACTGCAGTATTTTAAGCGGGGACGCAACGCGAAGACGGTCAGCATGGCAAAGCATGCGACCATGCATGATTACCGGCATGCCACAGGATTTGAGGCACTTATGGGGTATCTGTATCTGACAGACCAGATGAACCGCATGATTGATCTGATTAAGATAGGCATGGAACGGACGGGAGGAACACCATGAGATATGAAGAACTGACCATCGAAGGCCGGAATGCGGTAATGGAAGCATTTCGTTCCGGAAAGACCATTGACAAGCTGTTTGTGCTGAAAAACTGCCAGGATGGCCCGGTGAACAGCATTTTACGGGAGGCCAGAAAACGTGATGTGATTGTCAGTTTTGTGGCGAAGGAACGTCTGGATCAGATGTCAAAGACCGGAAAACATCAGGGCGTCATTGCATCTGCAGCAGCTTATGAATATGCCGAGGTGGAGGATATTTTAAATCTTGCACGGGAAAAGGGCGAGCCGCCTTTTATTTTCCTGCTGGATAATATTGAGGATCCCCATAATCTTGGAGCCATTATCCGTACCGCCAACCTGGCAGGTGCTCATGGAGTTATTATCCCGAAGCGTCATGCAGTGGGACTGACCGCCACCGTTGCCAAGACGTCTGCAGGGGCGCTTAATTATACACCGGTAGCGAAGGTGACCAATCTGGGAGCCACCATGGAAGAGCTGAAAAAGGAAGGTCTGTGGTTTGTCTGCGCGGATATGGGCGGAACGACCATGTATGACCTGAATTTGACAGGCCCTATCGGTCTGGTCATTGGAAATGAAGGAGAGGGCGTAGGCCGTCTGGTGAAAGAGAAGTGCGACTATGTGGCATCGATTCCCATGAAGGGGGATATCGATTCCCTGAACGCATCTGTGGCAGCAGGCGTTTTAGCTTATGAGATTTTAAGACAGAGGATGAACTGATTGTGAAAACGGCATATCAGGAACAGACAGACGAAGAACTGATCACAAGGATCCGTTCCGGAGAAAGAGGCGTAACCGAATATCTGTTAGAGAAATATAAGCCGCTGGTGAAGAAGCAGGCGCGTACCATGTACCTTATGGGCGGCGAGAATGAGGATCTCATTCAGGAGGGGATGATTGGCCTGTTCAGGGCCATCAGCACCTACCGCCAGGGGGATGGATCTTTTTATGGGTTTGCCCTCATGTGTATCAACCGGCAAATGTATACGGCAGTCCAGGCGTCTGCCCGGAAGAAACACGAACCTTTGAATGAGTATATTCCGCTGGACGAAGATCCGCAGATGCTGCTGGAAGATGGACCCGAAGCATTGTTCCTTCTTCATGAGAAGGAGGGAAAACGGGAAGCCATGATCGACCGGCACTTGAGCAGCCTGGAAAAAAAGGTGCTGGCCCTTTATCTGGAGGGCATGAGCTATGGCCAGATTGCGGAGCAGATCGGGTGTCCGGAGAAGTCTGTCGACAACGCAATTCAACGTTTGAAAAAAAAGTTAAAAAAAGTTGAAAAAAGTGTTGACACCCAGGAGACCCTGTGATATTATAATCGAGTCGCAAGCGCAAGCGACACAAAACAAGCTGCTGTGGCTCAGTCGGTAGAGCGTCGCATTGGTAGTGCGGAGGTCACGGGTCCGATTCCCGTCAGCAGCTTT
>CAVCTH010000152.1:0-5137 GCA_963604695.1 Clostridiales bacterium | reverse complement strand
GCCAAAGAGTATGCGGACATGACCATTTCCCTGGATGCGGATCTGCAGGATGACATTGACGTCATCGATCAGATGGTGGAGAAATATTACGAAGGCTGCGAGATTGTTTACGGAGTGCGTTCTGCCAGAACCACCGATACCTTTTTCAAACGGTTTACCGCAGAGAGCTTTTATCATCTCATCAGCTGGATGGGCGGAGACATTGTGTTCAACCATGCAGATTACCGTCTTATGAGCAAACGGGCACTCGATGAGCTGGAAAATTATAAAGAGGTCAATCTGTTCTTAAGAGGCATCGTTCCCATGATCGGATTCAAGACCGATGTGGTGACCTATGAGCGCCATGAGCGTATGGCAGGTGAGTCCAAGTATCCGCTGAAGAAAATGCTGGCGCTGGCCATCGACGGCATTACATCCCTGTCCACGAAACCAATCCGGTTTATCGTATTTCTGGGACTGTTCATTTTCCTGTGCAGTATCGGTATGCTGATCTATTCTCTGGTACAGCATTTCCTTGGAAATACCAGCATTGGATGGACTTCTCTCATTGTGTCTATCTGGGCTATCGGAGGCCTGCAGCTTCTGGCCATCGGCGTCATTGGAGAGTATATTGGCAAGATTTATCTGGAGACCAAGGCACGCCCCAGATTTATTATCGAAAAAGTATTGAATTAGGAAAGAATCGCCGGCAGGCGGAAAGTGGATTCCATCTTTCGTCTGCCGGTCTTTGTATACAGGAGTTTATTTTATGAATCAGGAGAAAAAAACAGAAAAATCGGATCTTTTGTTTCTGGTACTGATTACCATACTGGCGGTGGCGGTCCGTGTGGCAGTCCGCACCTTTGTGTCAGAGGACTGGAGCGTCTACTGGAGTGACTGGCTGGCCCGTCTTTCTGAGGGCGGATTCCGGGCACTGGCGGATGATTTTTATGATTATGCGCCTCCGGTCATGTACATTTTGTATTTCATCACACTGCTTCCGGTGAATGCCATGACTGCTTTCAAAGGACTTTGCTGTCTGCTGGATTTTGCAGGGGCGGCGCTGATTGGAAAAATAGTGACAGAGAGTACCGGCAGCAGAAAACGGGGCTGTCTGGCTTACGGTGTCTTTTTATTTCTGCCGACGGTGATCCTCAATGCGGCGGTCTGGTCCCAGTGCGACATTATTTATACGCTGCTCATTCTGGCCAGCGTGTATTATCTCATGAATAACCGGATCTGGACGGGCATGTGGTTCTATGGGGCAGCCTTTGCAGTGAAGTTACAGACTCTGTTTATTTTTCCGTTTCTTGTCATTCTCTGGGTGCGGAAAAAGGTGGATCTGAAGCATTTTATCACCATTCCGGTTATGTATTTTCTGGGGATCCTTCCGGCGTGGATTGCCGGACGTCCGTTTAAGGAGCTGATCGGAATCTATGCGTTCCAGGGAGGAAAGGATCGCTGGTCCCTGTCCATCAAGTTCCCGAACATTTACCAGATCATCGGAAATAATTTCTTTCTGGATGAATATGTGAAAGCGGGCATGCTGCTGATCCTTGGCATTCTTATGATGGTCATGTTCTACCTTGCTTATCAGAAGGTGCGGGTTACAAGAGAATATGTGATTCTTATGGTAGTATTTTTCGGCATGCTGACCACGTATTTTATCCCGCATATGCATGAGCGTTATCTCTATGTGACCGATGCGTTTCTGCTGATCTATACGCTGCTCCGCCCAAGACGTTTTCCGCTGTTTGTTGCAGCGTCGTTTTTGACAGTGGTGGGCTATGCCCAGTACCTGACCAAGCAGCTGCCGCTGGTGTCCTATGGAGCGCTGGCGTTCATTCAGCTGTATCTGCTCATCCGCATGGGACTGGATCTGTGGACTTATATCCACGATCCGGGGAATAAGCTTGCGGAGAATGTGGAAGAAGGGAGGGAGATTCTTCGATGAAGGTGGATAACTTCTTAAGAGAGCTGATATTCCGGAAATTCCATATTGCGGGCGTGACCTTTGATTTTCTGGAAGCACTGCTGGCAGTCTGCATCACCGGTGTGGGTTTGGTGCTTCGGACTGCATTTCCGGACAGCGGCATGCCGCATCCTCTGTATCTGCTGGCAGAGTGGTATCTGGCAGTGGCAGGCGCGGTGCTTGTTTACCGGATGACCGGGAATAGAAGGAAGAGTCTTCTGACCTACAGTGTGCTCGTAATTCTGCCGACGATGGTTGCAGATGGCACAATTCTGAGAAATAATGCCTGCGTGGGAGCATTGCTGGCAGTGAGCGCGCTTCTGTTTCTGGAAAGCGGATGCGGCTGGCTGTTTTCGATTGTATTGTCAGCAGCATTACTCCTTCATGTGCGGTATGTGGGGCTTCTTGCCGTCTGCATGCTGCTGTGGCAGGTGAAGAAACTGAACAATCTTCAGCTGGTGCTGCCAGTTATGGCGGCTGCAGCTCGTTTTGTCTATAGTTACCGGGCGTGGATGGAAGCCGGTTATACCCTGACCACCTTCCACTGGCCGAATATTTATGAAATTATTGGAAATACGTCCATGCAGGGACAGCTGATGGAGCCGCTCTCCACGGTGGGACTGTTCCTGACGCTGGGACTTCTGGTTCTGGGAGTCTGGGTATTTTCCCAGGGAAAATGGGATGCTCAGAAGTTTTCCGTGATTCTGGAACTGATGCTGTTCTTCGGTCTGGCGGCAGCGTATTTTCTGCCTTATATGGATCAGACCGCAGGCTATCTGTTCTGCATTCTGGCAGTGGTGTTTGCGTTTACAGAGCCGAAATGGTTCCTGGTGCCGGTGGCATTACAGATTGTGACCTTTGCAGGTTACCAGGAGGCTGTAAACGGGGAATCCATGATGTCCATGTGGGTATTCTCTGTGATGCAGCTGGCGGTACTGGCCTGCCTGGCAGTGCATCTTCTGAAAGTGGCGAAAGTGGTGGATTTATGCAGCAGAAGAAATTAATCTATCTGGACGGACTGAAAGGGTTTGGATGCGTGTGTGTCTTCCTGACCCATTTTGTCTTTGCCTTTTATTACGGGATGTATCACTATCAGCCGGAAAGCTGCCATCTGCCGGACAATCTGGATATTGTCATCGGAAAATCGCCGCTGAATCTTCTCTTTAATGGAAATACGGCGGTGCGGCTTTTTCTGGTGATCAGCGGCTTTTTGCTGTGCAGAAGCTTTTTTGAGACCGGGGATAAGAACCGGCTGAAACGAAGTGCGGCAAAACGGTATTTCCGTCTGATGCCGACGGTACTGGTGGTAAATGTGGTCATCTGGCTTGCCATGGTACTGGGACTCTATCAGAATGGCCCGGCGGCGGCACTGGCCGGTTCGGAAGAGTGGTTTGCAGGATTTAATGCCTTTGCGCCGTCCTTTGTGGGGATGCTTAAGGAATCTTTGTACGGCTGCTTCCTGTTTGGAACCAATAAATATAACGGCGTGTTGTGGACTTTGCAGATGCTGTTTCTGGGGGCGTATCTTGACTATGCCTGTGCAGCACTGCTTAGTGGAAAGAAATGTCGCTGGATTGTTTACGGAGTTCTGGCAGTGGCGCTGCTCCGGACGGATTTCATCGGCATTTTCTTAGGGTATGTGCTCTGTGATTTCCTGCACACAGACTGGACGATGAAGAAAAAACTGTGCAGCAGCAAAGTGCTGAACTGGGTGTTGTTCGCAGTGGGACTATATTTTATGTGCTATCCGTCTGCCGGGTTTGGCTATGAAGGAACCATCTGGGGCATCCTGCCTTTTGTATTTGTGAACTATTATCACCTGTTTGGTGTGTTGCTGTTTGTATTTTCCGTGCTCAATCTGGAACCGGTGCAGCAGTTTTTCTCACTGGGGGTATTTCAGTATCTGGGACGGATTTCCTATTCCCTGTATCTGATTCATTTTCTGGTGATTGCCACGCTGGGCTCCTGGTTCTTCTTGATCGCAGAACCATTGTACGGTTATAATCTGACCTGCTTTTTAAATCTCATTCTGGTAAGTGCGGTGACGGGACTTTTGTCAGAGCTGTCGGTGCGCTACGTGGAACCGCTGGGAAAGAAAGGAGAAGCCTTCATTGAAGAACAGATTTTCGGAAAAAAGAACTGACGGACGGCTGAAATGGCTGGACTTTGGAAAAGCCATGGGCATTCTGGTGGTGCTTCTGGTGCATGCAGGATGCAAGCTGGGACTGGTGACCTATTACGGCGGCATGTTCTATATGCCCATTTTTTTCGTGGCAGCAGGCTATACGTTCCGGCTGAAAGAGGGGGAATCTTATGGAACCTTTCTCTGGAAAAAAGCAAAGCGGCTTCTCATTCCGTATTTTGGAACCAGCGCGTTTCTCTGGCTGTTCTTCTGGGTGAAGGACTGCGTGCTGGGAGGAACACCGGGAGATCTGAAGCTTGCGTCTGTATTCGGAATTCTCTATTCCCGGAATCAGATGTGGAGAGTTGGTGATGCCAGTTCCAATCCGGTACTGATGGATCTTCTGAATTCGCCGCTCTGGTTTTTGACGGCGCTGTTCCTGGTCTATGCCTGGTATGGGCTCATCAGCAGAAGCCGGAAAAAATACTGGTTGCTGGGAGGCGGCCTTGCCGTATCCGTGATCTGGCATTATGCGACGACGCTGTTACTGCCCTGGAGCCTGGAAGCAGTGCCCTATTTTGCCGTATTCTTTGCAGCGGGTGAAAAACTGAAAGAGTGGGGCGGTGTGAAAGTGCTGACGGATGATATCCGTCTGGGTATTGCGTGCCTGAACTTCTTTTTGCTGCTGGGATTCTTAAGCGGCAGTGTGAACCTGTCCTGTGGAAATTATGGAGCAAGCATGCTCCTCTATCTGGCGGTGGGAATCCTTGGTTCCTACACCATATTTGTCATCGGCGATCGGCTGGAAGCGCGGTGCCCGAAGCTGATGCAGGTATTTGAACTGACTGGCCGGCAGACTCTGCCGATTCTGTGCCTCCACATGTTCCTCTATATGTTCCTCCAGACCGGTGCTGGGATACTGGGACTTGGTGATGGACTGACCAAAACAGTGATGGTGGTGGGAAGCCTAGCAGCACTGACAGCGGCCGGATGTGGATGGGAATATCTGAGCAAAAGAAAAAGGCCCTAACGGCCTTGATTTTCGAGGGAGTGGAGGATTCTTT
>CAVCTH010000151.1:0-5145 GCA_963604695.1 Clostridiales bacterium | reverse complement strand
GCGGAAGAATGGAAGTGGCCAGTTCCTCACAATGGGTAATGGTATACAGATAATCCCTCATTCTGGCATGAATGGTGCGGTCTCTTCTCTCCACCGCAAACCGGGACTGTACCACATTTCCATCCTGTAATACATTGTCCGTCACCAGAATTCCGCCTTCCGGCAGCATCCGAAGCAGTTCCGGAAGATAATAAATGTACTGCGCCTTGGCGGCATCCAGAAACATAAAATCATAGGGGCCCGAAAGCCCCTTTAACAGTTCCATTGCATCTCCGGGAAGCAGGGTAATCTGCTCCTCTTTTCCCGCCTTGCGAAAATTCTCTCTGGCAATGGGAATCCGCTTCTCGTAGTTCTCAATGGTAGTGATTTTGCAGGAAGGATCCACATATTCGCTCATAAGCAATGCAGAAAATCCAACCGCCGTTCCGATTTCCAGAATCTGCGCCGGACGTTTCATCTGCACTAACATTTTCAGGAAGCTCTGGGTCTCCTTCCGGATAATCGGCACCCGGTTCTGTAACGCTGTCCGCTCCAGTTCCTCCAGAAATGGCGTCTCCTCCACACTCAGGGAATTGATATATGCCGTTATTCTCTCATCTACGATCATGTGTCATCTCCTGCGTCATCGGCTTCTCCCGCCATAATTTTCATCATTTCCCGCGGACGCATGGATGTATTCAGCACATACGTACCTTCCTTCAGCTTGTCCTCATATTTGGTCACTTTCAGCTGAACCTTAAATACATCCGCGCTCTCCACCAGGCCTTTGCGTTCCAGGAGCTTTGCCACCTTTCCCGCAGACATATCTTTGGTAATCGTTACACTCACATCCCGGCCAGGTTCCGGATCCACCGCCGTATCCGATACGACGCCATAGCAGTAATTATACGTGGTCTGTCCTACTCGGAAAATTGCCGCTATGACAAGAATCAGTATTGCCAGCCGTAAAAAGAACAGGCCCAGCGACAGCATCCAGTTTCCTTCCTTCATGTTTCGTAAACTTCCTCTCTTATACCTCCATGATGATCGGAAGAATCATCGGATTTCTCTTAGTTTTCTTTCTAATGTAATCTCCCAGTGCATCCTTCATCACGTTCTTCATCTTGCCCCAGTCCGTAATATGACGGTCCAGACATTTTTCCACCGCGTCATAGACAACAGCTCTTGCCTGCTCCATCAGATCCTCGGACTCTCTTACGTAGACAAAACCTCTGGACACAATGTCCGGTCCGGACAGCAGGGTATTGCTTCCCTTCTCCAGTGTCAGGACAATAATCATAATGCCGTCCTCAGCCAGATGCTGACGGTCACGCATAACAATGCTTCCCACATCACCAACACCCAGACCATCTACGAAAATGGCTCCTGTGTGTACTTTATCTACTACTTTTGCAGACTCCGCATCCATCTCAATCACATCACCGGAACGAAGTACAAAAATATTTTCCTTCTCAATGCCCAGCTGTGCAGCAATAGAAGCCTGTGCTTTCAGATGGCGGTACTCGCCGTGCACCGGAATGGCATATTTCGGGCGTACCAGAGAGTAAATCAGCTTGATCTCTTCCTGGCAGGCATGTCCGGATACATGGGCATCCTGGAAAATAACATTGGCGCCCTTTGCAGACAGCTCATTAATGACTTTGGATACTGCCTTTTCATTTCCCGGAATCGGGTTGGAACTGAAAATAACCGTATCACCCGGCATAATGTGCACTTTGCGGTGCAGGTTCTGTGCCATTCTGGACAGAGCTGCCATGGACTCGCCCTGGCTTCCGGTGGTAATCAGAACCGTAGCCTCCGGCGGATAATTACCAAGCTGCTCAATGTCAATGAGCGTATTATCCGGCACGTTAATGTAGCCAAGCTCTGCAGCGGTGGTAATGACATTGACCATACTGCGGCCTTCAATGACTACTTTTTTATTGTTCTTATAAGCAGAGTTAATAATCTGCTGTACACGGTCTACATTGGATGCGAACGTAGCTACAATAATTCTGGAGTTGCAGTGCTCTGCAAACAGCGCATCCATGGTTCTTCCTACGGTCTTCTCAGACTGGGTAATACCCGGGCGCTCTGCATTGGTACTGTCGCACATCAGCGCCAGCACGCCTTTCTTACCGATCTCGCCAAAACGCTGCAGGTCAATACTGTCTCCATATACCGGTGTATAATCTACTTTAAAGTCTCCGGTATGCACAACGGTTCCTGCCGGGGAGTAGATAGCCAGTGCGGAAGCGTCCGCAATACTGTGGTTGGTCTTAATAAATTCCACACGGAATTTTCCAAGATTGATGGACTGTCCATGACGAACTACTTTTCTCTTGGTGGTGCGGAGCATGTTGTGCTCTTTTAATTTGTTCTCAATGAGGGCAATGGTCAGCTTGGTAGAGTATACCGGCACATTGATATCCTTCAGGATATACGGCAGCGCACCAATATGATCCTCATGTCCATGGGTGATCACAAAGCCCTTTACCTTGTTAATGTTCTGTTTCAGATATGTTACATCCGGGATCACCAGGTCAATTCCCAGCATATCGTCCTCCGGGAATGCCAGACCGCAGTCCACGACAACAATACTGTCTTCAAACTCAAAGGCAGTTATATTCATTCCGATCTGCTCAAGTCCGCCTAACGGAATGATACGCAATTTTGAATTGTTTACATTTTTCAAAAAAGTAACCTCCTATTATATTTTTTATCATTTCATTTCTATACTTCAGAACAGTCACACACTGTCCTATCGTTCGATCTCCACGTCATCCAGAAGCTGCTCAAACACTGCCAGAACTGCGCCCAGTTCCTGTTCATCCTCCACGATCTCATAAAGGCTCTCCTGCTCTTCTTCGGATGCCATATCTTTGAGAATCAGGCATTCTCCGTCATCTTCCTCAGAGTCTGCTACCAGAAGATAGCTGACTCCGTTCACACGGGTCTGCTCCAGCACATAAAAATCTGCCTGTTCTCCGTCTTTTCCCTGAAAAGTCAATTTCTCCATTATTCTCTCCCGCTGCTCACCGAATCCAGATATCCCTGAAGGATAAATACGGCTGCAATCTGATCTATGTGCTCTTTTCTGTGTTCTCTGCGTACACCGCTCTCCATCAGCGTGCGCTCCGCTGCTACCGTTGTAAGCCGCTCGTCCCACATGACAACAGGCAGACCTGTTCTCCGTTTCAGCATTTCTGCAAATTCCAGAGATTTCTCAGCCCTGTCGCCAATGGTATTATTCATATTTTTCGGAAATCCCAGTACGATCCGTTCTACCTCGTACTCCCTGCACAGTTCCTCAATTCTGGCCAGCGTCCGGCGCAGCTTCGTCTCCTGAGGTCTGCAGATGGTCTCCACTGCCTGAGCGGTCAGCAAAAGAGCATCACTAACTGCGACTCCCACTGTCCTGGAGCCGTAGTCAAGTCCCATTATTCTCATCTTCTGCCTATCCCTTTACTGTCTTATCAATATATACTCTCAGCAATTCCTCTACCAGCTCGTCCCGTTCCACCTTCATAATCAGGCTTCTGGCTCCCTTGTGGCTGGTAATATAGGTCGGATCTCCTGACATAATATATCCTACAATCTGGTTCACAGGATCATAACCCTTCTCGGTCATGGCCTGGTATACCAGCTGAAGAATCTCTCCAACCTTTAATTCCTGATCGGACTGAATTTTAAAATACTGTGTATTATCCAGTTTCTTCATAGTCCCACGTCCTCAACTGTAGTCTGTACTTAGTTTACTATACTATTGTGTAAAATTCAATGGATATTTTCCGACACCCTTCGCCATCAAATCCGTTTTGCACACAGAATTCCTTCTTTTTCCAGCAGTTTTTCCACATGAACCGTGACGATTTCTCCTGCGGTTACGCTGCCTTCCGGCACTGCAATTTTCACATATTCTCTGGTATGTCCCACCATAAACTTCTGTCCATCAATGGTGTGCTCTTCCTCCACCAGAATCTCCTGAGCGGTTCCCACCAGGCGGTTTCGATAATTGGTACTGTTCTGTCCGGTCAGCTCCAGAAGCACATCACTTCTGGCGGTTTTCACCTGTTCCGGAACCTGATCCGGCATCCTGTCCGCTCTCGTTCCTTTTCTTCTGGAATACTTGAATACATGGGTCTCATAGAAACGGATTTCTTTTAAGAATGCAACTGTCTCTGCAAATTCTTCTTCCGTCTCTCCCGGGAATCCCACAATCACGTCCGTAGTCAGGGCCGGTTCGTCAAAATACCGTCTTAACCGCTCACAGCACTGGCGGAACTCTTCGGTATTGTACTTCCGGTTCATCCGTTTCAGCGTCTCGTCACATCCGCTCTGTAAGGACAGATGAAAATGCGGACACAGTTTCGGCTCCTCCGACAGTCCTTTTACAAATTCTTCCGTCATAATCCGCGGCTCCAGGGAACCAAGGCGGATTCTCTGAATGCCGTCAATCTTACCGATCTCCTGTACCACAGATAACAGCGTCTCTTCCTCCAGATCCACACCGTAGGAATCCAGATGGATACCTGTCAAAACCACTTCCTGGTAACCGTTTTCTGCCAGACGCTTTGCCTCTGCCACCACATCTGCCAGCTTTCTGCTTCTCACACGTCCTCTGGTATAGGGGATAATGCAGTAGCTGCAGAACTGGTTGCAGCCATCCTGAATTTTCATAAATGCACGGGTATGTCCGGCTGTCCGGCTTAAGGACAGTTCTTCATAGGTATGTTCTCTGGTCAGATCATGGACATAGGACGCCGTATGTTCCTTCTCCCAGTTTTCCAGAATCTCCGGAAGCCGGGTCTTTTCATTATTTCCAATCAGGATATCCACGGAAGTATCCTTCAGAAGTTCCTCGCCTGCGGACTGTACATAGCAGCCGGCCGCAATGACTACCGCATCCGGATTCATTTTCTTTGCCCGGTGGAGCATCTGACGGGATTTCCGGTCCGCCATATTGGTGACACTGCAGGTATTTACAATATAGGCATCTGCTTTTTCATCAAACGGAACGATCTCATATCCCCGCTGTTCCAGGATTTCCTGCATTGCCTCTGTCTCATAGGCATTTACCTTACATCCAAGGTTATGCAATGCTATTTTCTTCATATTTTTCTCCGAAATTTTTTTTCAATTTTTCATTGACTTTCACTCCACAAG
>CAVCTH010000150.1:0-5147 GCA_963604695.1 Clostridiales bacterium | reverse complement strand
GCAAAAACTGGAAGAACAGATCACAGAATATCCGGTCTGCGAATATGCATTTATCGATCCGCAGGATATTACATTTCTGGATCAGGTGCGTCATATCTGCGAGAGCGAATGTCCGCGCTATGGGACGTCCTGGTCCTGTCCACCTGCAGTGGGGACTGTAGCGGAATGTAAGGAACGGTGCAGCCAGTATACCGGAGGCTTTATTTTTACAACAGTGGCGGAAGTGTCCGATATTGAAAATATGAAAGAAATGCTGGATACCAGAAAGGATCATGAGGAGATCACAAGGCAGATCCGGGCATTGATCGAACAGCAGTGTCCGAAGACGCTGACCCTTTCCACGGAGTCCTGCGCCATCTGTGAGCACTGTGCTTACCCGGACGCCCCCTGCAGACATCCGGATAAAATGTTTCCGTGTATTGAGAGCTATGGCATTCTGGTGACGGATCTGGCGGAAAAATATCAGATTACGTTTATGAACGGCGGTAATGTGGTAACCTGGTTCAGTCTGATTCTGTATGAATAAGTATTTTTATTTCCACATATATTAAACCAAACAGCCGGAAACGGGGCCGCCATGGGATTACGGGAAAAGATAACGGATCGGTTTGGATTACCGAAGGATCTGGTCATGGGAGCAGCCGTACTGACCGTGACCGGCCGAAGTGAAGCTTATGTGGAAAATTATCGGGGAATTATCGAGTATACCGAGCAGCGGATCCGTCTGCAGACCAAGACCTGTCAGATGACCTTCTGCGGAGAGCATCTTCATATTGACTACTATACGGAAGACGAAATGAAGATATCAGGGCAGATAGGGGAAATTCAATATTGCTGACAGACATCCTGAAATTTGTAAAAGGGTATGTGGTGATCCGGGTGACCGGGTATTCGCCGGAACGGTTTCTGAACCTCTGCGGAAGGCATGGCATTGTGCTTTGGGGGCTTCGGAACCGGGGAACAGAATATGAAATGTGTATCAGCATCAGCGGTTTTAAGAAGCTGCGCCCGCTGGTACGGAAAACGAAGACAAAGGCCGTGATTCTGGAAAGACACGGCCTTCCTTTTATCCTGCACCGGTATCGGAGGAGGAAACTGTTTGCCGTGGGAGCGCTGGCGGCAGCAGGACTTCTCTATGCCATGTCCCTCTTTATCTGGAATATCCATATTGAGGGCAATGAACTTTTGAGCGACCAGACCATCCTTTCTTATCTGGAACAGGAGCAGGTAGTCCATGGCATGGCCAGGCGGCAGGTGCACGGGGAGCAGATCGAGGAAAAATTAAGGGAGCAGTTCCCGGAGATTACCTGGGTGTCTGCGGAGGTGAAAGGAACCAGGCTTATTGTCCATGTGAAGGAAAATGAAGATGTGACCGTGGATGTGCCGAAAGAGCAGGAACCGGCGGATCTGGTGGCGGCAAAGCCGGGGACCATTGTTTCCATGATTGTACGAAGCGGAACTCCGGCCGTGGAGGAAGGCATGGAAGTGGAAGCGGGCCAGCTCCTGGTGGCCAGCCGGGTGGAGATCCTGAATGATGACGGCGGGACATCCAATGTGTATTATGTACATGCAGATGCGGATATTGTGCTGCGGAGGACGGAACACTATACAGCATCCTTCCCCATGAATTATGAGAAAAAAGTTTACACCGGGCAGGAGCATACATCCCGGTACGTGACATTTTTTCACAAAAGGCTGAATTTTGGAAAACAAAGCGGAAGATTTTCCCAGGAAGAGGTGTTTACCAGCGAGTATCAGCTGAAACTGACGGAGAATTTTTATCTGCCTGTGACCATTGGGAAAAATGTTATCCGGGAGTATCAGAAGGAAGAAGCGGTATATACGAAGGAGGAGGCGGAAGCGAAGGCACAGGAGGAGCTTTCGCTCTTTTTTGAAAAATTACGAATAAAAGGACTTCAAATTATGGAAAATCATGTTATGATAGAGGTAAATGGGGAAATCTGTACAGCCTCCGGCACCTATGTGACAGAGGAGGAATCTGTGCGGGAAGAAAGCCCCGAGATCGTTCTGCCGGAGCAGGACGGACAGGAAGAAGAAGGGAACGGAGTATAAGTGACATTACAGGACAATCTTTTAGACATTCCGTCCGAGCATGCACAGAATGTATACGGACAGTTTGACGCTTATGTAAAGAAAATAGAACGCACCACCGGCGCAACCGTGGTATCCAGAGACGGTGGGGTAAAGCTCATCGGAAATGAAGCACAGGTAAGCCAGGCGGCAAAAGTATTGAATGAACTTCTGGAACTCTCCAAAAGAGGAAACCAGATTACCGAACAGAATGTGGATTACGCATTATCCCTGGCCATGGAAGAAAAGTCCGGGGCGCTTCTGGATATTGACAGTGATATGATCTGCCATACCATCAGCGGCAAATCCATCAAGCCAAAGACACTGGGACAGAAAAATTATGTGGATGCCATCCGCAAAGACATGATTACCTTCGGTATCGGACCGGCTGGAACCGGTAAGACTTATCTTGCCATGGCTATGGCAATCACGGCATTTAAGGCAAATGAAGTGGAGCGGATCATTCTGACCCGTCCGGCCATTGAAGCGGGAGAGAAGCTGGGATTCCTTCCGGGCGACCTGCAGAGTAAGGTAGACCCGTACTTGAGACCGCTTTATGATGCCCTGTATCAGATTATGGGCGCAGAAAGCTTTCAGAAAAATATGGAAAAGGGACTCATTGAGGTGGCGCCGCTGGCTTATATGAGAGGACGTACCCTTGACAATGCTTTTATCATTCTGGATGAGGCTCAGAACACCACCCAGGCCCAGATGAAAATGTTCCTGACCCGTGTAGGATTTGGCTCCAAGGTGGTCATCACCGGAGATGAGACCCAGAAAGACCTGGCGCCGGATGTGAAATCCGGTCTGGAAGTGGCAGAGAAGGTGCTTGGCAAAGTAGAAGGCATCAGCTTCTGCAGACTGACCAGCCGCGACGTCGTACGTCATCCGCTGGTACAGAAGATCGTTACCGCATATGAGGAATATGAGAAGAAAGCGGCAAGAAGAAAGGAGAGTCACAGAGAGAACCATGACGTTAAATCTGGAAAAAGAGTACGACCTGGAGTTAGGTCTTGAATATGAAGAGACAGCAAAGATGGTAATTAACCAGGTGCTGGAAGAGGAAGGATGCCCTTATGAGGCGGAGGTGAACCTTCTGCTCACTTCCGATGAGGAGATTCATCGGATGAACCGGGAATACCGGGAGGTGGACCGCCCGACGGACGTGCTGTCCTTCCCGCAGGTAGAATATGAGGCTCCGGCTGATTTTTCCTGGGCGGAAGAGCATGAGGTGGACTGCTTTGATCCGGATTCCGGTGAACTGCTCCTGGGAGATATCGTGATCTCTCTTGACAAAGTGAAGGAACAGGCGGAAAAATACGGACACGGCGTGAGAAGAGAATATGCTTTTCTTATTGCCCACAGTATGTTACACTTGCTTGGTTATGACCACATGACGGAGGCGGAAGCGGCTGATATGGAAGCCAGACAGTCCCGCGTGCTGGAACATCTGAACATTACAAGATAAAGGATACGAGAACGAATGAGTACCGGAAATCATAAGAAAAAATCCAATTATATTGTGCAGGGAGGAATTCTGGCTGCAGCTTCCATTCTGGTAAGAATCATCGGAATGGTGTACCGGATTCCCGTGACAAGAATTCTTGGTCCGGTGGGAAACAGCTATTATTCAGCAGCCTATGAGGTTTATTCCATGGTGCTGCTGATTTCTTCTTTCAGTCTCCCGCTGGCAGTATCAAAGCTGGTATCTGCGCGGATGGCGGCAGGACAGGCGAAGGCGGCGTATAAGATTTTCAAATGTACGCTTCTGTTTGCACTGGTGTCGGGTGGTATCGGCGCACTGCTCATTTTCTTCGGGGCAGGATTTTTCAGCGACGTGCTGGTAAATACGCCGGAGAGTAAGCTGGCGCTGCAGGTGCTGGCGCCGACCATTCTGGTGGTGGCGATTATGGGATGCCTCCGCGGCTACTTCCAGGGACTGGGAACCATGGTTCCCACAGCAGTTTCCCAGATTGTAGAGCAGGTTGTCAATGCGGCTGTCAGTATCGGTGCCGCATGGGTATTGTTCCATTACGGCCAGAAGCTGGACACGCTGCTTGGAACAGAGACAGCAGCCTATGCCTACGGCGCGGCCGGAAGTACACTGGGTACAGGACTTGGTGCCTTAAGCGGCCTGATTTTGCTGGTGCTTCTGATTCTGGCATACCGCAGGTTTATGAGGCGGAAGATGGCTTCGGACCGCAGCAGAAGTGAAGAGTCCACAGCGGGCATTTACTATATGCTGTTCCTTACCATCATGCCGGTTATTTTGAGTACGGCAGTCTATAACTTAAGCGGCATTATCGACCAGGGTATTTTCAAACACCTGATGGTATTTAAAAATTATGAGAGCATGAAGATTGACGAGCTGTGGGGTATTTACAGTGGAGAGTATAAGCTCCTGACCAACGTACCCATTGCGGTAGCTTCCGCCATGGCGTCCTCCACCATTCCGGTGCTGACCCGCGCGCGCGTGGCAAAAGACAGGAAGGAAATGCGGAAGAAGACCGAGAATGCCATCCGTTTTGTTATGGTCATCTGTATTCCCTGTGCCGTAGGACTTTCCGTGCTGGCAGGACCGATTCTGCAGCTGTTATTTGGTGCCAAAGATCACCTGCAGCTGTCCGCATTATTGCTGCAGACAGGAAGTGTTTCCGTTGTACTGTATGGAATGTCCACACTGACCAACGGTATTTTACAGGGAATGGACAAGATGCGCCTTCCGGTGATTCATGCAGCCATTTCACTGGCACTTCATGTGGTACTGTTGATATTTATGGTAATGGTTCCCAATATGAACATTCACGCCGTCGTATGGGCAAATATTTTCTTTGCCTTCCTTATGTGCGTGCTGAACTCCCGGTCCATTGCCAAATACATGCGCTATCGTCAGGAAGTGGTACGTACCTTCCTGATTCCGGCAGTGGCTTCCGCTATTATGGGTGTTGTAGCATTTGCAGTGCATAAAGGAATCATGATGGTGCTGAAGAGCAATGCCGTGGCAACTCTGGCAGCCTGCGTGGCAGCTGTGGTTGTCTATGCGGTAGCACTTCTGC
>CAVCTH010000149.1:0-5165 GCA_963604695.1 Clostridiales bacterium | reverse complement strand
GTAAAATCAAGGGGTTCTGCCACTATACTTTTCTTTAAGTGTCGAAGATGGGTTTGTGCAAAGTAAACAACGGAATATTCTGGAAATAAACGCATTGCAGAAACCGAATAACTTCTATATACTAAAGTCATCATCATACCGAAAAAGTATTATGGAGGTGATTCATCATGGAACTACGGCATATCCGCTATTTTAAAGCGGTTGCAGAAGAACTGAATTTTACAAGAGCTGCCGAAAAATTAAGCATCGCACAGCCGCCTTTGAGCCGGCAGATTCAGGATCTGGAACAGGAACTGGGCACCAAATTATTTGTGCGGAATCCGCATAAAATCTCGCTTACCAGAGAAGGCGAACTGTTTTTACAGTATGCCAATCAGATTCTCGATCTGGTCAGCCGTTCAGAGGAAGAAGTCCGGGAAGTAAAAGAAGGATTACAGGGCACGCTCTATATTGCTTCCGTCGAAGGATACGGACCAAAATTTTTTGCAGAAACCATCTCTTCCTTCCAGCAGAAATATCCTCATGTCCAGTACAATCTCTGGAATGGAAATACGGACGACGTCAACGCCCGCGTATCTAAAGGCTTATGTGAAATTGCCATGATTACCGCTCCTTATAATAAAGAGGGATTCGAAGTGCTTCCTGTTCACCAGGAACCCTGGGTTGCCATTTTTCCAAAAGATCACCCACTGGCACAGAATGTCAGCGAGCCCCTCACTCCGGAAGAACTGCTGCCTTATGAACTGTTGATTCCCTCCCGCGAGTCACGAAAAAGTGAAATTGACCACTGGTTTACCCAAACAGGAAAAGCGCCCACCATACGGGGACGGATTGCCCATATGATGAACGCTTATGAATTAAGCCGGCACGGAGTTGGCGTTGCCATCTACCCTGCCTCTATTTCCTATATGATTAAACACACGGAAGTCTGTCTGCGGCAAATCGACCACCCGAAAGCGTTTGCTTCCTATGCCCTGATCTGGGACAAGAACCGGCAGCTCTCCCGCGTAGCGGAGGAATTTATTGCTCACGTAAAGTCAATAAAACAATATTCTCACACTTCTCAGTAAACGGGAACATGTCAACCGGCTGGATTGCCTCCACCTTATAATCTTTTTTCAATACTTTCAAATCCCTGGCTTGGGTCTCCGGTTCGCAGGAAATATAAACGATCTTCTTCGGACGGATGACCAGCAGGGATTTTAAAAATTCCGGACTGCTGCCACTGCGGGGCGGATCCATAAACACCACATCTACAGACTCTTCTCTGTCTGCCGTGCCTTCCAGAAATACACCTGCATCTCCCTGTACAAAACGGATATTCTTCATGTTGTTTCTGCGGGCATTACTCTGGGCATCCCGGACTGCTTCCGCGTTCAGCTCCACTCCGATGACTTCTTTGACCGTCTTCGCGGCCACCATTCCGATGGTTCCGATTCCACAATATGCGTCCACGACCACATTCCGTTTGTTCAGGCGGGCCAGCATCATGGCCATCTTATACAGTTTCTCCGTCTGTACCGGATTGATCTGGTAAAAGGACGTGGGAGAAATTCGGAACATGCATCCACAGAGCTGGTCCTCGATATATCCTTTTCCATATAACGTAATATTTCTCGGACCAAGCACCATGCTGGTCTTCCGGTCATTGACGTTGAGCACTACCGTGGAAATCTCCGGATGCTGCGCACGAAGTGCTTTTACAAAATTATTTTTGGACGGAAAAATTGGCGAACTTACCACCAGCACCACCATGATCTGACCGGTCACATAACCGGTCCGCACCAGCACATGACGCAGAAGCCCATAACCCGTATCCTCGTCGTAGACCTTGATCTTAAAGGACTTTAAAAGTTTCCGGACTGATACAATGATCTCGTCTGCCTTTTCATTTTCAATCTGACAGGCATCCACCGGCACTACCTTATGAGTTCCCTCCTGGTAAATACCGGATACAATCTCTCCGTTCCGCTTTCTGGAAAATACCGCATGTACTTTGTTGCGGTAATGATAAGGAGTATCCGCCCCGATAATGGGACGGATCTCTCCAAATTCTTTCATTAATTTCCGGACAGAATTTTCTTTCTTTTTCAGCTGTTCTTCATAGGAAATTCCCTGATAGTCACAGCCGCCGCATTTTTTTGCCAGCGGGCATATCTTTTCTGCCATGCTCTTATTTTGCAACCACTTTCTTGAAGTTCTTCTTGCCACGTTTTACAAGAAGACCAGTCTCCAGCTGCTCTTTGGTATAGGTAGTTCCGATGTCAGTTACTTTCTCACCGTCAACGGTCACGCCGCCCTGCTGTACATTTCTTCTTGCCTCAGAACGGGATGCAGCCAGACCGGATTTGTGAACGATGGTCAGAATATCTACTACGCCGTCTTTGAAATCTTCCTCAGTAAGAACTGCTTCCGGTGCATCGGTTCCTGCTCCTGCTCCGAACAGTGCTCTTGCGCTCTCCTGTGCCTTCTTAGCCTCTTCCTCACTGTGAACCAGTTTGGTGAGCTCGTAAGCCAGAATCTCTTTTGCCTCGTTTAACTGGCTGCCTTCCCATTTGTCCATCTCATCGATCTGCTCAAGCGGCAGGAAGGTGAGCATACGCAGGCATTTGAGCACGTCCGCATCGGAGACATTTCTCCAGTACTGATAGAACTCGTACGGGGAAGTTTTCTCCGGGTCCAGCCATACCGCACCTTTTGCAGTCTTGCCCATCTTGTTGCCCTCGGAGTTAAGCAGCAACGTGATGGTCATGGCATGTGCGTCTTTTCCAAGCTTTCTTCTGATCAGCTCGGTACCACCCAGCATGTTGGACCACTGGTCGTCACCGCCGAACTGCATGTTGCAGCCGTATTTCTGGAACAGCATGTAGAAGTCGTAACTCTGCATGATCATGTAGTTGAACTCCAGGAAGCTTAAACCTTTTTCCATTCTCTTCTTGTAGCACTCTGCAGTCAGCATACGGTTTACGCTGAAATGTGCTCCTACGTCTCTTAACATCTGAATGTAGTTGAGCGGCATGAGCCAGTCTGCATTGTTTACCATGATGGCTTTGTCATCAGAGAAATCGATGAATTTGCTCATCTGTTTCTTGAAGCAGTCGCAGTTGTGCTGAATGGTCTCCGGAGTCATCATCTGACGCATATCGGTACGGCCGGACGGATCTCCGATCATAGCGGTACCGCCGCCGATCAGGGCGATGGGTTTGTTGCCTGCCATCTGAAGTCTCTTCATGAGGCACAGTGCCATGAAATGTCCTACATGAAGGCTGTCTGCAGTCGGGTCAAATCCGATATAGAATACAGCCTTTCCGTTATTTACCATTTCGCGGATTTCTTCTTCGTTTGTTACCTGCGCGATCAGTCCACGCGCCACCAGTTCTTCATAAACCTGCATGTTTCTCTCTCCTGTTTTTTATTTTTTGATACTGAGATGCAAAAAAGGCTTTCGCCCTTTTGCCAAAGGACGAAAGCCGTTATGTCTTCCGTGTTACCACCTTTTTTCACAGTACGCTCGCACGCACTGCCTCACCGGGTACATGGTTCCTTGCTGTCCTGCAAATCCGCAGATACCCTCGCACGATATCGGGTGCACCCGTCTCCTCCTACACGCGGCCTTTTGTTCACCGTTTCAAAGGGAAGCTCCAAGAGGTATTCATGATTTTTCTATTCCCCGCGCCTCTCACCAGCCGGCAGCTCTCTGTGGTCTTTCAAAATCACTACTTGTTCTTTTCAACGCCGATTTATACGGCTATTTTAGGGGAGAAGTTTTCGAATGTCAAGTGGTTTTCGGCAGTATTTTTCGAAAATACCGCACAAAATTTTCTCCCACAATTCCTCTGACGGTCTCCTCGTCCATGCCTCGCTGTAAAAGCGCTGCGGTCAGAAGCGGAACATTCCGGTGATTTAAAAGGCAGTCATCATAGTGCGGCTGTCCTTCCGCTTTCCGTTCTGCTGCCGTATAGGAATCGCAGAAATCAAAACCGTATCCCACATGTTCCGGCCCCATCACTTCCACCATATATTCCACATGCTCACATAATTTTTCCAGGCAGTATACACCGTTTTCATCCGGCCGTTCTTCTTCCGCCGCCTCCGACACCAGATACACGCAGCCGTTAAGACCTGCCATGCCGCCCTGGGACGCCAGTGCTTTCATCTGGTCATCCGTCAGATTCCGATAATTGAAAGACACAGCCCTGCTGTTGGAATGGGTTGCCAAAAATGATCTCGCCGCCGTCTGTTGAATTTCTTCAAATCCATCATCATTCAGGTGGCTCACATCCACGAACATGCCCAAGCGTTCCATCTCCCGGATAGCATCGAAGCCTTCCGGTGAAAGGCCGCCACGGATCTCCCGGCACTCATTTGCCTTGCAGCATCCGGATGCCAGAAGATTTCTTCGGCTCCAGGTCAGGGATGCTCCGCGCACGCCCAATTCCCACAGCGCAGTCAACAGCCGCACATCCGACCCAATACAGTCCAGTCCTTCCATATAGAGAATGATTCCAATTAAATGCTCCTCCAGACACCGGTTCAGATCTTCCACTGTCCGTACTTCCAGAAACTCCGGATTTTTCCGGATCTGTTCCTTCAGCACTACGATCTGCTCCAGTGCCGCCCGGAGTCCTCCTTCCGGAAGTTCCTGGTTCTGCAGATACACCGAGGAAACAACCAGGTCAAATCCACCCTCCCGGAAGGCCGGAAGATAAATGTCCCTCAAAGGATTCTCTTCCCCGTTCCGAACCCGGAAAACCAGTTCTCCTGCCAGATCCAGATGGGTATCCACTACCGGACCGGTGCGATGGATTTCCTCTGCTTTCTTTTTATATTGTTCTTCTAATTTCATACCGGCTGCTCCGCGCTCTCCAATGCCTTCACAATTTTATCTACCACGCCTTTAATGTCCAGATGTTCCTCATCCACAATAAGATCCGCGTATTTTTCATAATAAGGCGTCCGGTAATCTACCAGATCTTTCAGTGTCTGATCCGGTTTCAGTACAACTCCGCGCTTTTTCAGATCACCCAGTCTCCGTTTCAGGCTCTTATACGGAAGGCGCAGATAAACAACCGTAGAAATTTCCTGCAGATGCTTCATGGCGTCTTCTCCGAATACGGCGCTTCCGCCTGTGGCGATGACTGTATGCTGTACCGTAAGTCCTGCAT
>CAVCTH010000148.1:0-5202 GCA_963604695.1 Clostridiales bacterium | reverse complement strand
CTTTTCTCTTATAGACTACGCAGATATCATCGGTCTCTGCATTGACAAATGCGAAGAAGTTATGTCCCAGAAGTTCCATCTGTACGCATGCATCTTCCGGATACATCGGCTTGATATCAAACTTCTTGGTACGGATGATGTTCACTTCCTGATCGTCTGCCTCTTTCTCAAGGAACTCTTTCTGGAAGTTTCCGCCGCCCTGCTGTCTTGCCACAAGTTTGTTCTTATACTTGCGGAGCTGACGCTCGATGACTTCTTCTACCAGATCAATGGATACATACATGTCCGTGCTGGACTGCTCCGAACGAATAATATTGCCTTTTACCGGGATCGTAACCTCGATCTTCTGGCGCTCTTTCTCAACGCTTAAGGTTACATGGACTTCGGTATCAGGAGTAAAATACCGCTCCAGCTTTCCCAGCTTCTCCGTCACTGCCGAACGAAGGCCCTCAGTAATATCCAGATTTTTACCGCTAATAATATAACGCATAAAATCACTCCTTTACTTTTTGATGTTGCTTGTATTATACCATTTTTCGCCTTATTGTGCAATGAATTTCACAGTCTCTTCATAATTCATGGGACCGCCGAAAAGGTCCAGCGCGCTGCCAATGGTCACGTTCAGACGGTTCCTTCCAAGCTCTTTTAACTGTCTTAAATCTTCGAAGCTTCCAACGCCTCCTGCATAGGTTACCGGAATGCCGTCCCATGCGCCCAGCATCTCTGCCAGCGGTTTTTCGATGCCCTTTGCCTTGCCTTCCACATCCACCGCATGGATCAGAAATTCCGCGCAGCACTCCGATAATTCATCCAGCACTGCAGTGTTCAATACCACATCCGTGAACTTCTGCCACCGGTCCGTGACAATATAGTAATCGTCCCCTTTTTTCCGGCAGCTCAAATCCAGCACCAGATGTTCCGGTCCCACTGCTTTTACCATCTGTTCCAGGTGATCCCGATCCATCTTACCGTCGCGGAATACATAAGAGGTTACGATCACATGGCTGGCTCCTGCTTCCAGATAATCGGCTGCATTTTCCGGATGAATGCCTCCCCCGATCTGCAGACCGCCCGGATAGGCCCGGAGTGCTCCAAGCGCCTGCTGTCTGGTGGCCTCATAGTATTCGCTGCCCTCTTTGTTGAGCAGGATCACATGCCCGCCGCGGATCCCCTGCTTCTGATACAGTCTGGCATAAAATGCCGCGTCCTGCTCCGATACAAAGTTTTCGCTGGCCTGATTGCCCTCATCCTTCAGGCTGCCGCCTACAATCTGTTTTACCTGTCCATTATGTATGTCTATACAGGGTCGGAATTCCATCTTCTTTTGTACCTGTTCCTTTCATATACAGTTTCCGCCGGTCAGAAATTCTGCCGGCGGATTCTATTTCTCTATGCATTTGTTTATTCAGCGTCTGTAACATTCTCTCCGTTGCCGTTACCGGCTGCAGCATCATCTGCTCCATCCATTAACGTATCACCGGTCTCGGTCACTCCATTTACCAGATCGTCCACCACATCGTTGGCGTCCCTGCCGATCTCCTCCAGGAGTCCGTCTCCATCTACGTCCGTGTGGTCGTAAATGCCGTCGCCGTCCGTGTCAAAGAGAATCTCATCAAAAGGTCTTCCGTCAATACCTACATTGCCGTTGTCTTCTTCTGATACTCCGTCGTTGTCCATGCCTGCAGTGTTATTTTCGTTGGCATTATTATCATCCGTAGTTCCTCTGTTGCTGCCGCAGGCTGCAGTCATACAGAGTGTTGCCAGTAACAGCAGCATCAGGCAGTGTCTCTTTAACTGTTTCATAAAAAGTCTCTCCTTTTCCTTAACCTTGCTGTTACTAATATGGACAACTATTCTGTTTTTATGCATGTTTTTCCACGAAATCAGGTTTTATGCCTGCGCGTCGATCACATCACTCATGTTATAATATCCGGCCGGTTTGCCTGCCAGGAATTTCGCTGCCTGGATGGCTCCTTTTCCGAAAATTGCACGGGAATAAGCCGTATGGCTGAAGGTTACCACTTCATCAGTTCCCGCAAAAATCACATCGTGATCTCCTACGATGGTGCCGCCGCGGACTGCGGAAATACCGATCTCTTTCTTCTCTCTCTTCTTGTGGTCCTGGCTGCGGTCATATTTGTACGCATACTCGCTGTTCAGCACGCCATCGTTGATGGCATCTGCCAGTGCCAGTGCGGTTCCGCTGGGAGCATCCAGCTTTCTGTTGTGATGTTTTTCCACAATCTCAATATCAAATCCGGCCGGAACCAGAATCTTTGCCGCATCCTGCAGAATCTTCATGAGCATGTTGATTCCCAGGGACATGTTGGCAGATTTGAGCACTGCTACCTGTTTGCTCGCCTCTTCCACTGCTGCCAGCTGTTCTTCGGAAAGTCCTGTAGAACACAGTACCACCGGCATCTTTTTCTCTACGCAGTATTTGATCAGTCCGTCTGCTGCCTTTGCGGATGTGAAATCAATAATCACATCAGCCTCTACGGTACAGGCCTGAAGATTCGGAAATACTGGATATCCGTTATCACGGCAGTCCACCGGATCCACACCTGCTACAATCTCAATCTCCGGATCCTCACTGATCAGTCCGGTAATTACCTGACCCATATGGCCGTTGCAGCCATGCATAATTGCTTTTACCATTGGTTTAGTTCTCTCCTTTTGCCTTAATACCAAATGCGTCCATTGCTGCTTTCAGTTCTTTCTGATGCTCTTCTTCCATCTCGGACAGCGGCATGCGGAGCGGGCCTGCTTCCCATCCTAACATGTTCAGGGCTGCTTTTACCGGAATCGGGTTTACTTCGCAGAACAGTTTCTCAATGACCGGAAGTGCACGGAGCTGAAGCTCACGGCTTCCTGCCACATCGCCTTCCATGAATTTTGCTACGATGTCGTGAGTCTCTCTCGGAGCCACATTGGAAAGTACGGAGATGACACCTTTTCCGCCCAGAGACAGGATCGGTACGATCTGATCATCATTTCCGGAATAAATATCAATGGAATCTCCGCAAAGCTGAGCCACTTTGGCAATCTGTGAAATATTTCCGCTTGCCTCTTTGACACCTACAATGTTCTCCACATTCTTTGCCAGATATGCGATGGTCTCCGGTGTCATATTTACGCCGGTACGGCTCTGAATATTGTAAAGGATTACCGGGATCTTAATGGAATTTGCAATCTTTGTAAAGTGGGCAATCAGACCTTTCTGTGTTGCCTTATTGTAATACGGGCTTACCAGCAGTACACCGTCCACGCCGTATTTTTCTGCCTCCTGGGACAGATATACAGCGGTCTCGGTACAATTAGAACCAGTACCTGCGATAACCGGAATTCTTCCTGCTACTTTTTCTGCTGTGAAACGAATTGCCTCCAGATGCTCCTCATGAGTCAGCGTAGATGACTCACCTGTGGTTCCGCAGATAATAATGGCATCGGTTCCATTGGCAATCTGATACTCAATGAGTTCCTCCAGCTTCGGATAATTTACCGCTCCTGTTTCTGTCATAGGTGTAACAATTGCAACACCTGCACCTGTAAAAATTGACATGTTTTTCCCCTCCTGATCTTTGGTTATGATTAGTTTATGAGATAAAAAAAGAGGCGTACCAGTGGACGCCTCTGCAGAATACCAGTTCGGGATCTCTTCCCTTCTCTTTCATATCTGTCCGGATAGCGCTTCATCTGTACACGATGACAGTCATAGAGTTCTTCACCCTATGCCCAAGAACCAGATTTACAGGCTTACCGGCCTTTCGGCGCTCGTCCCTTTCCGCCGCATTCGCCTGTGCCTGCACACATCCAACGACATACTCTTGATTCGCGCGACCTCTATCTCTTTATTCATTGACTTCAATATAGCATCTATCTATTTCTTTGTCAACACGCGGAATCGTTTTCCTTCAATGCGGTAATCTGATACACATTATCTGCCCATTCCATCATTTCCGGACATAACTGAATTCCGGTAAAAATCAGTTCCGTATCCTCTGCATTTTCCAGCAGTGCATGGATTTCTTCCACAGTGGCAATCCCCTGTTCCACCAGTCCCAGCACTTCATCCAGAATCAGCACATCGCATTCTCCGGTTGCCAGAACTTTCTTTGCAAAATTCAATCCATTCCGCAGATTCGGAATCTCTTCTTCTCTTTCCTGTGGAGTCAGATCTTCAAAAGAATCTTCTCTTTTCTGAAAACGGAACATCTTAATCTCCGGCTCAAGACGCTGAATAAAGCTGATCTCCTCCGGATGCCTTCCCTTCAGAAACTGTACAACAAATACGGAACGGCCCCTGCTTGCTTCCCTGATGGCCTGCCCAACGGCTGCGGTTGTCTTTCCTTTGCCGCTTCCGCAATAAATCTGCAGTTTTCCCTCTTTCATAGCATCCTCACATTTCTGAACATGAAATAGAATTCGTATTTTTTTATCTTACACTAGCCTGCCTGCAAATGCAAGATGAAAAAAAGAGCCTCCACCCGGCTTATCTCCTCCAGCCGGGCAGGAAGCTCCTCTTCTACGCATGAAACAATGCTGCCACTGCCACATCATATTCCGGTACTCCGCTGGAACTCCAGAGAAGTTCCATGCCCAGATTCTCTTTGACCATTCTGGCAAAATCAAATCCAAATGCGGTAATGGAATAACGCCGCAATTCCGGATACCGGCATTTTTCCCCATCCCTTCTGGCACATTTATTGCAAAGAATGCATCTTCCAGCCCCAATGCAGGTACCTTCAGGAAATTCTTTTTCCAGCTCCAGCAGTGTAAGCAGAAGGTTTCGTTTCACCTTCTCATAGGTTTGATTTCTCAGCTGCTGCGCTTTCTCCGGAGTGTCAACCGTCTTCCGGACTTCTTCCGGGTATTTCACTTTTACCCCGATCAGAAATCCTTCCGAAAACTTTTTCAAATAGTCATCCGCTTCCGGTACACCCGGAGGGCAGGACCACACTTTTCCATAATCAGGACAAAGCTTGCAGGCCTCCCTCACCGGCTCCGGATTCCAATACTGGGTAAGCAGCCGTTCAACACTGACTGTTTTGACCTGAACTTCCAGATCATACGAAATCTGTCCCACGGCAGCCACCTCTTTTCCTTCTTTTTCTTATGCCAGATCCGCCCAGTTTGCCGGATATACAAAATATGCATATCTGGTCTTGTTCGGGGTCTGGAAGTGGATATGGCTGTTCTTCG
>CAVCTH010000147.1:0-5237 GCA_963604695.1 Clostridiales bacterium | reverse complement strand
CGCCAAAGTACTGAATGGCCGCCTCATGCTGATAAGCGCCCTCCACCCCCTGGTAAACCACCCGGCAGTGTTCCCGGTCAATCTTGTCAATTCTCGTAAAGGGAAGGCTTCCCGATACGCCCTCCTGCTCAAGCAGCTGATACTGGAGCTTTCTGCTCATAGCCATAATCTGCTGGAACAGTTCCTGTACGCCGTGCCGGTTGAAGTCGCTGTGAGCCAGTTCTCCCAGACTCTCCAGCTTCTGTACCTCCCGTCCACGGTCCAGAATCTTCTTTCCGTTTGCAATTTTATATTCCGCTACCCTGCGGCTTACATCCATCCGTTGTTCAAACAGTCGGACCATTTCCTGATCAATGCCGTCAATCTCCTGACGAAGCTGTAATAAATCTTCCACCTGCTCGTATCCTCTCTTTATTTTTCCGTTTGTTTCCATACTTCCCGCGCCAGCTCTCCCAGATAGGACAGGGAGCCAAAAGCCAGGATTGCATCTTCCGGTCCCGCCATGGATCTGGCCGCTCTCACTGCTTCTGCAATACTGGCCGCCGGACGCACATGGGGATTATATGTTTTTACCGTTTCCGCCAGCGCCTCTGCGGACAATGCCCGCGGATTATCCGGCGTCATAATGGTAATGATCTCTGCTGCCAGCGGTGCGGTCTGCCTTGCCACTTCTTCATATTCCTTATCCGCCAGCACACCCATAATGTAAATGAGCCGTTTCCCTTTGAGATCCTGTAAAATGGACGCCCGCAGCACCCGGGCTGCATCCCGGTTGTGGGCTCCGTCCATCAAAAACAGTGGATCCTTCGCAATCACCGAAAACCGTCCCAGCCATACGGTAGACGCAAATCCTTCCCGGATAGCTTTCTCAGGAATCTGATAACCTTTCGCCCTGCAGGCATCCAGAATCTCCAGCGCCAGAGCCGCATTGTCAAACTGGTATTCCCCGGACAGGGAAATCTCCACATCCGTTCTGTCCTTATAATCGAAGACCTGTCTTAACAGTCCCCGTTCTTTCTTCACAATCTTCTCCGGCTCCACAAAATGAACCTCACAGCCGCAGCGCTCTGCCTGTGCAAGAATGGCTTCCTTCGCTTCCGGCTGCTGAGCAGCGCTCACCACCGTGCATCCCTGCTTGATAATGCCTGCTTTCTGCACTGCAATCTCGCCCAGGGTATTTCCCAGTACCCCTATATGATCCATGCTGATGGAGGCAAGTCCTGCCACGATGGTATTTTTAATGACATTGGTGGCATCCGTCAGGCCTCCCATGCCCGCTTCCAGCACTACAATGTCACATTTCTGCTCCACAAACCACAAAAATGCCAGCGCCGTCTCCGCCTCAAACATGGTCGGATGGCCGCTTCCTTCCTTAAGCATCTGCTCACCGGCTTTTTGGATCCGCTCGGTCAGCCGCACCAGCCCTTCTCTGGAAATATACTCCTCATTTACCTGAATCCGTTCCCGGTAGCTGAATATGGTCGGGGAAATATACCGGCCTACCCGGTAACCGGCTGCCTTCAGCGCCGTGGCGGTGTAGGCAAGAGTGGAGCCTTTGCCGTTGGTTCCCGCAATATGAATAAATTGCAGCTGATCCTGGGGATTTCCCAGCAGTTCCAGCATCCGTCTCAGCGGCTCCAGGGTAATGGCGCCTGCATATTGATTACAGCCTGCCAGAAATGCCTTTGCTTCTTCATATGTCATAGAATTGTTCTCTTTTCTTTCTGCCATCGGCTCTTCGGCCGAAATGCACATAATCAGGTTAAGTATAGTATAATCCGGTTCATATTTCAAATACTATGGTTATGATAAGACGAAATTTTTTCCGATGCGGCATGATGGGCTGGTGCCTGGAGCTGTTCTGGACCGGACTTCACTCCTTCCGCATCCGCGACCCCAAACTCACAGGCTACTCTTCCCTCTGGATGTTCCCCATCTACGGAAGCGCCGCCTTCCTCTCCCCCATCATCCACCTGCTGAAAAAACAGAGCTTCTGGAAACGGGGACTCATTTATATGCTCTGTATTTATGCGGGGGAATATGTGAGCGGCAGCCTGTTAAAAAAGCAGAACTCCTGTCCCTGGGACTACAGCCGGAGTCCTTTTCACTATCACGGCGTCATCCGTCTGGATTATGCGCCCCTGTGGTTTACAGTGGGGCTCCTTTTTGAAAAAATGCTGAAAGTACAGGAAAAGCCTTCTGAAACATAATTTTGTTTCAAAAGGCTTTTCTCTGTGTTGTGTGATATGTTATTTACCAAGCTCGGTCGTTCTCTTAAATGCTGCCTGTACAGCGTCCATCACGATACCGTTGAGACCGGCGCTTACGAAGCTGTGATATCCGGCAATACCGATACCTCCCGGAGTATTCATCTCATCGGTGATCTGGAACGGATGCTTGTCGATGCTCTCCAGCATCAGTCCGGTACCGATCATATTCTGGGTTACAATCTTCTTCGCATCTGCTCTGGAAATACCGCACTCTACGCCTGCATCGACCAGTGCTGCGGAGAAAAGCAGCAGCCATTCCGGACCGGCACAGCTTAATGCGGTAAATGCATCGAACTGTTTCTCCGGGATGACCAGTGTGGAACCGATGGAATCGGTAATTCTCTGTACGCTCTGTTTTGCCTCCTCAGAAGCGTTCTCGCTGAAGGTCAGGGCGCTGTAACCGCGTTTGATCTCGGTCATGGTGTTCGGCATGATTCTTGCATAGGTGACTTTTTCACCGATCCATCCGGCCAGTTTCTCAATCTGGATACCTGCACAGATGGATACCAGCACGTGATCCGGTGTGATCACTTCTGAAAGCTCTTTTGCTACTTTCTCAGCATCCTGCGGACGGACTGCCAGTACCAGTACGTTTGCTTTCTCAGCCAGTTCCTTCAGGCTGTCTGCCAGCTGAAGTCCGTAGGTTTCTTTTAAGTATGCCTGACGCTCCGGCAGAAGCTCTTTTACATAGATCTCCTCTGCTGTCAGGGTATTTGCGGAAAGAATTCCTTTGATAATGCCGGTTGCCATGGCTCCGCCGCCGATAAATCCAATATTCTTGCTCATGTTTCTCTTCTCCTTACTCACATACGTTGAAATTTGTATTTTTATATTTCATCAATGTGTCTGCCGCTTCCTGTCCGTACTCTGCTGCCACATCGGCCAGCACCTCCGCGTTGACAGCTTCTCCTTCTGCCTGGAAAATAGCCGCCGTCACTTCGTTGTACGCCCAGTAGGAATGGGCACAGTGATATTCAAAATTTTTGATTCCTGCAGGATTTTTACCACGTCCCGCGCCCTCTGCAATGTCTTTTCCGGTAGAAAGCCGGTGAATACAGCAGTCTGCCGTGTGGAGGGTCTGGTCTACCTCGTAACCGAGATCCGGGTTAAATCCTCTGGAAATGGAGCTGTCCAGATATTTGCAATAGGCTGCTCCTGCCTCCTGAAGACCCATGTCATGAAACTGGGTGTACCAGGGACATCGGGTAATTTTCAATGCTCCGCTGCCGTCCGGCGTCATCACATTGGAAATGCCTTCCTCCTTGGCGGATTCCGTGTTGACCCATTCTCCATAGTAATTGTAGGTGGCCTGAGTCAGCTCCTGTCCGTCCCGGATGGCCCGCTGTGCCATTCTCCGGCCTCTCTGCAGGGCATAATACTGAGTGGCATGCAGGAACGCTTTTTTGCCGCGCTCCCCGAAACGCTCCGTTAAATGTACATAATATTTTGCCGCAATGTAGGCATGAACCCTTTCGTTGAATTCCATGATCCTACCTCCATTTGATCAGCAGTTTCTTCACCAGGCTGATCAGTGCATTCAACACGGTAACTACCACACCGATGACAAAGATTCCCGCAATGACTTTGGTGAAGTTTGCGAAATCTGCATTGTATTTGACATACCATCCAAGTCCGGAGGTGGCTCCGATCATCTCGGCTGCTGTCAGTACCAGGAAGGAAGTGGATACGGATACCGATACACTGTTGATGATTCCCGGCAGGCTGTAAGGAAGCAGCACATGAAGAATCAGGGATGCTTTGCTTAAGTTCAGCGTTCTTGCAGAATCCATGATCTTCCGGTCAATCTGGCGCACGCTTAATACCATGTTCATGAAAATGGACCAGAAAATCGTCATGGTGATGACGAAAATGGAAGCTGCACGGAAGCTTGGCAGTAATGCCACTGCATATGGGGAATAAATAATGGGCGGGATCGGGCTGATCACCCGGACAATGGGCATCAGTGTTCCGCTTAAGCGGTCGGACAATCCGACGATGAGTCCCAGACCGACACCGAAGATCAGTGCCAGTGCAAAGGCAATTCCCATGAGACGCAAGGAACTGCCCACGCCTTCCAGAATCTTCGGATAATCCGTTACCAGAATGTTAAATACATTTTCCGGCGCCGGATAGAGCATAGCGTCCTTGATGCCTACTTTTGCAGTGATATATTCCCATATGAGAAATCCCACATATACGATAATGCCAATATCCAGGGCTACTTTCTTTTTCCGGTTCAAAAGGACAGCAAGTTCCACGCCGATCACAATGACCAGAAATGCCGTATAGGATTTGGTTCCTTCTACGGAAGGCTGAAGAATCATTGCTACGAGCAGCAGGAACAGTATGTGCGGCAGTGCCGCGTGTATCTTCCGTATCATATTCCTTCTCCTCCTTCAAACTCCAGTTTCTGTTCATTTTCGTGATAAAAGAGATCTACCACTTTCCTGCGCAGGCTGAGATATGCTTCATCACAGGTTAATTTTTCCCGGTTCCGGGGTCTTGCGAAGGGAACCTTTACCTCATGTGCGATCTTTTTGTCCTCCATAAAGAGAATCCGGTCAGACATGAGAATGGCCTCATCCACGTCATGGGTGACAAACACGATGGTCTTTTTCTTCTCGGTCTCATCCAGAATATGTAACAGTAAATCCTGTAAAATGACACGGTTCTTGGCGTCAATGGCTCCAAAGGGCTCATCCATCAGAAGGATGTCCGTCTCCATGGCCAGTGTTCTGGCAATGGCAGCTCTCTGCTGCATACCGCCGGACAGCTGATAGGGATATTTATTTTCAAATCCTTTCAGTCCTACTTTTTCCAGATATTCCTGCGCTCTCTGGGCCAGTTCTTTTTTCGCAAGTTTCGGAAAATTCTGCTTAATGCCAAATTCCACAGTTTTTCGCACGGACATCCATGGGAACAAAGAATAATGCTGGAATACAACGCCTCTGTCTTTTCCGGTGCCTC
>CAVCTH010000146.1:0-5267 GCA_963604695.1 Clostridiales bacterium | reverse complement strand
GGCATGCTGCGCGAAGCTCATCATAAAGGTATGCCGGTCTTAAATTTGCGAACAGGTTCAGTGCCTTACGGATGCCGAGAAGTCCTGCCTCCGGGCGTTTGGACGGCTCCAGCTTGTACCACGGGGAAGTCTTTGCATCTCCGCCGATGGAACCCATCAGTACTGCGTCGCATTTTTTTGCCTTTTCAATGGTCTCATCCGTCAGCGGCACGCCGTGTACGTCGATGGATGCTCCGCCAAGAAGAAGGTCGGTGTAGGTAAATTCATGTCCGTATTTTTTGCAGACAGCATCCAGAACTTTCCGTGCTTCTCTGACAATCTCCGGTCCGATTCCGTCACCGGAAATGACTCCAATCTTGTAATTCATAGTTATCTCTCCTCATTTGCAGAAAAGGGACGGAAGAATTCTCCCGCCCCCTGCTTGCATCTTTGCATTAGTCCTGTTTTTCCACTTCCTGGATAGCCGACTTCTTCATAGGAATACGGCAGTTGCGGTTGCTTCCGAACTCTACGATTACATCATCATCTGTGATGTCGATCAGTACGCCGTAGAATCCGCTGGTCGTTACGACTACGTCGCCAACTTCCATGGATGAGAGCATCGCTGCCACTCTTTTCTGCTCTTTTTTCTGTGGTCTCCACATCATAAAATACATAATTGCTCCGAAAGCCACGAGCCAAATAATAAGCATGGTTGTCTGACTTCCTGCGGTTGCAGTTGCTAGCATATTCTTTCTTTCCTCCTAAAAAATAACCTATTTGTTATTGTACACAATATTTACCTGTAGGGCAAGAGTTTTTTTACTCTCCTGCCTCCATTCCGTCAAGTTTCTGCCACTTGTATTCTTTGTAACGGCCCTGCTCGATAGCTTCGCGGATTTCTTCCATCATATGATTGTAGAAATACAGGTTATGAAGCACGCACAGGCGCATACCAAGCATCTCTTTTGCTTTCAGGAGATGGCGGATATAACCCCTGCTGTAACGGCGGCAGGCCGGGCACCGGCAGCCTTCCTCGATGGGTCTTTCATCCAGCTCATATTTGGCATTGAACAGGTTCAGTTTGCCATGATTAGTGTAGACATGTCCATGACGTCCGTTACGGCTCGGGTACACACAGTCAAAGAAATCCACGCCGCGCTCTACAGCCTCCAGAATATTGGCCGGAGTTCCCACGCCCATGAGATAGGTCGGTTTCTCCACCGGAAGATATGGCATGACTGCCTCGATGATCCGGTACATTTCCTCATGGCTCTCTCCTACGGCCAGTCCGCCGATAGCATATCCCGGAAGGTCAAGCTCCGTGATCTGCTTTGCATGCTCAATACGGATATCTTCATAGACAGCTCCCTGATTAATACCGAAGAGCAGCTGATTTTTATTAATGGTGTCCTCCAGGCTGTTCAGACGATCCATCTCGGTCTTGCAGCGTTTCAGCCAGCGGACGGTACGGTCTACGGAATTCTGTACATAACTTCTGTCTGCCAGACTGGGCGGGCACTCATCAAAAGCCATGGCAATAGTGGATGCCAGGTTGGACTGGATCTGCATGCTCTCCTCCGGTCCCATGAAAATCTTTCTTCCATCGATATGGGAATTAAAGCAGACTCCCTCTTCTTTGATCTTTCTTAACCCTGCCAGGGAAAATACCTGAAATCCGCCGGAGTCGGTGAGAATCGGCTTGTTCCAGGACATAAATTTATGTAAGCCGCCCATCTTCTTCACCACCTGGTCACCGGGCCGTACATGAAGATGGTAGGTATTGGACAACTCCACCTGGGTTCCGATCCCTTCCAGATCCTCTGTGGATACCGCACCCTTAATAGCCGCTGCCGTTCCCACATTCATAAATACCGGCGTCTGGATCACGCCATGTACGGTGTGGAATTCGCCGCGTTTGGCACCGCCGTCTTTTTTGATCAGTTTATACACGCTCTATTTTACCTCCGATTAGTGATACTTTCGAAAAAGATTTACAGCATTCAGTATATTCTATATAATGTAAGTTAGTCAAGCTGATAAAAAGGAGTACTAATATTATGGCAGGTTCTACATTAGGAACAGTATTTTCCGTCTCTACCTGGGGCGAATCCCACGGGAAGGGCGTCGGCGTTGTTATCGACGGCTGTCCGGCGGGTCTTCCCCTGACAGAGCAGGATATCCAGATTTATTTAAATAGAAGAAAGCCGGGACAGTCCCGCTTCACCACCCCTCGAAAAGAGGATGATACTGTTGAAATTTTATCCGGCGTCTTTGAAGGACGCACTACCGGCACTCCCATCTCCCTGATGGTGCGGAACACTTCCCAGCGTTCCAGGGATTACAGCGAAATCGCTTCCTACTACCGTCCGGGACATGCGGATTATACTTACGACTGCAAATATGGATTCCGGGATTACACCGGCGGCGGACGTTCCTCCGGACGGGAAACCATCGGACGTGTGGCGGCAGGTGCTGTTGCTGCAAAGATCCTGCAGGAAATGGGCATCACTATTACCGCCTATACCAAATCCATCGGACCGGTAGAGATTGATTACAGCCGCTTCGATCTTAACCAGATGGAAGAAAATGCTGTCAATATGCCGGACCCGCTGGCAGCGGAGCTGGCCATGGCACATCTCGATGTCTGCCGTGCCAAAGAGGATTCCTGCGGCGGCGTGGTGGAATGCGTCATCAAGGGTGTTCCCGCCGGTATCGGAGAACCCTGCTTTGATAAATTAAGCGCCAATCTGGCAAAAGCCATCTTCTCCATCGGGGCGGTCAAAGGTTTTGAACTGGGAGACGGATTTGATGCAGCGAAAATGCATGGAAGTGAGAATAACGACCCCTTCGGCATGGAAGACGGTCATGTAAAGAAGCTTTCCAACCATTCCGGCGGTACCTTAGGCGGTATCAGCGACGGAAGCGACATTCTCTTCCGGGCCGCGTTCAAACCGACTCCCTCCATCAGCCGGGAGCAGCACACCGTCAATCAATCCGGTGAGGAGATCACCATTTCCATCAAAGGCCGCCACGACCCGATTATCGTACCGAGAGCAGTCGTTGTGGTCGAGTGTATGGCAGCCCTTACCGTGCTGGATCTTATGATGGTTGGCATGACATCCAGATTAGACCGGATGAAAGAGTTCTGGTCTGACTGCCATGAGTGATTATTCCATTTCCACCGTTTCCAGATCGGATCGGTATACCTGGGAGCAGATTGAACTTCTCCTTCAGACAGAGGGAATCCGCAGGGATTCTCACCTGGATTACACCTGTGTCGTGTATGATCATGATATGAACGTCATTGCTACCGGCAGCTGTTTTGGTTCCACCCTGCGCTGCATGGCCGTCAGCCATACCCACCAGGGCGAAGGACTGATGAATGAAATTGTATCCCATTTGATCAGCATTCAGTACACCCGCGGAAACACCCACCTGTTTTTATACACTAAATGCAGCTCTGCCACTTTTTTCAGCAGTCTTGGTTTCCACGAGATTGTCCGGATTCCGGAGCAGATTGTCTTTATGGAAAATAATCCGCATGGATTTTCTGATTATCTCTCTTCCCTGAAGAAATCTTCTCCTTCCGTCAGTGGTCAGAAAGTGGCAGCGATCGTCATGAATGCCAATCCGTTCACGCTGGGACACCTGTATCTGGTGGAGAAAGCCGCCGCAGAAAATGATCTGGTTCATCTGTTTCTGGTCAGTGAAGATCAGAGCCTGTTCCCTGCCGCCATCCGGCGTAAGTTGGTGCAGGACGGGATTTCGCATCTGAAAAATATTGTTCTTCATGACACGGCCTCTTACATGATCAGCCAGGCAACATTCCCCGGCTATTTTCAGAAGGATGAAACCGCAATTCTGGAAAGTCAGGCGCGTCTTGATCTGGCTGTCTTTTCCCGAATTGCCGAGGCTTTATCCATTTGCCGAAGGTATGTAGGCGAAGAACCCTTCAGTCAGGTAACCGGTCTTTACAATCAGATCATGCGGCAGGAGCTTCCGCTTCATGGCATCGAGACAGTTATCATCCCCCGTTTTTGCCGGAATGATGTACCTGTCAGTGCGTCTTACGTCCGCCAGGCCATCAAGGAAGGAAATATGGTTGCACTTTCCCATCTGGTGCCCGCATCCACTCTCTCCTGGATACAAAGTCCTGAGGCCCTGCCCGTGATAAAGAACATCAAAGCAACTGATAACGTAATTCATTACTGATAAAGGAGTATTTACTTATGGATGGCATCGAAGTTACTCTTACAGATATGATGCAGTGCCGGGAACACCGGGCAGCACTTCAGAACCGGCTTTTACAGCAATGGCACACCACAGTCATTTCTTTCTGCATGAATATCCCAGGCCCGGTGAAAACCAATGTCCGGATCCGTAATGCATTTGAAAAAGGACTCACCTGTCTTCAGGATTCCCTGCGGAACGACCAGATTCCCGTACTGGAACAGATTCTCCTGCATGAAAAAACAGGGGACGAGTGTATCATGGCAGTCCAGGCATCGGCAGACTCTGTAAAATCACTGACAACTGATATTGAAGAAAGCCATCCTTTCGGACGGCTTTTTGACATGGACGTACTGGACAGCGATGGCCGGAAGCTTTCCCGTCCTGTTTTCCGCAAATGTCTGATCTGCGGCAGACAGGCACAGGAATGTGCCCGTTCAAGGGCACATTCCACCGAAGAAATGCAGCAGAAAATCCAGCAGATGCTGGACGAATAGCGAAAATTTCTCACAGGAAAAAAGGATCGGCTGCATGGCACAGCGATCCTTTTCCTTTTAGGAGACTATATGTACAAACATTTGATGATTATCTGATTCCGACAGGTTCATACAGCTTTCTGAGTTTATTTACCATCACATCTTTATCTGCATTTTTGATATACATATCATATTTTCCTTCGATGCTTCCAAATGTCACAGTCCGCTCTGCCTTCAGATAGGCCTTCAGGTTTTCCAGCATATGTTCCCTGGTTGCTTCCCTGTGGTATAGTTTCATATAAACATATCCTGGATAGTGGAAAGAATCTTCATATACGATCCGGTACTCTTTTGCCTCTCTCTGTTTCATGAGTTCCTCATAAAGCGCCCGCATCCGTTCTTTCTGGTCAATTACCAACAGATACACAACATTTTCATATATCGGCTCACTCTTCTGCACATAGTTTCTGTAAGGTGACGTCCGATGTCTCTGATAAATTCCTTTTTCTGCCTCATTTCCCAGCTGGTCATAATAAATCACCAGCATATCGTCCACCACTGTGTTGATAAAACATTCCA
>CAVCTH010000145.1:0-5280 GCA_963604695.1 Clostridiales bacterium | reverse complement strand
CAGGAGGCGGACGGGCCGTCAGCGACTCAGACAAGCAGCCCGGTGATGTGGTGTGCTACTATGGCCACGTGGGTATCTACATAGGTAATAATCAGATCGTCCATGCAAGTACACCCAGCAGTGGTATTAAAGTGAGCAATATGTATTATAGAAGCGTGAGATGCATCCGGCGTTATTGGTAGATGTACCAAATTATGAAAAACCATAAATTTTAAATTGACAAATCATAGTTGAAAGATTATCATGATAACCGATACAGAAATTCATGTATCGGTTATTTTTATTTATGAGGAGGAAACAATTATGAAAAAGTTAGTAAGTCTTGCTCTTGCAGCAGTTCTTGCCCTTTCTGTTGTTGCCTGCGGCAGCAGCGATACTGCTGAATCAACGACAGAATCCACCACAGAGTCCACTTCTGACAGCTCTGATGCTTCCGCATCTGCGGACGGAGTATTCAAGATCGGCGGAATCGGACCGATCACTGGTGGAGCAGCTATCTATGGCCAGGCTGTTATGAATGCAGCACAGATGGCAGCGGATGAGATCAATGCAGCAGGTGGAATCAACGGATATCAGGTAGAGTTCCGTTTTGAGGATGACGAGCATGATGCAGAGAAATCTGTCAATGCTTATAATACCCTGAAAGACTGGGGTATGCAGATGCTTATGGGTACCGTAACTTCTACTCCGTGTACCGCAGTAGTTGCCAAGACCGCAGAGGACAACATGTTCCAGCTGACCCCGTCAGGATCTGCTGTAGAGAGTATCGCACAGCCGAATGCTTTCCGTGTATGCTTCTCTGACCCGAACCAGGGTATTGCATCTGCACAGTATATTGGTGAGAACCATCTGGCAACCAAGGTAGCCGTTATCTACAACAGCTCTGATGTATACTCCAGCGGAATTTATCAGAAATTCGCAGAGGAAGCTCCGAATCAGGGCATCGATATCGTAGCTGCTGAGGCATTTACCGAGGACAGCAAGACCGACTTCTCCGTACAGCTTCAGAAAGCAAAAGAAGCAGGTGCTGAGCTGGTATTCCTGCCGATCTATTATACAGAGGCATCCATTATCCTGACTCAGGCAAACAGCATGGGATATGCACCGATGTTCTTCGGCTGCGATGGCCTGGATGGTATCCTTGGTGTTGAGAACTTTGATACTTCCCTTACCGAGGACGTAATGCTTCTGACCCCGTTCGTAGCAGATGCTGAGGACGAGAAGACCCAGGCATTTGTAACTGCATATGAAGAGAAATTCGGCGAGACCCCGAACCAGTTCGCAGCAGATGCTTATGATGCAATGTACATCATCAAGGCAGCAGCTGAACAGGCTGGCGTAACTCCGGATATGAGCGTATCTGATATCTGCGAGGCTATGAAGACCGCTATGACAGAGATCACATTTGATGGTCTGACCGGTGAGGGAATGACCTGGGATGCTGACGGCGAGCCGTCCAAAGCTCCGAAGGCAATGAAGATCGTAGACGGTGCTTACACTGCAATGTAATGAACGAAGGAAGAGTTGTGCTGTTTGATATAGTATAACCGGAGCAGAGACGTTCTGATAAAGGACGTCTCTGCATTTTTTACATAGGCTGAATGCCTGTGCAACAGCTTAACAAAAGGAGTTGAATGAGTATGAATTTTGTATCCTACATATTAAACGGCATCAGTCTTGGCAGTGTATATGCCATCATTGCACTTGGATATACGATGGTATACGGTATTGCAAAAATGCTGAACTTTGCCCATGGTGATATCATTATGGTGGGAAGCTATGCCGCATTTGTAGCCATCAACAGTATGGGACTTCCGGTTCCGGTATCCATTCTCCTGTCTGTTGTGGTCTGCACCGTTCTTGGTATGGTGATTGAGAGGGTGGCTTACAAGCCGCTCCGCCATGCGTCCAAGCTGGCCGTCCTGATTACAGCCATCGGCGCCAGCTATTTCCTTCAGAACGTAGCCCTTCTGATCTTTGGCGCCAACACAAAGTCCTTTACGTCCATCGTGGGAAACGGCTCTATACAGCTGGCCGACGGAGCGCTTTCCATTACCGTTGTGACGATTGTAACCGTCATTGCCTGTGTGGTAATCATGATCGGGCTGATGGCATTTATGGAATATTCCAAGGCAGGTCATGCCATGCTGGCGGTATCGGAAGATGACGGTGCAGCACAGCTGATGGGAATCAATGTTAATGCAACGATTGCATTGACTTTCGCCATTGGTTCCGGTCTGGCAGCCATTGCAGGTGTTCTGCTTTGCTCCGCTTATCCATCCCTGACCCCGTATACAGGTTCCATGCCGGGTATCAAGGCATTCGTAGCTGCTGTATTCGGAGGGATCGGTTCCATTCCGGGAGCATTCATCGGAGGCATCCTTCTGGGAGTTATTGAGATTCTTGGTAAAGCTTATATTTCCTCCCAGCTGGCAGATGCCATCGTATTTGCCGTACTGATTGTAGTTCTGGTAGTAAAGCCGACAGGACTTCTTGGAAAACAGATTCAGGAAAAGGTATAAGGGAGGCTGCAGAATATGAAAAAATTATCAAAGAATACAAAGAGCAGTCTGACCACCTATGGAATGGTGGCTGCCGCTTATCTTATCTGTGAACTGTTCCTTCGCACCGGCCATATGACCAGCCTTCTGAAGGGGCTTCTGGTACCGCTTTGTGTCTATTCGATACTTGCTGTATCTCTGAACCTGACGGTAGGTATCCTGGGTGAGTTAAGCCTTGGCCACGCAGGATTTATGTGTGTGGGCGCCTTTACCAGTGCCGTATTCAGTAAATGTATGATGGACACCATTACCGTACCGACGATCCGTTTCCTTCTGGCATTGCTGATCGGTGTGGTATGCGCAGGCATCTGCGGTATCCTGATCGGTATTCCGGTACTTCGTCTGCGGGGCGACTATCTGGCCATCGTAACACTGGCCTTCGGTGAGATTATCAAGAACCTGGTCAATGTGATTTACCTGGGAAGAGACAACGCCGGATTCCATTTTTCCATGAAGGATGTCATGTCCCTGAATATGGAAGCAGACGGCGATGTGATCATCAAGGGTGCACAGGGTATCACCGGTGCGCCGACGGATTCCAACTTCACCCTTGGAATTATCCTTCTTCTGATCACACTGTTCGTGGTGATGAACCTGGTAAATTCCAGAGCCGGACGCGCGATTATGGCTATCCGTGATAATCGTATTGCAGCAGAGTCCATTGGTATTAATATTACAAAATATAAAATCCTTGCATTCAGTATCTCCGCAGCACTGGCAGGTGCGGCAGGCGTGTTGTATGCCCATAATCTGTCTACCCTGACTGCACTGCCGAAGAACTTCGGTTACAACATGTCCATCACCATCCTGGTATTTGTGGTACTGGGCGGAATCGGAAACATCCGTGGATCGGTGATTGCAGCCGTGATCCTGACACTGCTTCCGGAGCTCTTACGTTTCTTAAGCGACTACCGTATGCTCATCTATGCAGTTGTCCTGATTGTCACGATGATCCTTGTATGGAGTCCGGGCGGAATCGCTTTCCGGGAGCGTCTGGAAGGCCTGAATCCTCTTCGGAAAAAAGAAAAGGAGGTACAGTAATATGGCAGCAGCTGAGAAAAATCCCATGCTGGAAGTAAAGAATTTGGGTATCTCCTTCGGAGGGCTTCGTGCAGTCGATAATTTTAATATGACCATTGAAGAAGGTCAGCTTTACGGACTGATCGGACCGAACGGTGCAGGAAAGACGACGATTTTCAATATGTTAACCGGAGTTTACAAACCAACAGACGGAAAGATATGCCTGGACGGTGAGGATATTACCGGAAAGACGACGATGGAGATTAATAAGGAAGGAATTGCAAGAACCTTCCAGAATATCCGTCTGTTTTCCGACCTGACCGTTCTGGACAATGTAAAGGTGGGACTGCATAACCAGAAGGAGTATATCTACTCTACCTTGTCCGGAATCCTCCGGCTTCCAGCCTATCATAAGGCAGAGAAAGCCATGAACGAGCGTGCCATGGAGCTCCTGAAGGTTTTTGACCTGGAAAAAGAAGCGGATTATAAGGCATCCAACCTTCCTTACGGAAAACAGAGAAAGCTGGAGATTGCCAGGGCATTGGCCACCAATCCGAAGCTGCTTCTTCTGGATGAACCGGCTGCCGGCATGAACCCCAATGAGACTCAGGAACTGATGAATACCATTCATTTCGTAAGGGATGAGTTCCATATGACGATTCTTCTGATCGAGCATGATATGAAACTGGTATCCGGTATCTGTGAGAAACTGACGGTGCTGAACTTTGGTCAGGAGCTGGCCAGCGGAGATACTTCCGAGGTGCTGAACGATCCGAAGGTTATCACGGCATATCTTGGTGAGTAGAGGAGGAACGACAATGGCAATGCTTGAGATTAAAGACCTGGAAGTGTATTACGGAATGATCCAGGCAATCAAAGGAATCTCCTTTGAGGTAAACGAGGGTGAGGTAATCGCCCTGATCGGTGCCAACGGTGCCGGTAAGACAACCATCCTTCATACCATTTCCGGACTGATTGCCCCCAAGAAAGGCAGCATCACCTTTGAGGGACAGGAGATCACAAAGATCCCGGCCCATAAGATCGTGGAAAACGGTCTGGCCCAGGTGCCGGAGGGACGTCGTGTATTCCCTTCCTTAAGTGTCCTGCAGAACCTGAAGCTGGGTGCTTATACGAGAAAAGATAAAAAAGAGATTGATGATACACTGAAGATCGTCTACGAACGGTTCCCGCGTCTGGAAGAGCGTAAAAACCAGCCGGCAGGAACTCTCTCCGGCGGCGAGCAGCAGATGCTTGCCATGGGACGGGCACTGATGTCCAGACCCCGGATTATCCTGATGGACGAGCCGTCCATGGGACTTTCCCCGATCTTTGTAAACGAGATCTTTGACATTATCAAACAGGTCAGCGCCAGCGGAACCACGGTTCTTCTGGTAGAACAGAACGCAAAGAAAGCCCTGTCCATCGCAGACAGAGGCTACGTCCTCGAGACCGGTAAGATTGTAAAAGAAGGAAAAGCTTCTGACCTCCTGAACGACGAGGCAGTGAAGAAAGCATACTTGGGAGAGTAAAACAGAACAGGAAAGTACGAAAGAGATCATGATCAGGAGACTGATTGTGGTCTTTTTTTATGAATTTTTATACGGGAAATACTGGAAAAACTCATTGAAATAATACTGCGATATATCGTATAATAATAACGATATAATAAATTAAGGGAGCAGAAGAACATGTCAGGAAA
>CAVCTH010000144.1:0-5310 GCA_963604695.1 Clostridiales bacterium | reverse complement strand
TGCCCATATCCCGCACCGGATATTTTTCTTTCCAGTGGAAATTGTCGGCGCAGTGCTCAATACAGCGGTCCAGCGCACAGGCATTGGCCGTTTCTCCGAAATAAGCAGGCATAAACATGCCTTCCCGCACGATATTTTTCATGCGGAGCTCTACCGGGTCCATCTGAAGTTTTTCTGCCAGTTCATTGACCGCAGATTCCAGTGCAAAAATTCCCTGAGTGGCTCCGTAACCACGGTAAGCACCAGCTGCCTGCACATTCGTGTAGACTACGTCGCAGGAAAACCGGGTTGCCTCGCATCCGCCGGTATAAAGGGGAATTGCCTTATGTCCGGACAGACCAACCGTCGTGGTTCCGTGCTCACCGTAAGCACCGGTATTAGATAAGGTATAAAGATCAATGGCACGAATATGTCCGTCCTTCATGGCACCCAGCCGAACGGTCACTTCCATCTCATGACGGGGCGACGCAATGGTCTGGCACTCTCTTCTGCTGTAAATAATCTTACTGGGCCGTTTGGTCATCCAGGTGACAAATGCCGGATAGACCTCACAGACTGCCGTCTGCTTGGCACCGAATCCGCCGCCGATCCGCGGTTTTTCCGCACGGACTTTGGATTTTGGAATACCAAGAGCCGTGGCAAGAATACGGCGCAGATGGAAGACGATCTGGGTAGAGCTGATGCAGTGAAGCCGTCCGTACCGATCGATCTCACAGTAAGCACGGATGGTCTCCATGTAACCCTGCTGAGCAGCCTTGATTCTGTAAGTATGCTCAATGACTTCCTCGCAGTCTGCGAGCACTGCTTCCACATCTCCGTGAGCATCCTCCTCATGATGAAGAAGATTCCGCTTTACATCTCCGGTATTTCCATGGGACATCCAGTTGTCTTCCGGATGCACCAGCACCGGATTGTCAAGGGCTTTATGAAAATCAAGCACCGGTTCCAGTACCTGATATTTGACTTTGATGACGCGTAGCGCCTTGTCTACTGCTTTTTCCGTCTCACCGGCCACAATAGCCACGGCATCGCCCACACACCGCACTCTCTGATCCAGAATGAGCCGGTCATAGGGAGACGGCTCCGGGAAGGTCTGTCCTGCAATGGCAAACCGGTTCTGCGGCACGTCTTTCCAGGTATAAACAGCCACAATGCCCGGCACTTTCAGGGCTGCTGCCGTATTGATATCTTCGATCAGGGCGTGAGCATGGGGACTTCTCAAAATCTTCACTACCAGACAGTCCTGGGGCACAATATCATCCATGAACACCGGTTTTCCAAGGAGCAGCTGCTCGGAATCTTTCTTGGGAATGCATTTTCCAACCGCATGGTAATCTTTTCGGTCACGCTTAAATTCCATTCTGCTTCCACTCCTTTCCGATGTCTTCTCCATAGACGCCTGCCTCCAGATCGAGAGCCGCGCCTTCTTTTTTGCTGTTCAGATAATTTCTGAGGGAACGCAGCTGACTCTGATATCCGGTACAGCGGCACAGATTGCCGGAGAGATATTCCAGAATCTCCTCATCCGTCGGGTCCGGATTTTCTCTGAGCAGCGCTACAATATTTACAATATATCCCGGGTTGCAGAATCCGCACTGGTCTGCTCCCTGAGCAGCAAAGAAACCGGTAAATGCTTTGGCCTCTTCCTGCAATCCTTCCAGTGTATCCACTTTCCGTCCGTTGGCGCGTCCCACCGGCGTGCTGCAGGAAAGCACCGGCTTTCCGTCGAGAAGAACCGTACAGAGTCCGCAGTTGCCGCTCTCACAGCCACGCTTTACAGAATAGCATCTGTGTTTCCGGCAGAAATCCAGAAGAACCATATCTGCATCCACGGAATCAGTGATGACTTTTCCGTTTAATGTTATTTTTACATCCATCAGTCCAGTTCTCCTTTCAGTGCCTGCATGGCTCGTTTTACCAGCACGCGACAGACTGCTTTCCGGTAAGCAGCTCCTGCTCTCATGTTGCTGCCAAACCGGATCTGCTCACATACCTGCCCTGCAAAAGCATCTATCTGCTCATCGCTTAATTGGGAAAGAGCACTTTCCGGAGCCACTGCCACTTCTGCCAGATGGGGCGTCGCACCGATGGCTGCCGCATAACCGTCTGCCCGTTTTGCCACGGCGCAGGTCAGCACCGGAAAATCTGTGGACTGATTCCGCTGGCTTAGATAGACAACACCTTCCACATTTTTCGGCACAATGACCGCTACCAGAATATCTCTTGTTTTTCTCGGAAGCTTTACGAATTCGTTAAGATCCATGACACCTGCATGGTGGAGCTCCACTTTCGCACCCAGCGCGCGGAAGATAGTCATCACATCGGAGAATCCAAAACGCCCCCAGATACTTCCTCCCACGGTTGCCACATTTCGGAACTGTACGCCCACAATGTGACGCACAGACTCCCGGAAAGCACCTTTCGTATATGTATTTAATACTTCACTGGTTTCCAGATCACGTAAAGATACATAGGCGCCAATCCGAAATGCATCCTCCGTCTCCTCGATCTTGTCAAGACCGAGACCGCATAGATCGATAGCGGTGCCCATGGTCTTATTTCTCATTTTCTGCCAGAGCATACCGGCCAGAATAAAATTGTTCTTTTTCTGATACAGGTCATAAGCCTCGTCAAGACTTCCCGCCCGTACATACTGATTATAGTAAAGCATGGCTTCCTTTCTCTTCTGCTGTATTTAGAACAGTTCGCACTCATACATGGCTTCCCACCGGAGTCCTGCCTGCTCCATGAATGTAAGCAGCGCGTTCTTCTCCGTGAGTTCCGTCTTCCAGGCAAGCCCGCATCCGGCGGAAATCTCCGACGGAAGCGGGATCAGCCGTCCCGGGATCTGTTCTTCCTCTGCTTTTCGCTCCATCTCCATGGCAGCCGTGGTCGTCGCAAAGGTCACCACCAGCTGCAGATGTCTTGTGCGCATCTTACGGGCTCACGATGAGAGATGCCTTTGACATGGTCTCGGCGATCTCATACATATTGGTCACTTCTCCGACTTTCAGTTTTTCAGAAAGGCCGTAAAAATTCAGGCAGGTTCCACAGGTCAGGATTCTGACCCCTTTCTGCTCCAGTTCTTTCAAATCGTCAAGAGATGCGGAACCTTCACAGGTCAGGTGAGCGCCGCCATTGTAGAACAGCATGGTCTTCGGCAGGTCTTCCTGCTGGGACAGTGCATAGATAAATCCTTTGATCAGCACTTTTCCAAGCTCCGGATCACCCTCTCCCATGACGGAGCTGCGGATTACAACGACTTTGTTGGATGCCGGTGCCGGACTGCAGTTTTCCACGGTTTCCGGTGCTGCTTTAGTATTTGCCGCTTCTGCAACGGTAATCTGTACGCTGTATTTTCCTTCTTCCAGCTTCTGGCTTGTCACTGCACATCCGGTCTGCTTTGCCATTTTTGTCAGGTTTTCCACTGCGATCTCATTGTCCACATAAGTTTCCACCACGTCACCGGCTTTCAGGGTCTCCATTGCTTTCTTTGTCTTCACTACCGGGATCGGGCATGCATCGCCCATCGCATTCACTGTTATCATCTTTCGTCTCTCCTATCTTACATAAATTTCTTTTTCTTTTCTTTCCACAAGTCTTCCCACCATGGCGGCCGGAAGTCCTGCATCTCTTAACTCTTTTAAAAATACTCCCGCCTGCTCCGGTTTTACTGCGAACAGAAGTCCGCCGGAGGTCTGCGGGTCAAATAATAATTCTTCCATGGAAAATGGAATCCAGCTGGAAAATTCCACCCGGTCTCCCACATGGTTCCGATTCCTCTGGGCCGCCGCCGTCAGAAGAAATTCTTCTGCACAGTGGATAGCTCCCCGGATCACTGGAATGGAAATAGAATCAATCTCCGCGGTCAGCCGACCGTCTGTCATTTCACTTAAATGTCCCAGAAATCCAAATCCTGTCACATCCGTGCAGGCATGAATCTCATAGTGTTTGCTGATTTCCGCCGCCTTTTTATTCAGGGTGGTCATGGATGCAACGGACTCTTCCATGGCTCCTTCCGGGGCAAGTCCCACCCGGTTGGCATTGCACACCAGTCCAACGCCCAGTTTTTTCGTCAGGATCAGCACGTCGGACGGCTGTCCCTGATTATTTCCATAAATATGATCCGGATGCACCACGCCTGTCACCGACAGACCGTATTTCACATCATTGTCCATGATGGAATGACCGCCAGCCAGTGTACCTCCGGCTTCCATGACTTTCTCCGCGCCGCCCTGCATGATCTTTCCCAGGATATTCAGATCCATCTTTTCCGGGAAGCAGACAATGTTGAGGGCCGTCTTCACCGTGCCGCCCATGGCGTAAATATCACTCAGGGCATTGGTGGCTGCGATCTGCCCGAACAGATAGGGATCGTCCAGCATGGGCGGGAAGAAATCCAGTGTCTGCACCACCGCCACTTCGTCAGAAATCCGGTAGACCGCCGCGTCATCCTTGCTGTCGTAGCCGATGAGCAGGTTGGGATCTTTCTCTCCTCGGGGGAGCTTGTCCAGCACATGGCTTAAAAGATCCGGACCAAGCTTCACGGTACAGCCGCCGCCTTTGCAAAATACTATCTCTTCCGCCATAGTTCCTCCTTCGTGCTTGTAATGTCAGTTACTGCAGGCGGGATGGAAGTGACAGGCTGTGAGCGGAACCGCTCGCGCTAAGTCCTCGATCCAGCGGTACTAACATTCGAACATCGCTGACTGCTCGTTCTCATGAAGTACCGGGACTGCGGACGTTCCTTTCACAGGCTGTCACCTTCCACCCGCCATCCTGCTGCCTGTCACTTCCGCCCCTGCTATCCTACTCTGTCGCAATATCCTTTACCGCCCGTATTGCCGCGAGCACTTCTTCCTCTGTATTATAATAGGAAAAGCTGAATCTTACCATCCCCTGTTTTTCCGTTCCAAAGTGCTGATGCATCAGTGGCGCGCAGTGGGCGCCTGCCCGGGTGATGATACCGTACTCTTCCTGCAGCCAGTCGCTGACTTCGGAGGCGTCCATCTCACCGATATTCAGGGAAACGATGGGACACCGGACTGCTGCCGGATCAGAAAAATCGCCATAGATTTTCACACCCGGAATTTTCCGGACGCCCTCATAAAATTGCTGCATAAGCCGGTGTTCTTTCTCATAAATAACGTTCAAACCGATCTTTTCAATCTCCCGCACTGCTGCCAGCAGCCCTGCGATGCCATGACCGTTCAGGGTGCCTGCCTCCAGATGTTCCGGATAGTCATCGGGCTGATTTTTCAAAAAGCTGTGGACTCCGGTGCCGCCGCTTTTGAATGGGCGGATGTCCAC
>CAVCTH010000143.1:0-5502 GCA_963604695.1 Clostridiales bacterium | reverse complement strand
ATTTGAGAAGGGTCTTGATCCGAACAATGCGCAGGCAGCCATCGACCGTGCATGCCAGCTGATCGAAGAACTGGATGCCGGTGATGTGGTAGACGGAACCGTAGATGTCTATCCGGTGAAGAAAGAGGAGGTCCGCATTCCCTTTGAGCCGGACCGTATCAATGCCCTGCTGGGAACTGATATCAGCAAAGAGCAGATGCTGGAATACTTCAAGCCGATTGAGCTTGCTTATGATGAGAAGACCAATGAGATCGTGGCTCCGACCTTCCGCCAGGATCTGTTCCGTACCGCAGATCTGGCGGAGGAGGTAGCGCGTTTCTTCGGATATGATAACATCCCGACGACCCTGCCGAGGGGAGAGGCCACCACCGGAAAGCTTCCGTTCTATCTGAGGATTGAAGCAGTGGCAAGGGATATTGCAGAGTTCTGCGGATTCTCCCAGGGCATGACCTACAGCTTTGAGAGCCCGAAAGTATTTGACAAACTGCTGCTTTCGGAGGATGCTCCTGAACGTCAGACCATCGTGATCTCCAACCCGCTGGGCGAGGATTTCTCCATTATGAGAACCATTTCCCTGAACGGAATGCTGACCTCCCTGGCAACGAACTACAACCGAAGAAATAAAAATGTGCGTCTCTATGAGCTGGGCAATATTTATCTGCCGAAGAGCCTTCCGCTGACGGAACTGCCGGATGAGAGAATGCAGTTCACCCTGGGCATGTATGGAGACGGCGACTTCTTCAGCATGAAGGGTGTTGTAGAAGAGTTCCTTGATAAGATCGGTATGCACGAGAAAGAAGTCTACGATCCGAAGGCCGGAAAATCCTTCCTGCATCCGGGACGTCAGGCAAACATCATCTATGATGGCACTGTGATCGGATATCTGGGTGAGGTTCATCCGACTGTTGCCGCAAACTACGGCATTGGTGATCGGGCATATGTGGCAGTTCTGGATATGCCGTCCATTGTGGAGAAAGCAACCTTCGACAGAAAATACGAGGGCATTGCAAAATTCCCGGCAGTGACCAGGGATATTTCCATGGTGCTTCCGAAAGAAATCCTGGTAGGACAGGTTGAGGATATCATTGCCACCAGAGGCGGAAAGATTCTGGAGAACTACGAGCTGTTTGATATTTACGAAGGTTCCCAGATCAAGGAGGGATATAAGTCTGTAGCGTATTCCCTTTCCTTCCGTGCCAAGGATCATACGCTGACGGATGCAGAGATTACTTCTGCCATGAAGAAAATCCTGAATGGTCTGCAGGCTCTGGGTGCAGAGCTGCGTCAGTAATGATGTCTGTGAAAAAATCCATCAGGGCGGGGCTTTTAATAGCTGCCGCCCTGGTTTTGTTGTTTGTGGCACTGAAAAGTCCCGGCCTGGCAGAAAAAATGGAGCAGGCGGATGATATTGTCGTATCTCAGGAGGATTCCTTCTGCGCCGGAGATCTGGTGCTGGAATTATCCAATACGGGGGGCTTACCTATTTACTACACGCTGGATGGCAGCATCCCCGGATTTGAGAGTGGATTTTACGAAGACCCTATTGTTTTCATGGCTACGGATGAAGTCCAGAGCTGTGTGTTCCGGGCCCGTTCCTATGATGAGAGCACCGGAGAATGGGGAGACCTCTTTACCAGGACCTACTTCTATGCGGACAGTATGGAGACGTTACAGAACCGGTTCAGTACTTATATTGTCTGCCTGACCAGTGACCCTTATAATCTGTATGATTATGAATACGGCATCATGGTGGAAGGAAAGATCCGGGACGAGTATGTGAACAGTGAAGAATACATTTCCGACAAGCTGACCAAACCTGCGAATTTTACCCAGCAGGGAAGGGACTGGGAGAGGGATGTCTATGTGGAGATCCTGTCTCCGGATGGAGAACGGCTTATTGCCCAGGATGCAGGTATCCGGATCTTCGGGCATGCCAGCAGACAGTATTATTATAAATCCTTTAAGCTCTATGCAAGAAAGGAATACGGAAAGGACACCTTTGCCTATCCTTTCTTTGCAGACAACACCCACGGAGCAGACCAGAAGGTGCAGGATGCTTACAAACGTCTGGTACTCCGGGCCCATGGCTTTGACAAGAGTGTGACCCTGTTCCGGGAGGAACTCTTCCAGACCCTGTGCAGCCAGATTGAGGGCATCGACAGCAAGTCGGTGGCACCTGCGTCGGTATGGCTGAACGGTGGGTATTATAATTTTGAATGGCTGCAGGAAGTCTATGATGATACCTATATGGAAGAAAATTATGGGCTCATGCAGGAGGGCGATTATTATCAGAAGGTGGCACTCCGCGCCAATAAGCTGACCCAGAGCATTCCGGGAGAGGAAGACACAGAGGAGAATGCGTCTGGTTCGGGAGAAGGCAACAAGCAGGTGATGGATGTGGCAGATGAAGCACAGGCACTTTCCATGGATGCAGGAAGCCTTGATAACGATCTGCAGCAGGCAGAAAGCGACGGGGCAGACCCGGAGGCAATCCAGGCAGCCAGGGACTACCAGGAAGTCGCAGAATATGCGGAAAAGGATCTGACGGATGATGAGACCTTCGCGAATCTGGAACAGCTGGTCGACATTGACAATATGATTCAGTATTTTGCCATAGAGACCTATATCGCCAACTGGGACTGGCCCCTTAATAATATCAAGCTCTATCGGTATTACAGTCAGAATAATGTCTATGGAACCGGGCGTCAGGATGGAAGATGGCGGTATCTCTACTATGATATGGAAGCCGGGTTTAACATCAATAACGAAGAGCCGGAAGACTGGCTGGATATTGAGACGGTGATGGAAGAGAGCCCGCTGTTTGGCGCTGTGATGAAGCGTCCGGACATGCAGAAAAAATTTGCAGAGTATATGAGACTCTGTATCGATGAATATTTTACGGAGGACAGAGTCCGCGCAGCTGTTGAAAAGCTCTGCGCAGAGCGTGACGGCGAACTGGCGGAAAGCTTTGCTTACAAGCACAGCATTGACGAGACGTATACATTAGATATGGACGAGGTAGAGCAGAACAAGGCCGTGATCTATGATTTCGTGGAGAAACGTCCGGAAATGATCCGGCAGCAGATGCAGGAACTGTTTGGAATTGAATTATAGGAGGCTGTTGTATTTTGGACGAACAGAATATGAGTTTACATGATTTTTATTATGATCTTCCTCAGGAACTGATCGCACAGGATCCGCTGGAAGACCGTTCCGGTTCCAGACTGCTGGTGCTGGACAGAGAGACTGGAAAGACCGAGCATCACATTTTCCGGGAGATTATCAATTATCTGAATCCGGGAGACTGCCTGGTAGTGAATAACACCAAGGTCATTCCGGCCAGACTGATCGGAAGTAAGATCGGAACGGATGCGAAGATCGAAGTGCTTCTTCTGAAACGAAATGCAGACGATGTATGGGAGACACTGGTAAAGCCGGGTAAGAAGGCAAAACCGGGCACGAAGATCAGCTTCGGTGACGGACTTCTGGTCGGTGAGGTGACCGATGTGGTAGAGGATGGCAACCGGATGATCAAATTTACCTATGAGGGAATCTTCGAGGAAATCCTCGATCAGCTGGGGCAGATGCCCCTGCCGCCCTATATTACCCATCAGCTGAAGGATAAGAACCGTTACCAGACGGTCTATGCGAAGCATGACGGCTCTGCGGCGGCGCCGACAGCCGGGCTTCATTTTACACCGGAACTTCTGCAGGCTATCAAGGATAAGGGGGTCCACATCGCCCATGTGACGCTGCATGTCGGTCTTGGTACCTTCCGTCCCGTCAAGGTCGAGAATATTCTGGAGCACCATATGCACTCCGAGTTCTATATGGTGGAAGAGGAGCAGGCGAAGCTCATCAACGAGACAAAGGCAAAGGGCGGACGGATTATCGCAGTGGGTACGACCAGCTGCCGTACCCTGGAATCCGCCACGGGGGAGGATGGAATCTTAAAGGCCGGCAGCGGCTGGACGGAGATCTTTATCTATCCGGGATACAAGTTCAAGCTCATTGACTGCCTGATTACCAATTTCCATCTGCCGGAATCCACGCTGATGATGCTGGTATCTGCGCTGGCTGGCCGGGATCAGATCATGGCGGCCTACAAAGAAGCCGTGGAGATGAAATATCGCTTTTTCTCCTTCGGGGATGCGATGTTTATAGAATGATACCCAAATCGTACATTTGTAACCAGAAAAGATGAAAGAAACCGGAGGTTTTACGCCTCCGGTTTTTCTGCGTCTTTGTAGAAGAATGTATGCGCAAGCCCATTCCGAAAGACGATTTCCCTTATGTGGCTGCCATCCATGATGATGGAGTCAATGATTTCTGAGAAAAAGTCACGCAGGATTTCAGCATCCATGTCGGTTGCCAGCTTCTTGAAATAGATATAGTCTTTTCCGGCCAGCTCTTTGCTCATGATGAAGTCATTCATCATCGCCGTTGCGGCTGGTGTAGCCTGCCACTACATCATCAAATGGTTAGACGGCGATAGATAGTCGGTAACTAGCCTATGGCGTTAAGCTCTGCTATTGAAAATGAGAATAGAAAAGACCAGGACTGCCTCAAAATAGAAAGAATCGACATCCCGGAGAGTGAAGAAGAAAAGCAGTGGCTGGAGAAGCAGAATTTCAGGAACACTGCAGAGGACGCTTTATCCCCTATGGAATCTGAGACGTATCGGAGAATTTCGTCTTGTACTTAGCCCGTTTTCGTCGCAACTTCTTTGTGAACTTTTTCGTAGAACATTGATATTTTTCAAAAACCGTGGTATACTAACATAGAAGTTCGGACGGTTTCGCCCTAAGTGCGAGGTGAAATGCATGGTTAAACGAGATTCCTATATGAATCGGCTGATTCACAGTATGTGGAACGGCGAGATAAAGGTCATCACAGGCATACGCAGATGCGGCAAGTCCGTACTGCTTTTCGATCTGTTTTTCGAGTATCTTCTTTCGCAGAACGTTTCGGAAGATCATATTTTGAAAATCGAACTGGATCAGCGGCGGTACTATAAGTTCAGAAATCCGATCACTCTGTGCGAATATGTAGAAAGCACCGTCCGGGACAGGAAGGATGAAAAATTCTATCTGTTCATTGATGAGGTGCAGCTCACCACGAAAGTGGTGGACAAGGAAAACGGCGGCATCGAGGTTACCATCTACGATATGCTGAACGAACTCAAGGCATACAAAAACCTTGATGTTTATGTCACCGGCAGTAACTCCAAAGGGCTGTCAAAAGACATTGCTACAGAGTTCCGCGGGCGCGCTACGCAGATTCATGTGTTCCCGCTGTCGTTTGCGGAGTTCTATTCTGCCGTGGGCGGTGACGAGCGAAAAGCACTGGATACCTATATGCTTTACGGCGGTATGCCGAGACTTTTAGCACTGGGGGATGAAAAGGATAAGAAGGATTATCTGACCTCCCTCTACAGCGAACTGTACGTCAAGGATATCGTGGAGCGAAACGGCATCGAGCGCGAGGATGTTCTGAATGACA
>CAVCTH010000142.1:0-5528 GCA_963604695.1 Clostridiales bacterium | reverse complement strand
GCGCTTGCCTTCTATCAGTGGTACACTTCCCGTCCCTTTTCAAAAATCAATCATGCCGTAAAACCATCGGATATCCTGCAAATGTATCCGGTTTTTCATGAAATGGATATTACTCATTTTGTAGAAGAAATGAACTCCCGATGGTCACAATATTACACAGACACGAATCTAAAACGCTTACGCAAAACAGCCGGATTATCCCAGAGAGAACTATCCGAACTATCAGAAGTTTCCCTTCGTCAAATCCAGCTGTTTGAACAGAGAAAACGCGACATCAATCACTGCCGCTCCATCGACCTTTTCCGCTTGAGTAAAATTCTCGCCTGCAAGGTGGAAGACCTGTTGGAAATATAGGCTCCTACTTTTCCTCTTTTTCCTCCTCTTCCACTTTCTTCAGCTCTGTCATATACCCCGCGGTAATAATACCAGCGGGGAGAGCGACGATGGCAATACCAAAGACAGACGACGCCATGGTCACAGCCCGGCCGATGGTGGAAACGGTATAAATGTCACCGTAGCCAACGGTTGTGAGGGAAACGGTCGCCCAGTAGACCGCGTCGAAAAAGCAGTTAAAGGAATCCGGCTCCACGTTAAAAATCACCAGTGCGGAAATGAGCACATACCCTGCTGCCAGCACGCAGACGGCAATCAGGGATTCTTTTGATGTTTTCAGCACATCCCGGATGATCATAAAGCTTCTGGAATACCGCATGACTTTAAATACGCGAAATACCCGGAATGCCCGGATCATCCGCAGCACGCGGAGCAGTTTTAAACTACTGTTTATAATCGTCAGTGACGGAAGAATGGATACCAGATCCACCAGTGCCATAAAGGAAAATGGATATTTCAGAAAAGAACCAAGCTCCCTCTTTCCATATTTATAATCCGCTGTCAGAAGCCTCAGCAGATAATCCACCATAAAAATTCCCACGCACACCCGGTCCATTGCGGTGAAAAATGACGTATCCTGCTTAAACGCCAGTGGAATAATACTGCAGGTGATTGCCACAATCATAAAATAATCATAGACTCTGCTCCAGACATCGTCCTTGTCTGCCACTTCGATAATCTCAAAGATTCGTTTTCTCATAGCTTCTATCCTCTCCCGTAAAAACATTTCCCCATAAAATCACTTTTATCTTATTTGCAATGTCTGCAAAAGTCAATTGTATCAAAACAATTTGAAACGCTTTTGAACATGAAACATCATTTCATGCCTTTCGCATCCGTTTTCCGCCATTTTTCCGCAAAAATCGAATTGGCACGCACCTTGCTCTATATAAAAGCAGAACATGTAAAGTCAAAAGGAGGAGGCATATGAACACAAACGAACTTGTCAAAATGACCCAGACGGTCAGACGCGATATTGTAACCATGATCCACGAGGCCGGATCCGGACATCCGGGTGGTTCTTTATCCGCAGCAGAACTGATGACTGCACTTTATTTTTCTGTTATGAAACTGGATCCGGAAAATCCGGAATGGGAAGACCGGGACCGCTTTATTCTTTCCAAAGGACATGTGGCACCTGTTGTCTACAGCGTCCTTGCCAGACGCGGATTTTTCCCTGTTGAGGAACTGCATACCCTTCGGAAGCTGGGCAGCATTCTGCAGGGGCATCCGCACAGAGAGCACACTCCAGGTCTTGACTGCTCCAGCGGCTCTCTCGGCCAGGGTCTTTCCATTGCAAACGGTCTTGCCCTCGCTTTCAAAAAACAGAACCGCAGCAACCGGGTATACTGCCTGCTTGGCGACGGCGAATTGCAGGAAGGCCAGTGCTGGGAAGCTGTCATGACCGCTGCTCAGCATCAGCTGGACAATCTCTGTGCCATTGTTGATTACAATCATGTCCAGCTGGACGGAACCACGGATGAGATCAAAGATCTTGGAAATCTTTGCAATAAGTGGAAAGAATTCGGCTGGAACGTCATCGAACTGGACGGCCATGACATGGAACAGGTATGCAACGCTTATGAGAAAGCAGCAGAAACAAAAGGAAAGCCAACCGTACTGATTGCCAATACCATCAAAGGCAAAGGGGTGTCCTTTATGGAAAATGACTGCAACTGGCACGGAAATGCACCAAGTAAAGAGCAGCTGGAAAAAGCACTGGAAGAGATCGGAGGTATGAACTAATGGGAAATAAAGTACCTATGAGAGATGGATACGGAAAAGCGTTACTGGAACTCTGTGAGAAAAACAGCCAGGTAATGGTTCTGGATGCCGATGTTGCAAAATCCACCCGGACGGTCTGGATTCGTGACCAGTTCCCGGAGCATTTCATTGATATGGGAATTTCCGAACAGGATATGGTAGGCACCGCAGCCGGAATGGCACTGGGCGGAATGATTCCTTTCTGTTCCACTTACGGCGTATTTCTGGCAGGACGTGCCTGGGATCAGATCCGCACCACGGTCTGCTATAACAATCTGAACGTCAAACTCGGCGGTGCACACGCCGGAATTTCCGTAGGACCCGACGGTGCCACACACCAGGCGCTGGAGGATGTGGCAATCATGCGCGTCCTTCCCAACATGACAGTCATTGTTCCCTGTGATGCAGAAGAAACAAGAAAAGCAACGCTCGCCATGGCTGCCATGAACGGCCCCTGTTATATCCGGTTCGGCCGGGAGGCTGTTCCCGTGGTAACAGACGAAAACACTCCTTTTAAAATTGGAAAAGCAAATATTTTACGTGATGGAACAGACGTTACCATCATGGCCAACGGCGCCATGGTCTATGAAGCTCTGCAGGCTGCAGATACCCTTGCAGAATCCGGCATTTCCGCTCAGGTCATCAATATGCATACCATTAAACCGCTGGATACGGACTGCATTATCCGTGCCGCACAAAAAACCGGCTGTATTGTAACCGCAGAAGAACATCAGGCAGCCGGAGGTCTCGGAAGCGCTGTGGCTGAATGCCTTGCCCTGCACGCTCCGGTACCCATGGAAATGGTTGCTGTCAATGATTCCTTCGGTGAATCCGGACAGCCTCAGGAACTGATGGACAAATACCAGCTGAACGCTGCTGCCATCGTGGCAAAAGCCAAAGCTGTTCTCCAAAAGAAATAACCCATCCTCTCCCCTTGCATGCGGCACTGTATAAAAGCAGTGCCGCATTTTTCTATCAGGCATTAATCACCATATAGGTAAAAATTCCTGTTGCAAGAAGTTTATGATCCTGGTCATAAATCGAAGTTTCCAGAACAATCGTCCGTTTTCCACATTTCAGGACGTGCGCTTCTCCGTACACTGCTGTCGTATTCAAGCCGGCCCGCAGATAATGCATATCCGAATTGACCGTTGCTGCAGGCGCTCCGTAAGAAAATGCCGCTGCACCTGCGGTTACATCTGCAATGGTATAAAGGCAGCCGCCATGCACGGATCCAATGGGATTTAAATGCCTCTGGGAAACTTCCATGGAAGTTTTTGCATACCCCTCTGCAATCTCGTCCAGCCGGATTCCATTTTCCTTTGCAAAATAATTTTTTTCATTCCGTTCTTTTACCATCTGCTGATAATCCATCGCTTTGCTCCTCTCATGAATTTGGAGTGATTCTATCGTATTAACGCTTAAAATACAAGTCCTAATATGCTATATTATTTTTAAAAGAACTGTACGGGAGGTTTTTATGCAGAAAGAAACAACGGAAATTTGTTTAATCGCCCCCACTGATGAAGTGGCCCGGAAAAGTAAACTGATCATCGGAAATTATCATAAAGAAATCAATGTATATCAGGCTTCTCTGGGAGATGCCGCTGCCCTTGCAAAAAAACTGTCCCAAAAAGGTGCAAAGATTTTCATCAGCCGCCGCGGAACCAAAAGTTCCATTGAACAGGTATTCAACGGACAGACTGTGGAAATTGAACAGGTACTGGCCGATTATATTCCGATCATGGATCGCATACTGAAGGAAAAGCACCGGGTTGCCTTTATCCGGTATGGACTGATGCCGGAAGACGTCCGCACCATGTGCCAGATGCTGCATATCGACGCTCTTTATTACTCCTTTTCCACATTGGAAGAATGTGCGAAAGCCGTCAAAGAAGCCGTCAAAGACGGCGCCACTCTTGCTGTAGGAGGTGCCGACAGCGCCCGCTTTGCAGCGCTGTATGGACTTCCCCATACGGTGGCAGAAAGTTCCGAGAGTTCTCTCTTACGTGCCATCACCACTGCCGAGCAGCTGTTGGAAATCAAAAAAGAAGAAGAGGAAAAGCAGAAAAAACTTCGTGTTCTTCTTGAACGCTATGAGATGATCTTCAACTTTACCCATGATGCCATTGCCGCTGCGGATGAGCATGGAAAAATCGTAGTCATCAACGAACCGGCTGAACTGTTTTTTGAATTGAAATCCTCTGACTGTGAAGGCAAAGACATTGATCAGGTATTTCCCAATACCCATATGAAAAAAGTCCTCACCAACGGCCACCGGGAATTTGATCATTTATTGAACATCCACGATAAAATGGTTTCCGCCAATTACATTCCCATCATTGTCGATGATGTGATTTACGGTGTCGTTGCCACTTTTCAGGATGTAAAAATGCTGCAGAGCAGTGAGCAGAAAATCCGTCTGAAATTACATAAAAAAGGATTAATTGCCAAGTATCATTTTGAGGACATTATCGGAACTTCATCCGCCATAAAGACAAATCTGAATCTGGCAGAAAAATTTGCCCGGTCTAACGCTACCGTTCTTCTGAACGGCGAAACCGGAACCGGAAAAGAACTGTTTGCCCAAAGTATCCATAATGCCAGTCCCCGTGCAAAAGGTCCTTTCGTCGCCATCAACTGTGGCGCATTACCGAAAAATCTTCTGGAAGCAGAATTGTTCGGATATGAGGAAGGTGCATTTACCGGAGCCATGAAAGGCGGAAAGAGCGGTTTATTTGAGACTGCCCACGGAGGCACCGCATTTCTGGATGAAATTGGTGAAATGCCATTGGAAATGCAGGTACAGCTGCTTCGTGTCCTTCAGGAAAAAGAAGTACGGCGAATCGGCAGCGACCGGGTCATTCCTGTAAATATCCGGATTATTGCCGCCACCCACAAAGATCTGTTAAGTGAAGTCCGAAAAGGCAATTTCAGAGAGGACTTATATTACCGGCTGAACGTATTAAACCTTGTGATTCCCCCTCTGCGCGACCGGAAGGACGATGTGGCCCTTATTGGCTTAAGTATCTACTCGCAAATGAAGGGAACGGTTTCTCCGGAAGAGCAGGCCATGATCAAAGGACTTTTGAAACGGATCAGCTATTATAACTGGCCCGGAAATGTGCGGGAACTTCACAATTTAATGGAGCGTATCTACGTCCTTCTGACCGCCGGTGAAGACATGTCCTTCATTGAGCAGTACATCTGCAGTTATCTGGAACTGGAAGAAAAGCAGATTCCGGAAGATGCCTGCAATCTGGAAGACTGGGAACGCGCCCAGATTTTAACTGCTTTAAAGGAAAATAATCTGGAAATTATCAAAACTGCAGAAGCTCTCGGCATCAGCCGCGGAACACTCTGGCGGAAAA
>CAVCTH010000141.1:0-5627 GCA_963604695.1 Clostridiales bacterium | reverse complement strand
CCATAATACTTTTCGCATTTACTTTTTTATTATCGGTCTCTACGTAAATCTTACTCTCATACTGACTTGCTACCTGCACCAGTACTGCTACCGGTCTGGCCTCCAATCCACTTGCCAGCTGAACAGTAATTGGCTTTCTAATCATGATTGCTCCTCCTTATACTCCTCTTTGCCTTCGCGCAACTTTTCAGCAATTAAGCTTAATTTGCGAAGACGATGATTAACCCCGGATTTTCCTACTGGCGGAACCAGCATATTTCCCAGCTCTTTCAGGCTGGCATCCGGATGTTCCAACCGAAGTCTGGCCATCTCCCCCAGACTTTCGCTCAGGTCCTGCAGTCCGGTCGTCCGTTGAATGAAACGAATATCTTCCACCTGGCGGACAGCCGCGGAAACCGTCTTGTTCAGATTTGCAGTCTCACAGTTCACCTTCCGGTTCACGGAATTCCGCATCTCTTTTACAATTCGTACATTTTCCAGCTGCATCAGCGATACATGTGCTCCAGTCAGCCCGAGCAGTTCCACAATCTGAGATCCTTCTTTTACATAGACCACGTAATGCTTTTTCCGCATGACGATCTTTGCATCAATCTCATATGCAGTCAGAAGACTCTGAAGTTCCTCTGCCTTCTCCTGCCCGTTACAGACAATCTCAAAGTGATAGGATTTCTCCGGATCACTGACGGATCCTGCTGCGAGAAACGCCCCCCGTATAAAAGCCCGCCTGCAGCAGTTCTGTTTCAGAAGACTGTTATGTATCTGACGGACATCGCCGTCAATGTTTCCGTCCTGGCTCATCAAACGAGTTCCGCGAAGAAGTCGCTTTGCATCCTTATCACACCGGATTACTATGGAATAATACCGTATTTCCCGGCTTTTTCGGACAGAAACCTCAGCTCTCATATTAAATGTTTTTCTCAGTAATGTAAAGTACTTTCTTGCCACCGGAAGATTTTCTGTTTGTATTTTCACACAGAAGGAATCCGTCTCCGTCACAATGATCTTCCCGCAAAACAGCAGAATTGCGGCAGTTTCCGCCAGACGGCAGTGATGAGCAGCCGGAACCAGTGTCGAAAGTTCTTCCTTAATTTCCCCGGAAAAAGACATTTCAACCTCACTTTCCTCTGGCAGCGTCTTTACCGATATCTCTGTGTTCCAGACGCACGCCGTAGTCCGCCTGCTTCTGGAGTCGTTCGTATAACTTATTTGCCAGGGTGACAGAACGATGTTTTCCGCCGGTGCAGCCAATGGCTACCACCAGCTGGTTCTTGCCCTCCAGCACATAGTTGGGGATCAGGAACATCAGCATATCTTCCAGCTTGTCCAGGAAAATATGGGCCATATCATATCCCATGACAAAATCCTGAATCTCCTGATCGTTTCCGGTCAGTTTTCTCAAGTTCTCATAATAATAAGGATTGGGCAGGAATCTCACATCAAATACCAGATCCGCGTCACTGGGGATTCCGTACTTGAATCCAAAGGAAAGCACCGAGATCATCAGGTTCTTAAACTCCCGGTTCTGGATAAAGATCTTATCCAGTTCCTGCTTCAGTTCCCGGGTCAGCAGCTGGCTGGTATCAATAATATAGTCTGCCTGCTTCTTCAGGAAAGCCAGCCGTTCCCGCTCCAGCACAATGCCCTGCTCCACTCTGCCGGATTCTGCCAGCGGGTGCATTCTTCTGGTTTCTTTATAACGCTTTACCAGCACCTCATCGGAGGCATCCAGGAACAGAATCTCATGGGTAATGCCTTCCATGGTCATATGCTCCAGCACCTGTTCCAGCTGTCCCAGTGATTTGCCGCTCCGGATATCAATTCCGATGGCCACTTTGGTAATTTCACTGTTGCCGGATGCTGTCAGCTCCGCAAATTTGTCAATAAAAGGAACCGGCAGATTATCTACACAGAAATAGCCTGCATCTTCCAGCATTTTCAGGGCCGTCGTTCTGCCCGCGCCGGACATTCCGGTCACGATCACCAGTCTCATATCGTATCTCCCTCTCTACCTTAAAAACCAAGAAGCTTTACTTCCGGTTCCAGACGGACGCCGGACTGTTCATATACCCGCTTCTGTACTTCCTGAATCAGTTCCATAATCTCGGATGCCGTAGCATTTCCACGGTTGATCACAAACCCGCAGTGCTTCTCCGACACCTGCGCGTCTCCCACCTGGAATCCGCGTAATCCCGCATCTTCGATGAGCTTTCCTGCAAAATAGCCTTCCGGACGCTTGAACGTGCTTCCCGCGCTGGCATATTCCAGCGGCTGTTTTGACACTCTCTTGTTCTTCAGATCTTCCATTCTGGCCGCGATGGCTTCCGGATCATCGGCTTTTAACTCCATCTCCGCTTCCAGAACAATGCCCTGTTCTTCGATGACGCGGCTTCTCCGATAGCCAAAGGCCATCTCTTCTCCTGTATAGTCCCGGATGGTTCCATGCGGCAGAAGCACGCGGACCTTCGTCACCACGTCCTTCATTTCTCCGCCGTAGGCTCCCGCATTCATGACCATGGCACCGCCAATGGTTCCCGGAATGCCCGATGCGAACTCCAGTCCTGCAAGGCCTTCCTTTGCAGCGGTCTTTGCCACCCGCACCAGCAGCGCTCCCGCCTGTGCTTTTACGTGGCTGCCATTGATCTCAAAAGCAGACATATTTTTATATAAATGAATGATCACTCCGTGATATCCTTCATCGCTCACCAGAAGGTTGCTTCCGTTTCCAACCACATAATAAGGCATGTGTTCCTGGCGGCACAGACGGACAATCTCCCGGACCGCGTCCACGGATTCCGGCTCTACCAGATAGTCGGCGCAGCCTCCTGCCCGGAATGTTGTATGATATTTCATGGGTTCATCCGTCCATACATGGTCTTCGCCCACTATTTTTTGCAATTGTTCCAGCATGTTCTTCCTCCTGCTATCCTCATAACAATTTATCTTACAACATTTCCGAAACTTTGAAAAGCCATCTGGCTATTTCTTCAGATATTTCTTTACGTAATATCCAGTATAGGATTCCGGCACTTCCGCAATCTCTTCCGGCGTACCTGCAGCAACCACAGTTCCGCCGCCGTCTCCGCCTTCCGGACCCATATCAATGATATAGTCCGCGGTCTTGATCACATCCAGATTATGCTCGATAACGATAACCGTATTGCCGCCTTCTGCCAGGCGCTGCAGAATCTCTGTCAGCTTGTGCACATCTGCAAAATGCAGTCCCGTGGTCGGCTCATCCAGAATATAGACCGTCTTTCCCGTACTTCTGCGGGACAGTTCCGTGGCGAGCTTGATTCGCTGCGCCTCACCGCCGGACAGGGTCGTGGACGGCTGTCCCAGTTTAATATAGGAAAGGCCCACATCATAGAGCGCCTGGATCTTCCGGCGGACGAAGGGCACATTCTCAAAGAAGGTCAGCGCCTCCTCCACGGTCATTTCCAACACGTCGTAAATGCTCTTTCCTTTATATTTTACTTCCAGTGTCTCCCGATTATACCGTTTTCCCTGACAAACCTCACAGGGCACATACACATCCGGCAGGAAATGCATCTCGATCTTCAGGATACCGTCACCGGAGCAGGCCTCGCATCGTCCGCCCTTTACGTTAAAGCTGAAACGACCTTTCTTATAGCCTTTCGCTTTGGCATCAGAGGTTGCTGCAAAAAGGTCACGGATCATATCAAACACGCCGGTGTAAGTCGCCGGATTGGAACGGGGCGTTCTTCCGATCGGGGACTGGTCGATACAGATCACCTTATCCAGCTGCTCCATTCCTTCGATGCATTTATGTTTTCCCGGAATGGTTCTCGCACGGTTCAGCTGTTTTGCCAGACTCTTGTAGAGAATTTCATTGACCAGGGAACTTTTTCCGGATCCCGATACACCTGTCACACAGGTAAGCACTCCCAGTGGGAACTTCACATCAATATTTTTCAGGTTGTTTTCCTGTGCACCTTTCACCGTCATCCATCCGGTGGGCGTCCGTCTCGTCTCCGGTACCGGAATCTTCTTGCGGCCGCTCAAATAAGCGCCCGTAATGGAATTGGGATTCTCCATCAGCTCTGTTGCCGTACCAGTGGCAACCACCTGTCCACCGTGTTCTCCAGCGCCCGGTCCGATATCCACAATATAATCCGCCGCCAGCATGGTATCCTCGTCGTGCTCTACCACAATGACGGAGTTGCCCAGATCACGGAGTTTACATAATGTTGCCAGTAACTTATCATTGTCCCTCTGATGAAGGCCGATACTGGGCTCATCCAGAATATAGGCCACACCCACCAGCCCGGAACCAATCTGGGTTGCCAGACGGATACGCTGGGCTTCACCGCCGGACAGGGTTCCGGTGGCACGGGTCAGGGACAGATAATCAAGCCCCACGTCCATAAGGAAGCGGATTCTTGCCTTAATCTCTCTTAAAATCTGATCACCAATAAGAAGCTGCTGTTTCGTCAGCGTCATCTGCTCCAGAAATGCATGGAGATCCCGAACAGACTGATTGGTCATCTCATGAATATTTTTTCCGCAGACCGTCACTGCCAGGGAGGTAGCTTTCAGACGCTGTCCATGGCAGGCACGGCAGGGCGTAATCCGCATGAAGGATTCATATTCCTGCTTCATGGTATCCGATCCGGTCTCCCGGTAACGGCGCTCACTGTTCTTAATAAGACCTTCAAATGCTACCGGATAGATTCCCTCTCCCCGCTGTCCTTTGTAATGCACCAGTACTTCCATACCGTCCGTACCGTGAATGAGCATATGACGGACATTTTCCGGTAACTCCTGATAAGGTGTGCTTAAGTCAAAACTGTATGCCTCGGAAAGTGCTCTTAAAATCGCATAGGTAAAGCTGGACGGATCCGTACAGGACTGCCATCCCAGTACCTGAATGGCGCCCTCGGCAATGGATAAGGATTTATCCGGGATCATCAGATCCTCGTCAAACTCCATCTTATAACCCAGTCCGGAGCACTCCGGGCAGGCGCCGAAAGGATTGTTGAAGGAAAAGCTTCTTGGCTCCACTTCCTCAATGCTGATACCACAGTCCGGGCAGGCATAACTGGAACTGAAGGTCAGAAGTTCTCCGTCGATGACCTCCACGACCAGAAGACCATCAGACAATCCCAGTACGGTTTCAATGGAGTCTGCCAGACGCTTTTCGATGCCCGGTTTCACCACCAGACGGTCCACCACGATCTCAATGAGATGCTTATTATTTTTCTCCAGCTTAATCTCCTCGGACAGATCATAGAGATGTCCGTCGATCTTCACACGGACGAAGCCGCTCTTTCTGGCCTTTTCCAGCACTTTTACATGCTCACCCTTCCGGCCTTTGACCACCGGCGCCAGCAGCTGGATCTTCGTCCGCTCCGGCAGCGCCATGATCTGGTCCACCATCTGGTCCACGCTCTGCTTCTTAATCTCTCTACCGCATTTGGGGCAGTGGGGAATTCCGATCCGCGCATAGAGCAGACGGAAATAATCGTAAATCTCCGTCACCGTACCCACAGTGGATCTGGGGTTTCGGTTGGTGGATTTCTGGTCAATAGAAATCGCCGGGGACAGTCCCTCGATGCTCTCCACATCCGGTTTTTCCATCTGTCCTAAAAACTGTCTTGCATAGGAAG
>CAVCTH010000140.1:0-5627 GCA_963604695.1 Clostridiales bacterium | reverse complement strand
CGATTGGGCTGCAGTTCATCCTCATGAGGCCGGTCATACATGGACGGCGGCAGGGAACCGCCTCCCACCACAATGAGCAGATCCCGCTTTTTATTGAAAATCATTTCCACATTCTTGGTGAAATTGGAAATGGTCTTGGGAATAAAGCCCAGTAATTCATAGAACCGCACATAGCCAGATTCCAGAATATCCACCGGGTCACCGTACTGATTCACCCCTTCTCTCTGGGTGATAAGGGCACTTAAATTCCGGTACTGAATACCTTCCTCAATCTTACCGGCCCGACAGTCAAGGCTTAAATAACTCAAAGAAGATACATAATGGTAAATCTTCTCCCCGCAGCCAATGGCCGCCGGAATCTCAAACTCCGCACAGCGGATGGCCATATGGGACGCAGCTCCGCCAAACCGGGTAATGAATGCTTTGATTCCTTTTGTAAATATCCACTCATATCCAGGATCCGCCTTGGGAACTACCACAATCTTATCATGGATATCTGCATCCGGCTCTTCGTCCAGCAGTACGACTTCTCCTTCCACCTTTTTCGTGGTAATGAAGTTGGGTCTTGCCTCGTAAACTTCCACCACATTCAGGCTCTGACGGTTCAGAATCACTTCCGGCAGGTACAATTCCCGGAATTCCTGGTATTTCCGGTGTCTTCTGACAATCTTTTCTTCCAGCCGGTCTTTCAGTTCGTCCAGACTCATATACTGGGGAAGTTGAAAGTCCTCGATTTCCAGCCAGGACAGATCATTTCTGGCGATCTCCATAATTGTCCCGGCACGTACCAGAAGTTCCAGAATAAGGCTCAAGGATTTTGTAAACTCAAATTTGAAATATTCCCGCTGCTCAATAGCATGCCGGATAAAATGCACCAGCTGCTCCCAGGTCACATGAAGTCCAGCTTCCGCGATAGCCTGTGTGAGTCGGTCCGGATCCAATGCGTCTTCTCTCGGCACCACTTTTCTCTGGGATTTGGACGGGCAGGGCCGGAAATTCATCTGGTCATACCGTTCTGTACGAATATCGTAAGTACCAACCCGCAGATGCCCATATTTCCGGTTAAATTCCGCCCGGCTGATTTCATCCATGGAAAATGCCCGGAAATCTTTCTCAAACTCCGTAGACACGGTGGAAATAGACTGCATGAACGCATCTGCGTCTTCCTGGGTGAACCAGGTCTTCTGTCCGTTTTCCGACCGTTCTTTCGGTCCATTTTCTGTCAGACTCCGTAGAAATGCCCTCGCCATAAATGCCATACGGGCCTGGCGTGCAAACTGGGGCGTACCATAATGCTGCAGTCCCGTGCGAAGACTCTGTACCGCCTGCATGATCTGGTGAATGGTCGCTGGTCCGCCATGCAGAAGTTCCTCTTCTTTAACCCGGATTTCTTCCAGTTTTTTCAGACTGTCCATGTCCTCTTCCAAAATCTGATCAAATTCCGTGATGGCATGTTCTGTCACCGCCTTCAGATTTTCCAGAAGTTCCGATCTGTCCTGTTCCGAAAATCCAAAATCCAGTAATTTTCTGGTTCTCTGTTCCGTTCCAAAATCATAACTGGAAAATACAATTTCAAATTCAATTTTATCGTGCGCCGTCAGATTATGCCGCAGCGCATTCTGATAATAATGAACCAGCCTTCTTGCCAGGTCTTCCGACACAGCCTGGGGAATCAGAGAATAAAAGGCATATTCCAGACAGATATAAGGCTTATTTCCAATCCGATGCATCAGGTCTTCCGAAAGTTTTCGAAAACCAATCCCTGCAATGCCCTGATTCCAGGCACGATGAGTGATAATGGCACGATACAGGGAATAATCCAATGGCCGCGGGTTATTTCCAATGATCTCTGACGGATTCCAGAACGCCATATCCGACATCATCATGGGTTGCCCGGTAATCACATTTTTGTGATGCATATACATATCCGCCGCATTTTCCAGCAGATAAAAGAACGCAGGGTCATCATAATTACTGCCCTGTTTGTAACTTGCCACAAGCGGACGCATCTGAAACAGAATAATCTTGTTCTCTTTATCAATGGCAAACTCAATATCCAGAGCCAGTCCGTCCATAATGTGTTCCAGTTCCCGAACCGCCTTCAAAAGCTCTTTCCACGGCGTCTCCAGCGTATTTTCATCCACATTGCGGACCACCTTCATCATACGCCCCGCAGAACCGCTGGTGACGCTGTCCGTGGAACCGGTCTCATCATAATTGATCAGATAGTAAGGCTTATTATTCTGAATATCCCTGGTAAATACCACTCCACTGCAGGCTACGTTCTGGGCCTGGCACTGAATCAACACCTGTTCATCCGCCAGATTGGAAATATCCTTTCGATAAGATGCTATGACCGCATCCACTGCCGCAATAATCTCCTCTTCACTGGATGAATCCACATCCAGAATACTTTTATAATGTCCTGCGTTGGAACGCTGGAACGAATCCTCCGCCGAAGAAGAACTGCGGACTACAATCCGCCGGCCCCGGAACTGATCCATAATCTCATGGCAGACTTCCAGCTTGTCCATCTGGTAATCCCGGACATAGAGAATATACATTTCTTCAATGGTCGATTTATGAATCAGGCTTCGCAGTGCAAACAACGTATCCGCCTTTGTGGAAATCAGTGATTTATGCTGTTCCATCTTCCCATCCCCTTCCTTATACGAAATATTTTATATGACAAAAAGGCGCAAAAGCTCCTGAAAGCTTCTGCGCCTTTGCAGTTCCTTACCATTCTTATCCTATCCTCTCGGATGAGCTTTTCGGTACTCAGTTGTAATTCCCGGCTGAAATTCCGCATAAATCTGCGTGGCAGCCATATCCGTGTGTCCCAGCATTTCCCGAATAATCTGAAGTCCGGCTCCACCTGCCGCCATATGGGCCGCACAGGAATGACGGAACATCCGCGGTGTAATGTCTTTTTCAATTCCGGCTCTGGAAGCATAGCCTTTTAACACTTTCCAGAAACCCTGTCTGCTCATGGGTGCTCCGGAACAGTTGAAAAATAACAGATGATCGTCTTCATTTTTCAAAAAAGTATTCCGGCCCTTGTCCAGATACATCTGAAGGGCTTTTCCTGCCGTTCCTCCGAAAGGAATCATCCGCTCCTTCCCACTCTCTCTGCAGATAATCCATCCAAAACGAAGATTCACATCCTCCACTTCCAGATGCACCAGTTCACTGACTCTCATGCCAGTCGCATACAAAAGTTCCAGCATGGCCTTGTCCCGCATGCCCTTCGGGTTGTCCCCGGACGGCTGTTCCAGAAGATGTTCCATCTCCTCCACCGTCAGAATTCCCGGCAGCTTCTTCTCCACCTTAGGTGGTTTCAGAAAAAAGGACGGATCCTCGTCCAGTATCCGTTCCCTTACCAGATATTCAAAAAAAGCTTTCATGGAGGCAATGTAGCGGGAAATCGTTGCCGCTGACATTCCATTTTTCTCCATATGCAGTACATAAGCATTTAACGTCGTTCCGTGAATGTCAGCCACCGAGGTAATCCCCTGTTCTTTCATGTAGACCGCCATCTTGGTCAGATCGCCGTGATATGACATGACCGTATTACGGGACAGTTTCTTTACCTCTTCCAGATATCCCGTAAAAAGTCGAATTTCTTCATCCATAATGATTCCTCAAACTACCAAAGATGCTTTCAGTATAGCGAAGAAATTCCCGAATTTCAATCTTTTTATGCGATTTTCCGCAAAAGCTGCTGTAAAAGCGGGGGATTGATGCAGGTTTCGCTCAAAATTCCAAAAATCAGGAACAGACTTCCTGCAACTGCCCAAAACAAATATTTCTTTCTGCTGTTGCCTCCATGGGTAACCCACAGAAGAATCCAGCCAAATGCCGGAACATAGAAAAATATCTGTGGAAGTACCCCTGCTGCACAGATCAGAATTCCTTTTATTCCCAGTTGAATCGTAGAAATACTCAGCATGGTTCCCATTACCATGCCCAGAATCAGCACCAGCGCGCCCATGGCCATCGGCGCCATGGGCATAGCCCCGCAGCATACCACAAACAGATACTGGCCCAGCCGGTAGCCGCCTGTATATTTCATAAGCCGGAGCGTATCGATTTTCAGACTTGCATACTGGCTTAAAAAATACGTTCCAAAAATCCCCGGAAGCAGTGATTTCTGTCCCAACTGTACCAGTACCACTCCCAGAATCAACCCGGCAAATAAAAACACCAGATATCGGTCACTCCTTCGTCCACGCATACAAAAAGACCTCCTCCCTCATTATATGAGAAGAGAAGGTCCTTTATCACCGGACTAGATTTCCGTACATTTTTTGTAGACAGCCTCACAGCCTTTTAACACCGCATTCCGGAATCCAGCTGCTTCCAGCGCAGCCACGCCCTCGATGGTGGTTCCCGCCGGGCTGCACACCTGGTCTTTCAGTTCACCCGGATGTTTTCCGCTTTCCAGTACCATGGATGCGGAACCTTTCACCGCCTGGGCCGCAAATATATACGCCTGTTTTCTCGGCATACCGCAGCGCACCGCCGCATCCGCCAATGCCTCAATGAACATGTAGACAAAGGCAGGGGAACTGCCGCTGGCGCAGACCACCGCATTCATCAAGCGCTCCTCAATAAATTCTGCCTTGCCGCAGGAAGCGAAAATTCTGGTCAGCACTGCCAGTTCTTCCTCCGAAAATTCCTCTTTCCGACAGCTGATTCCCGTCATTCCCTCACCAATCATGGCTGGCGTGTTGGGCATCACGCGGACAATCCGCTTGTCCGTTCCCAGATTCAGTTTCAGCTGATCAATGGTTCTTCCCGGCGCCAGGGAAATAATCACATGATCCGGAGTCACCATATACCGGATGGCGTTCAGCACTTCATCATAGAACTGAGGCTTCACTGCCAGAATCAGATATTTACAGCGATTCGCACACTCCGCATTGGAATCCGCTGCAGCTACGCCCAATTCTTCGGAAACCTTCCGCTTCGTCTCCTCGGTTTTCGCTGAAAACACAAAATCTGTCCGTGGGAACTCTTTCAATGCTCCGTGTAAAATCGCTTTTCCCATGTTGCCCATTCCAATAAAACCAATTTTCTCCATGTCGCTGTCCTCCTCTGGGGTTGAAAATTTTTATGCTGTTGGTGCTTATCCTTTACATAGTATCATATTTAGCGTATTTTATCATAATATGTCCACATTCTAATTATTTTTACTGTACCTGCATACGTCTTCTGGCACACAGTCTTCTAAAGGTGTATCCATACCTTTTCTTATAGATTCAACCATACCTGGAATTGAATTAAGATATACTGTTTCCTGGATCGCATTCCAATCCTTTTCAGAAACAAGAACTGCATTTCCTTTTTTACTTACTATCAAAACCGGTTCACTATACAGATTTACATTCTCTACCAGATTATAAAGTTCCTTTCTTGCATTAGTTATGTTGATTGCCGACATCATAAAATCTCCCTTTTCGTTTTTTCTTTTTGGAATTTTTATGTCATAATCATTATTGCGTACGTCAAGTCCGACTGGATACGATACAGTACCAGATCTTTCTTGGTTCCAGTTTCTTCATTAAGCTGCACCATATAAGATCACCCCTTCATTGCTCACATTGGAATAAAATGGATAATTTGCA
>CAVCTH010000139.1:0-5637 GCA_963604695.1 Clostridiales bacterium | reverse complement strand
CCGGTAAGGTTGTAACTGTTGAGGAGCACTCTATTATCGGAGGACTTGGCGGAGCAGTTGCAGAAGTTCTGGCTGAGGAAGCACCGACCAAGATGCTTCGTATTGGTATGATGGATCAGTTCGGAGAGTCTGGCCCGGCAAAAGCCCTGATCGAGAAATACGGTCTGGACGCAAAGAGCATTTACGAGAAAGTAAAAGCCTGGCTGTAAGATTTGATTATAAGAAAGCCCTGAGATCATAACGTCTCAGGGCTTTTTTGCTAAGAAAAAATGAAATTTAATCCGGGTATACCAGACGTTCCTGAGGAATGTCGTAGAGTACCTCATCCAGATATTTTCTGGCAAGATATTTTGCCATGGGCAGGTTCATGTCCAGATAATTGCCACAGTCTTTCGGGCTGGCTCCGGGCACTTCTCCCTCAAAATCGCGGATAAATTCATACATTTCGATCATCAGATTTACAATGTCGCTGGATTCATAGTCACCGGCCAGCAGCAGATAGAATCCGGTCCGGCATCCCATGGGTCCAAAGTAAATGGTTTTGGAACCATAGAGCGGATGATTTCTTAAAAAGGTTGCACCCAGATGCTCAATGGTATGCACCTCTGCGGTATTCATGACCGGTTCATCATTGGGGCTGGTCATACGCAGGTCAAAAGTGGTGATGACAGAGTCACCGACAGAGTCTTTGCGCGATACATAGACACCCGGAATCAGACGGATATGGTCTATGGTAAAGCTTGCAATTTTTTCCATAATTACGGCCTCCTTGTAGTTTCTCTCATCATAGCAAAGTTTGTTGACAAAGGCAAGGAAGAAAGATAGAATTGAACTATCATGCGTTACTGTGATGAGGTGAGGGCAAACAGAAAACGTTTACTGAATAGACAGAAAACAAGGAGATTAAAGGTTATGATAAATGGAAAGAAAGTATTGTTCAGCGGTATGCAGGCCACGGGAAATCTGACTCTTGGCAACTATCTGGGAGCTATGAAGAACTGGGTGACTCTGTGTGACGAGTATGAGTGCTTCTACAGCGTTGTGGATCTGCATTCTATCACCGTTCGCCAGGATCCGGCAACTCTCCGCCAGAGAGCAAGAAATCTGCTGATGATCTACATTGCGGCAGGACTGGATCCGGAGAAGAATTGTCTTTATTATCAGTCCCATGTGTCCGGACATGCAGAGCTGGCATGGATTCTCAACTGCTTTACCTACATGGGAGAGCTGAACCGCATGACTCAGTTTAAGGACAAGGCAGCGAAACATGCAGATAACATCAATGCCGGACTGTTCACCTATCCGGTACTGATGGCGGCAGATATTCTTCTGTATCAGGCAGATGTGGTTCCGGTCGGCATTGACCAGATGCAGCATCTGGAATTGACCAGGGACATTGCACAGCGTTTTAACGGCGTATACGGAGATGTATTTACCATTCCGGAGGCGTATATCGGAAAAGTGGGAGCCAAGATTATGAGCCTTCAGGATCCAACGAAGAAGATGTCCAAATCCGATGAAAATCCCAATGCGTCCATTTATCTGATGGATGATCCGGATACGATTATCCGCAAATGCAAACGTGCCGTGACCGATTCTGAGGCACAGATTCTCTACCGTGATGAGCAGCCGGGGATCAAGAACCTGATTGATATTTACGGAGCCTGCACCGGTAAGACCCCGGAAGAGGTTGTAAAAGAATTTGACGGAAAAGGCTATGGCGACTTTAAGCTTGCAGTGGGCGAGTCTGTGGTCAGCGTATTAAAACCGCTGCAGGAACGCTATGCAGAACTTTCCAAAGACAAAGGTTATATTGACAGTATCATTAAAAATAATGCAGAAAAAGCAGGATATGTGGCAACTAAGACGCTCCGTAAAGTACAGCGCAAAGTTGGTTTCCCGGATCGTATCCGCTAGGAAGAGAGGAACATTGACATGAAAGAAATCGAACCGGAAGAACTTCAGAAAAATCCATTTCAGATGATTGGAAAAGAGTGGCTTTTGGTCACTGCTGAGAAAGAAGGCAAAGCCAATACCATGACCGCTTCCTGGGGCGGCGTCGGCATTATGTGGGGCAAGCCGGTAGCTTATGTATTTATCCGTCCGCAGCGCTATACAAAAGAATTCGTGGATGCAGGAGATCATTTCTCTCTGTCCGTGCTTGGGGAAGAATACAGAAAGACGCTGAGTTATTTTGGAACCGTTTCCGGTCGCGATGAGGACAAGATTGCAAAATCCGGCCTGCATGTGGCACATGAGAACGGAACGCCGTATTTTGAGGAGGCTAATACGGTGCTGGTCTGCAGAAAACTGTATGCACAGCCCTATGATCCGGCCTGCTTTATTGATAAGAGCTGTGATGAGAAATGGTATCCGAACAAAGATTATCACACCATGTACATTGCAGAGATTGAGAAAGTGCTTGTAGATTAAGATGATACGGACACTGACCTTTACGGTGACGGAGGAAGAGGCGGGCATCAGTCTGCTGGAATGGCTGCGGAAGAAAGGCTGTTCCCGTCAGGTGCTGTCCCATCTGAAAAATACCAAGGGATTGCTTCGGAATGGAACACGTCCTTTTGCGAAAGAACCGGTACAGGCAGGAGATCGGATTGAGATCCGGCTGACCGAAGAGGCAGGCAGCGAGAGGATTATCCCTGTCTGCCTGCCTTTTTCTGTTGCATATGAAGACGAGGATCTTCTGGTGGTCAATAAACCTGCCGGCCTGCCGGTACATCCGTCCATCAATCATTATGAAAATACACTGGCCAATGGCATCATGTGGCGCTGCCGGGAGAAAGGCGAGTATTTTCCGTTCCGCTGTGTGAACCGGCTGGATGCCGGAACGACCGGACTTCTGATCATTGCAAAAAATATGTTCAGTGCGGCGGTATTTTACAGTGCCATGAAGGAGCGGAAGATTAAGCGCACGTATATGGCAGTGGCGGCGGGTGAGATCCGGGAACCGGGAACGGTGGATCTTCCTATTGGAAGAGTATCGGATTCTGTCATTGAGCGGTGCGTTGACCTGGAACATGGAGAACGGGCAGTGACCCATTATGAACCGCTGGCTTACGGAAATGGCCATACACTGCTGAAGCTTCAGCTGGAGACAGGGAGAACCCATCAGATCCGGGTGCATATGAAAGCGATTGGGCATCCGCTGGCGGGCGATTATCTCTATGCGCCGGAAGATCATTCGGCTGACCGGCCGCTTTTACATTCCAGAAGCCTTGCGTTTACCCATCCGGTGACCGGAGAGCAGATGAATCTCGTTGCAGAACTGCCGGAAGATATGAGAAATTACGCGGATTGGAAAGCTGTGAAACCGATTATTCAGTGATCGGAGACAGCTTCCGGGTGGCGCTCCCGCCAGGAAAATACACATCCGCAGTAATCCTGTCGGTACATACCATATTCGTGGGATAGTTCTGTGGAACGTTTATAACCGTTTTTCTTTTTGAAATCGCTGGGGAGCCAGCGGACATGATAGGTGTCTGCCAGTTCTTCACCGATTTCATTTAGTTTTGGAGCATTTTTCAGAGGGCTGATGGTGAGCGTGGTGGCAAAATAGTCAAGCCCTAATTCTTTCGCCGCATTGGCGGCTTCCGTGAGCCGCAGCCGGTAGCAGGCAAAACAGCGCTCGCCGCCTTCGTGAATATGCTCCAAACCTTTTACTGTCTGGTAGAAGTCTTTCGGAATGTAATCTCCTTCTACAAAGGAGATGGGATGTTTTACCGGCAGCAGACTGATAAAACGCTTCTGCTCCTCGGCGCGGTAGCGGTACTCACTTTCCGGATAAATATTCGGATTGTAGTACAATACTGTAATTTTAAAATACTGGGACAGATATTCCAGTACATAGCTGCTGCAGGGGGCACAGCAGGAGTGAAGGAGGAGTGTTGGCACTTCGCCGCCTGCTTCCAGCTTCTGTATTAATTCGTCCAGCTCGCGCTGGTAATTGCGTTTGTTCATAATCATATTCCTTTCTGGAAGGTATTATATAGTGTAAATACCGTGGTTGCAAGTAGGAAGGGAAGTCATTATAATAAAGGACAGAAAGAAAATCGAGGAGGATTTGCAATGGAAGCAATCACATGCATCAAAGGCAGAAGAAGCATTCGAAAATATAAAGAGGACAGTATCCCACACGAACTGATCGAGGAAATTGTGGATACCGCCAGATTCGCACCCAGCTGGAAGAATACCCAGACAGTCCGCTATATCTGTGTGGAGGATCCGGTGTTAAAGCAGCAGATTGCCGATCACTGCACAGAGGGTTCTGCTCACAATGGAGATATTATCAGTCAGGCTCCAATGTTGATGGCGCTTACCTATATTTCCGGCCGCTCCGGCTATGAGCGTGACGGCTCTTTTTCTACTACCAGAGGAGAGGCGTGGGAGTGCTTCGATGCAGGCGTGGCTGCGGAAGCATTCTGCCTGGCCGCATGGGAAAAGGGACTTGGCACCTGCATTATGGGTATCTATGATGAGAAGAAAGTAGCAGCATTTCTGGAACTGCCGGAAGGCATCCGGGTTGGCGCATTAATTCCCGTCGGTTATCCGGCAGACGAACCGGCAGCACCAAAGAGAAAAGATGTGGATATGCTGCTGGCATTCCGTTAAAGAAAAGGAAGAACACAATGGAAGATAGAAAGAGACTGGCAAAAGTCCGCGCATTTCTGGAAGATCGCGGCTGGGACTACAAATATACAGAGGAGGATGGCTGCGGAAGCATTGATTTTGACTACCGCGGTGTTCCTTATCATATCTGGGAGTTCCATGATGATGTCTGGGGCGTGGAAAATAATCTCCGCCATGGCGGTAAGCAGGAAGAGCTGACAGGGGATTACGAAGAAGAAATCCTGGAGATTATGAAAGACTGGCATTAATGTGAAAAAGGCTTTCCTGCTCAGGAAAGCCTTTTAACGGAGACGGTGGGATTCGAACCCACGTGCCGGTTGCCCGACAACTTGATTTCGAGTCAAGCTCGTTATGGCCACTTCGATACGTCTCCTGATAAAACTCAACTGTTATATTTTAACATAACAGAAACTGGAATGCAATTGTTAAACAATAAACGAAGAAAAAACTTTTCATAAACTTAAAATCGTGATAGAATAAAGTAAGGTTTCTGATAGGAGATGCTGACTGATGATAAAAATAAGAAGGCTAGACAACAGGTTGGAAAGCAAAAAACAGAAGCGCGATTAGTGCTGCGTCATTTGTCTATTTTTTGACAAAGTGATACAGCATTTTTTATTGGAGACTGATAGCTGATCAGAATTTTGCTTGGAGGTGAAACGTTTTTGAAAATTGGAGTATCAGAGTTAATCCTTATTTTTGTGGTTGCTCTGTTTGCCCTGGGACCGGATCGGCTGCCGGAATATGCAAGGAAGCTGGGAGAAGCAGTTGCTCAGTTTAAGAAGTATTCCGATGAGGCAACCAAGGATATCAAGGAGAGTGTGGTGGAACCGCTGAAAGAAGCGCAGCGGCCATTAAAAGAAGCAATGGAACCATTACAGGATCTGGATGAGGCGGTCCGTACAAATGCAAAAGATATTCAGAAGTCCTTTGCGGACATTGGAAAAGAAAAGCCTGAGCAGCAGGAAAAGAAAACAGAAGCACATCCTGAAC
>CAVCTH010000138.1:0-5658 GCA_963604695.1 Clostridiales bacterium | reverse complement strand
CTCTTGATTTTCTTCGACGGCGTCTTCGGAAACTCTGTATCTCTGACCTTCAGCCGATAAATCCGCTTATAATCCGGTGCCTGCTCATTGTAGGCGTCGATGAGTTTCTGAAGCGTCTCTGTGATGCTGCTTTCAGCAAGTCCCTGTGCTTTCATTTCTTCTTCGTCAGGGAAAATCTCTGCCTCGATGACGCCTTCCGCCTCTCTTACCAGAATCTCCCGGATCAGCGGCTGTTCCAATAATTTATTTTCCAGTTCTTCCGGAGAGACATTTTCCCCGTTCTTTGTGATGATGAGATTCTTCTTTCTTCCGGTCAGGAAAAGGAATCCGTCCTCGTCCACATATCCAAAATCTCCGGTCAGAAGCCAGCCATCCTGCAACGCTTCCGCTGTCTCCTCCGGCATATGATAGTATCCCTGCATGACACTGCTGCCGCGCACCTGCAGTTCTCCATCCACCACTCTCGCCTCACAGTTGGGAAGAAGCTGTCCTACGGAACCTTTGCGGACATTCCAGCTGACCGTCGTACTGATCACCGGGGAACATTCGGTCATCCCATATCCCTGTAAAATGGTGATGCCATATTTTTCAAAGAGATCCAGAAGCTCTGGCTGCAGATAAGCGCCACCGCTGCAGATGGTGTGAAACTGCTCTCCAAATACTGCCTCTTTCACCACTTTCGGATCTTTCTCTCCTGCTGCCGCCAGCTTTTTCGCCAGCGTCTCAATCATCATAGGCACCATAAGCATTAAATTCGGATGAAACAGTTTGATATTGGCTGCCATACGGAACAGGGAATCATTGATACAGATCACGGACCCGCCTGCGATTCCTTTTAAAATATCCATGCTCAGGCAATAAGCATGATGAATAGGCAGAACAGAGAGAAGCACACTCCGCTCCGGGAATTTCATGTCAAGGCAGGTAGCATTTTCCGCCAGATTCCGGTGGGTAAGCATGACACCTTTACTCTTTCCGGTCGTACCAGAAGTAAAGAGAATGGATGCCAACTGATCCGGCTGCAACTCTGCCTTCGCACCGGTTCCCGGCCCCATTTCTTCCAGCTCCATTTTCAGCATCTTCGGCAACGAAAGAATACCGTCCCCCTCTTCCGTCTTCTGCATGGAAATGAGATACCGAAGCTTCGGACACATTGTCTGTGCCAGCTCCAGCACATCTTTTCTCACCTCATCTGCGATGAGAACCAGCGCATCAGCCCGGTCGATCAATTCGCACACATCTGCTGCCGGAAGAGATGCATCCAGCGGCACTGCCACGCTTCCACTGTTCACAATTCCAAAATAAGACAGAATCCATTCATAGGAAGTAACGTATCCTCTAGTTCTCCGAGCATGCTCATAAAATCAAAGGACGTAAATCCCAGATCCTCCATAAAGCGGGATTCCGGCTGAATCTGCTCAGGCTCTACTTCCACATAATTACAAATAATTTCTTTTAACTGTTCTAACATTTTTCTTCTCCCTTTTCCTCTTATACCTGTGCGATCAGATCGCCTACGGTCATATCCGGTGACTCGATGCCCCGGAACAATATTTTGCAAAGATAATAGTATAAATACTCCAGTTTTTCTCTGGTCACAGCCTTCACCTGATGCTCAAAATTAAAATCCAGTCCATTATCATCCGGCCGGTGCATGACGGTCAGGTACATGGCCTGAGTGGTTGCCCCGTTGGGATACCATTTGGTCTTATATTTGATGCCGCCCAGATCGTCAAGTCCTTTGTCTTTCAGCGTCATGGGCTGATAGGTCAGAGACATGGGTTCGTAAGTCTCTCCTCCCGGATGCGGATATTTTCTGCCCCGGTATGCAAAATAAGAGACCGGATCATAGTTGGCATGACGGAAATACTCATTCTGCAGATCACGGATGGCATACAGTCCCTGCAGAAATGTTTTATCTCTGGAAATAATCGTCCGAAACGGGAACGAATGAATTCTGGTACCACCGGATTTCTTTTCCTTCAACGTCGCACGACGGGCAATGGCCGTGTTAATGGAAACGTCGTCATTTCCATTCATTTTCTGATAGTAGGTACGGAGTCCCATGAGCAGAAGGCTTGCCAGAGAAATATGCTGCTGCTCACAAAATCTCATCAATCGCTCAGTAGGTTCTGCTTCCAGATGGAAGGTATCCAGCGCGGAATCCACGCTGTCGGACACATTGACTGCCGCTCTGGCATTGGGATTTCCAGTCTTCTCCCGCTCTGCTTCCAGTGCGCCAGTTCCGTCAATGCCGTTGTAAATAGGCTCCGGCATTTCATCAATCAGCTTCTGGAAATAGGCCTCATCCCTCTCTTTTGCCTTGCTTCCCATCTCATAAGCCAGATCCTTTTTCAGTTGCTCTACATAGTTCTTTTTCGACTATCGGTCGAATAAGTTTGATTATTAAATTAGCATCTTTTCGACCGATGGTCAATATTATTTTTGCACAGTTTATTTTCGACCATCGGTCAATTTTTGTGACAATATTTCCAGTTGGCGGTTTTCTTTTGGGTATGTTATACTAAAAGGGATTTTCAGACGAAGGAGAAATACAGGAATGTCCAAGACTCAGAAATATGATATGATTCTGGATGCGCTCCAGTCTCTGCTGGAACAGAAAGATCTGCAGACGATCTCGGTCAGCGAGATTGCACAGACCGCAGGGATCGGAAAGGGAAGCATTTATTATTATTTTCCATCCAAAGACGCCATGGTGGAAGCACTGGTGGAGCGAAGCTATGAAAAACCGCTGCTGACTGCAAGAAATCTGGCGGATCAGACGAAGGTTTCCCCCTTTACGCGGATGGCTATGATTTTTCAGGCCTGCCACAGCTCCTCTCTGGAATTTCGAAAAAGCGACCAGACTTCTTCGGCTGCCAACGCGCCGGAAAGTGCTTATATTCACCAGAAATTTCTGAACCACCTGATTACAGAATTAAAGCCCACCCTCACCCGGATTATTTCACAGGGTATTGAGGACGGGCTCATTGACTTTGACAATCCCGAAGCACTCTCCGAAATTGCCTTAATTGTACTTGCCGTGAAGATTGATAATACACTGGTTCCTTCCACCCAGGAGGAGATTGAACAGACCATTCAGGGACTGGTCTCCCTCATGGAGCGGGGCACCGGAAATCCGGAAGGAACGTTGAATTTTTTGAAGATCCTTTAATTTCCGGCGGGCTTTCCTACCGCACCGCGCTGACCAGAAGCAATGTAAGCAGCAGGTAGAGAAAGCTTACCACCGCCAGAAAAAGCAGGATTCCAAACAGGATTTTACAGGTTGGTTTTCTGCGGGCACGGAACGCCAGCATGCTTCCTGACGCTGCCAGCAGAAATACCAGTCCGGCTGTTCCAAATGTCATTTCATTTCCCTTCTTTATACAAGGTGTCCACCAGCTGCAGTTCGTCTATGAGATCCGTAAACCACCGAAGTTCTCCCACAAATTTCTGCCGGAGCCGTTCCGCATCCACTTTTCCCTTTCCCAGTTCAAAAGAATCCCGTCCGGTTCCCACCGCCAGATGAAGCTTTCCATTTCTGAGGAAACTCATATATACCGTTCCGCCTGCTTTTCCCGCCATATGAAGAATGTACTCCTGCATATGGGGCGTCAGAATGTAGAATGCCTCCTCTTCCACTGCCGACCGGACAGAAAATTTCTTATTAAAGTCCTCATTTTCCGTCTTGATCGTGGCCGCCTTAATCAGCCGTTCAAACCGCGTGCGGGTGGCAAGCTGCACTTCCGCCGAAAGTTCTTTTCCAAAATCGCAGACCAGCCACTGTCCTTTGAACACTTCTCTCTCATTGGTTCTGTGGATTCCCGTCTCTTCATCCGTATCCGGAATTTCCTCCAGAAATGTAAGATCACTTAATTCCACCTGCAGTCCTTTATAGGTTCCTTTCACATAATCGCTGCCCTGAATCTTATCAATCTGAAAAGGAAACATCATATAGGACTCCCTGACATAGTTCCACGGAATATGGTTAAATGGATCGTATGTCACATTCTGAAATACCTCCTCCAGCACGCCACGGATCAGCTGGTCTCCCAGCTGTTTTTTAATCGTGGTACTGCCGCTGTCCTGAATTTTCCCTCCGATAAAAATAATCAGGCCTCCCACCAGTACCATCGGAATCATGCCGATCATAAAGCATCCCACTGCCAGAATGGTGCCAATGCCCTTGATAATTTTTCCAAGCAGCACCCTGGATTTCTGGCTTTTCAGATCCGATTCCAACCGCTCCATTTTCTGTTCCTGCATCCATTTTTCATCGATCATGCTTTTTCTCCCTGCTTTACAAATACCATTTTCACATCCTGCCGTTTGCCTTCCTCTGCCGTGAAAAATTCCATTGGTGTGCGTCCGCCGGCCAGCAGACTTGCCGGAAACATGGAAATGGACGTGTTGTAGTCTTTTACATTTGCGTTATAGAGTCTCCGCGCCGCCTGCAGATGTTCTTCTGAATCCCGGATTCCCCGCTGCAGTTCCACAAACACCTCGCTGGAACGAAGCTCCGGATAATTTTCTGCCACCGCAAAGAACTGTCCGCTCCAGGTGTTCATTTCTTTCTGCGCCAGATTCAGTTCTCCGATGCTCATGCCCCTGCGAAGCTCAATAGTTCTGGTAAAAAGTTCCTCCTCATGCCCCATATAGCCCTTCGCCGTATCCAGCATCTTGGTCAGCATGTCATACCGTTTATTTAAGGCGACCTCAATTCCGGACAGTCCCTCCTGCACACGGATTTCTTTTCTCCGAAATCCATTTTTCGTGGAAATACACCATAGAAGAACGATCACCACCAAAATTCCAATTACTGCTGCCATCACTGCACCTCTTTTCTTTATTCAAACGCATGGATATAGGAAATATCCCACTGGTATACGTATCGTTCCTCCGGATCCCAGAACCATATCATCAGCGTTTCCGCCCCGTCGTCATGCTGCATTTCCACCACCACATCCGTCTCGTCATCCCCGGTCACATCATCAAAATAAATACCGGTAAATGCTTCTTTGGCATCCGGAATCTCCTCCGGGAACAATACGCTGTCAAAGAGCACCTGTTCTTCTTCGTCCCAGTAAAATGCCGCACTGGTGGGCTCCACCGTTACCAGTACATCCACATCGACACCGTCGTGCGTGATGGTTCCGCTGTCCACCACATCTCCCCAGGTTCTCCAGTCTCCACCCACAACTTCCTCCTCGTCCTCCGCGTTATTTCCGCAGGCAGTAAGCCCCATACAGAAAACTGCTGTAATCGCCAGAACCATCCATATCTTTTTCTTTTTCATTCTCCGCACTCCCTTCTAATTGATCCGTTCATAACTGTCGCCATCCCAGGTGATCATGTCCGTATCAAAATCAAACATTTGATAAGTCAGATCATAGGGATATGATTTGGCATAAAAGACACCCATTTCGCTGTCTGATGGAATGAGTTCTCCGTAATCCATCTCTGCCGCTTCCGGATCTCCGTTGATCCGCTCATAATAAGACCAGGTACCTTCTTTGTTGATCACGATAAAACAATCTGCATCCAGATCCCCGTTCAGATACCAGATGCCTTTAAAATTACTGACAGGAACCTGATAAAAATCTGCATAGGATGCGGTTTCCTGATCCTCCGTCAGTCCCATACTGCTGTACTCATAGT
>CAVCTH010000137.1:0-5689 GCA_963604695.1 Clostridiales bacterium | reverse complement strand
GCTGCCACACCAACTGCTGCTACGGAACGGGATCCGTACACGCTGTCGGAAAGGCGGAGTACTTTCGCTTTCGGATCATAGTGGTCGGTAAGGTTTCCGCTGATACGCTCCACGCGGACGCCGTAAATGCCTGCATTTTTCAAAATCTGCTGGGCTGCCTCCGCACCGGTCAGTCCGGAACGGCTGTATACTTTTGCATACTTGTTATAAGTAGTGTTGACTCTCGCAGATGCCCACAGAGACAACAGCGCGCCAATCAGTACCAGAATGTACGTAGGATCATAATAATAACCAAACATCATTTACTCCTGTTCTGCCTTCAACATTGTGCCCGGCTCTACCTTGTAACCGCGTAAAAATGCGCCTGCATCCATCCGCGCTTTGCCTGCCAGCTGAATCTCTGTCAGCGCCAGTCTTCCTTCACCAGTCTGCACAATCATGGCTTTCTTTGTTACTTCCAGTATTTCACCACAGGTTCCTTTTGATGCTCCCTCTTCATCCGGCAGCACATCACACTGCCAGATCTTCATGGTCTTTCCGTTCAATGTGGTATAAGCGCTGGGCCACGGATTCAATCCACGGACCAGACGTTCAATGGACACTGCATCCTTGGTCCAGTCAATATTTCCCATGCTCTTCTTTAACATGGATGCGTAGGCAGTCGGAGAATCTCCCTGCTTTTCTGCGGTGATCTCTCCTTTTTCCATCTTTGCAAGCGTCTCCACACAGAGCTTGGCTCCTGCGATGCTCAACTTGTCAAAAAGGCTTCCGCCGGTCTCTTTTGCATCCAGCGGAACCACCGCTTTCGCCAGCATATCACCGGTATCCAGTCCTTCATCCATCTGCATGATCGTGACACCGGATTCTTTCTCTCCGTCAATGACTGCCCACTGAATGGGCGCTGCTCCCCGGTATTTAGGAAGCAGAGAGGCATGCACATTGATACATCCATATTTTTTCATATGAAGAATATTGGACGGAATCAGCTGTCCGAAAGCGGCTACCACCATCACATCTGCTTCGGTCTGCTCCAGTACTTCTGCCGCTTCCCGCACTTTCACCGGTTGGAATACCGGCAGTCCAAGACGTTCTGCCGCTGCCTTCACCGGTGTGGGCTGCAGGGCGTGTCCCCGTCCCTTCGGCTTATCCGGCTGGCTGACTACCAGCGTGATCTCATGACCTGCCTCATGAAGTGCTTCCAGCGTTCCCACCGCAAAATCCGGTGTTCCCATAAAAATAACTTTCATGAACCTTACTCCTCCTCGTCGTCTGCATAGGTCACGTCATGCAGATCTCCTTCTACCAGATCCACATAAAGTTTTCCATCCAGATGGTCGCACTCATGGCAGATGGCTCTTGCCAGAAGTTCGGTTCCTTCTGCTTCATACCACTCACCGTCTTCGCCCATGAAACGAACGGTCACTTCGTTCGGTCTGGTCACGGTGCCTGCTTTTCCCGGTACGCTTAAACATCCCTCGTCTCCGGTCTGGGCGCCTGAGGTCTTGATAATCTCCGGATTAATGAGAACAAGAGGACCTTCTCCCACATCAATGACAACAATTCTTTTTAAAACGCCCACCTGAGGAGCTGCCAGTCCCACGCCGTTGGCCTCATACATGGTCTCCAACATGTCGTCCACCAGTTCCACGATCTTCGGGGTAATCTCTTTTACCTCTTTACTTGTCTTGCGGAGAATCGGGTCTCCTTCAATTCTTAAATTACGAATTGCCATAATTTCCTCCTTAATAGGCCTGGAACGGATTCAGATCGAACTGAACCCGGACTTTATCCCAGACCAGTTCTTTTTCCATCTGCTGTTCCAGCTGCTCTTTGATGTATAATAATTGTTCTGTATCTCTGTGTTTGATATAGATCACCTTACGGTATCTGTCATTTTTCTTCGCCAGGGCTGCATCCGCAGGACCAATGACCTGCAGATCCTGACTATCTGCCATTTTGATTCGTTTTCCCAGAAGCTCCGCCTGCTGCTCCACGAGTTCCGGATCTTCACAGGATAAATAAATACCCAGCATATTTTCCACGGGCGGATAGCCCATAAGGCTCCGATAGGGGATTTCCTGCCGGTAAAAGGCTTCATAATCCTGCTTTGCCGCCGTCTCAATACTGTAATGATCCGGCATATAGGTCTGGATCACTGCCTCGCCTGCTTTTTTCCCACGGCCGGCTCTTCCCACCGCCTGGGTCAGCAGCTGAAACGTCCGCTCCGATGCCCGGTAATCCGGTGCATACAGGGAAATATCTGCAGCAATGACGCCCACCAACGTCACATTGGGAAAATCATGTCCCTTTACAATCATCTGGGTTCCTACCAGCACATCCGCTTCCCCTTTTCCAAATGCAGAAAGGATCTTTTCATAGCTTTCCCTTGTCCGGGTGGTATCATAATCCATTCGAAGCACCCTGGTTCCCGGAAAATATTTCTTCACTTCCCGTTCAATCTGCTGGGTGCCTGCCCGGAATCCGGAAATATAGGGCGATCCGCAGGACGGGCAATGCTCCGGCATCCGGATCTGATAACCGCAGTAATGGCAGCGAAGCCATCCATCCTGATGTAAGGAAAGCGTTACATCGCAGTGAGGACACCGGACTGCTTTTCCGCAGGAACGGCAGGACACAAATCCTGACAGTCCTCTCCGGTTCAGGAACAGCATCATCTGTTCTCCTTTTTTCAGCCGGTCGTCCATGGCGGAATACAGCCGTCTGCTGAAAATGCTCCGGTTGCCCGCCTTTAATTCTTCCCTTAAATCCACCACCGAAACTTCCGGAAGCACAGCCGTTCCAATCCGGTGGTCCAGACGATACCAGCCATAGATTCCTTTTCTTGCCCGGTAGCTGCTCTCCAGAGAAGGAGTCGCACTTCCTAACAGAACGGATGCCCCGCACAGGGACGCCCGGTAGATGGCCGCTTCTCTGGCATCATACCTGGGCACCGTTTCACTTTTGTAAGCGCCTTCATGCTCCTCGTCTATTATGATAACACCAATTTGTGAAAATGGTGTAAACAATGCAGATCTTGGTCCGATCATCACATCGATGTGGCCTTCCTTTGCCCGGACAAACTGATCATACCGCTCGCCGTCTGACAGCCTGGAATGCATGACGGATACCCGGTCACCAAAGCGTTCATAGAAACGGCGCACCGTCTGAAAGGTCAGGGCAATCTCCGGAATGAGCACAATGGCCTGTTTTCCTTCTGCAATCACCCTGGAAATAAGTTCCATATAAACTTCTGTCTTGCCACTTCCCGTCACGCCCTGCAGAAGATAGGTTTTCCGGACGCCCTGCTCATATTCCTGCCAGATGCCATCCACTACCTGCTGCTGCTCAACCGTCAATGCCGGATACTCATATTTTTTCTGAAAATGTCCCTCAAAGGGATTCCGATAACGGGTCTTCGTCTCCTGACGGAGAATCCCGTCTTCTTCAAATTTTTTGATAACCGGTGACGTAATCTGATACCGGTCTGCCGCTTCCCGCTTATCAAGGGCTCCTCCATGATCGAGAAGCGCCGCCAGAAGCCGGGCCTTTGCCCGATAATTTTTATGAAGGGCTTCCTCCAGAAGTGCTTTCGCCTGCTCACTGCTCACCTGGAGCCGCAGGGTCACTTCCCGCTTTTCCGCCACCTGCTGTTTCACCGGAAGCACAGTTTTCAATGCCTGGTTCATGGTAGAACCATACATGTTCCGCATCCATGCCGCCATGGCAATGAGCTGGGATTCTGCCCGTACCCCTCCTTCCACGATTCCGCCCAGCGGCTTAATCCGCTCCGGCGGATAGTCCGGCGTCTCCGCGAATCCGATTACATAGCCTTTCATGGGACGGTTGCCATTTCCAAATGGAAACGTTACCTGCATTCCAGTCTGCAATTTGTCTTTCAGTTCTTCCGGCACCCGGTATTGAAAAATTTTATCCAGTTTCTCGTGGGAAATATCCACGATCACATTGGCATATTCCATCTATTTCTCCGACAGCTCCTTCAGGACTTCCTGGATCAGCACCCGCTCATCCATAGGATATTTTACCCCTTTGATTTCCTGATAATCCTCGTGGCCTTTTCCTGCCAGAACGATGACGTCGCCTTTCTGTCCATGCTCAATCACATAGCGGATGGCTTCTTTCCGGTCACAGATTTCAATATATTTTCCATCGGTCTTTTCCATACCGATCTTAATGTCATTGATGATGTCCTGCGGCTCCTCAAAACGGGGGTTGTCAGAGGTAATGACTGTTAAATCCGCCAGCTTACCGGACACTTCGCCCATCTCGTAACGGCGAAGTTTGGAGCGGTTTCCGCCGCATCCGAAGACACATACCAGACGCTGCGGATGATATTCCCGCAATGTGGAGAGAAGGCTTTCCAACGCCATGGCATTGTGGGCATAATCGATCATCAGGATGAAATCATCCGATACTTTCACAAGCTCAATTCTTCCCTTGGTCTTTACTACTTTGAGCGCTGCCTTCAAATCCTCCTCGGATACTTTAAAGTGCTCGCACACGGCAATGGCTACCAGAGAATTGTAGACACTGAACCGTCCCGGAATGTCGATCTCCACATCCATGTTGAGTTTGTCGGATACATGGTATTTTACGCCCAGATAACCCGGTCTGCCGATGAGTTCCATATCGGAAGCGCGGTAATCTGCATTTTCAGAAAATCCGATGGTCTCCAGTTTGCAGGTGTGGCCGTCCAGCACCATGTGAAAATGCTCATCATCCACATTTGCAATGCCAAGACGGCACTGTTTAAACAGCATGCCCTTGCAGGCTGCATATTCTTCAAAGCTGGCATGCTCGTTGGGGCCGATATGATCCGGCGCCAGATTGGTGAAAATACCGATTTCAAAGGGAATGCCTGCCGTCCGGTGCATCATGAGACCCTGGGAAGATACTTCCATGACACAGATCTCACAGCCTGCCTCTACCATCTGTGCAAAATATTCCTGAATGAGATAAGACTCCGGCGTGGTATTGCATGCCGGAATGTGTTTGTCTCCGATAATGGTCTCGATGGTTCCCATGAGACCTACTTTATAGCCTGCATGTTCCAGGATGCCCTTCACCATAAAAGTGGTGGTCGTCTTTCCCTTGGTTCCGGTGATACCGATGACTTTCATTTTCTCCGCCGGATAATCAAACCACGCTGCTGACAGAAGCGCCAGTGCATAACGGCTGTCATCCACCAGAACCAGCGTCACACCTTCCGGTACCTTGACCGGGCGCTCTGCCACAATGACCTTCGCGCCTGCTGCCGCAATCTCCTCCGTGTGCTCGTGGCTGTCATATGCCGCACCTTTGATGCAGACAAACATACAGTCCTTTGTTACTTTTCTGGAATCGTATACCAGTGCGCTGACCTCTCCGTCCAAAGCGCCATCTATCACTCTGTAATTTAATTTCTCCAGTAATCCGGTAATTGTTTTCATGAAGAACCTCCTTCTTCGCTGATTATTTCCTGTCTTTTTAGCTATTTAAAGCTATGTTTACGAAATTGTCTGTGCAGAATGTTACAGATCACATGCGGCGAAAAACTACGCAGAAGTGACAGCCTGTGAAAGGAACGTCCGCAGTCCCGGTACTTCCTGAGAATGAGCTCCAGGCAATATTCGAAGGTTAGTACCGCTGGATCGAGGACTTAGCGCGAGCGGTTCCGCTCACAGCCTGTCAC
>CAVCTH010000136.1:0-5690 GCA_963604695.1 Clostridiales bacterium | reverse complement strand
TTCTAAACCTTATAACTATTGTAAGGTCAATCTTTTCTTTCATCAAGCACTTGGCAAATTTTTTTTGTGGTTTTATAATACAAGCTGGAGGTATACCATCATGAATATTATTATCAGAGCATATCAGGACGCAGATCTTCCTGCCATGAATCAGATCTGGAATGAGGTTGTGGAAGACGGTGTCGCTTTTCCACAGGAAGATTTGCTGAACGAGGAAACAGGAAAGGAATTTTTCGCAGCGCAGACGTACACTGCTGTGGCAGAGGATACGGACACGGGAAAGGTACTGGGGCTTTACATTCTTCACCCTAATAATATCGGCCGATGCGGTCATATCTGTAATGCCAGCTATGCAGTCAGCTCCCAGGCAAGGGGACTTCATATCGGAGAGAAACTGGTCTCCGACTGTCTGGTACAGGGAAAACTTCATGACTTCCGCGTTCTGCAGTTTAACGCCGTTGTTGCCAGCAATATTCACGCCAGACATCTCTATGAGCGTCTGGGATTTATCCAGCTGGGCGTGATCCCCGGCGGTTTCCGGATGAAAGACGGACATTACGAGGATATCTGTCCTTATTATCACACGTTGTAGGTCATTCACGCGGCAGAGGAAGTGTCAACCTGTGAAAGGAATGTCCGTAGTTTCGCTCACAGTTTGACACTTTTTTGTTGTTAGTTTGTTAACCTTTTATCTATTTTCAGTTGACAATCTGTCACCTTCCTTTTATAATTGTGAACCATAGTGATTACGGAGGTTTACAAATGACAAAAACAAAATCGATCATCTACTGCGGCCTTTTCACCGCACTCATTGCCGTGGGCGCTTTTATTAAGATTCCCGTCCCGGTAGTTCCCTTTACGTTACAGTATCTCTTCACCATGCTGGCCGGACTGCTCCTGGGCTCACGCCTTGGTTCTCTGTCCGTCTTTGCTTACATGGTGCTTGGCCTTGCAGGGCTTCCCATCTTTACCGAAGGCGGCGGACTCTGGTATGTGTTCAAACCGAGCTTTGGCTACATCATCGGTTTCATTGTTGGCACATTCGTCACCGGATGGATTGCAGAGCATATGAAACGCAAAACTGTTCTTACCTATCTTGCTGCTAACCTGGCTGGACTGATGATCGTCTATGCATTCGGCATGGCTTATTACTACGTCATCTGCAATTATGTCATCAACACACCTATCGGCGTATGGCCGCTGTTCCTGTACTGCTTCCTGCTGGCTGTTCCGGGAGACATTGCTTTAAGTATTCTCGGCGCCGTCATTGCAAAACGGGTACGCCCGGTCATTGGACTTGAAGTCCTTCGCACGGTAAAAACTGCTGCAAAATCATAAAAAACGTATACATAAGGAGACACAACATGGATGTACTGGCACTTGCACAAGAAATTATTGACGGAAGAAGACTGACCCGGGAAGACGATCTCTCCTTCTTTCTGACCTGCGATCTTGACGATCTCTGCCAAGGAGCAGATCAGATCCGAGAAGCGCGCATCGGCGACAAGGTGGATCTCTGTTCCATCATCAACGGACGAAGCGGACGCTGTCCGGAAGACTGTAAATACTGCGCCCAGTCCGCGCACCACCATACCAACTGTGAGGTCTACGATTTCCTTCCGGAAGAAAAGATCGTGGAGCTCTGCAAACTCAACGAATCCGAGGGTGTGGACCGCTTCTCCATCGTCACTGCCGGAAAAGCACTGACCGGAAAAGAATTTGACAAAGCCATCCACGCTTACGAGACCATGCGCCGGGAATGTAAGATTGACCTGTGTGCTTCCATGGGATTTCTCTCCGCTGAGCAGCTGCACCGCCTTCATGAAGCAGGCGTTACCAGCTATCATCACAACATCGAAACTTCCCGGAGAAATTTCCCGAATATCTGCACCACCCATACCTACGACATGAAGATTGAGACACTGAAGAAAGTCAAAGCTGAGGGCATGTGTGCCTGTTCCGGAGGAATCATCGGCATGGGCGAGACCTGGGAAGACCGTCTCGATATGGCTATCAGCCTGGCAGAGCTTGGCATTGATTCCATTCCCATCAACGCTCTGATGCCGATCCCGGGAACGCCGCTGGAACATCTCCATGAACTTTCCGAGGAAGACATTTTACGGACCATCGCATTCTTCCGCTATATTAACCCGGACGCCAACATCCGTCTGGCCGCAGGCCGGGCGCTTCTGACCAACGACGGCGAGACCGCATTTAAGGCAGGTGCTTCTGCAACTATCACCGGAAATATGCTGACCACTGCTGCCTGCGCCACCATCCGCAGTGACCGCCAGATGTTAACCGATCTGGGCCGCGACGTGACTCCGGACTACTGGAAGGAGGCGTAGCTTTCATGAGCAAAGCACTCTTTATCACCGGTACCGGCACGGACACCGGCAAAACCTACATTACCGGACTGATTGTCAAAAAGCTTCAGGAAGCAGGGAAAAATCCTGCCTACTATAAAGCAGCCATGAGCGGCAATGACCGCCACCCGGACGGCACCCTGATTCCGGGAGACGCCCTGGCAGTTCAGACCATGAGCGGCATCAAGCAGTCCCTCATTTCCATGTGTCCCTATGTCTATGAGCATGCTTACTCTCCCCACCTGGCCTCCCGCCTGGAAGGGCACCCAGTGATCATGGAGGTAGTGAAGCAGGGATTTGCAGACGTCACTGACTCTTATGACTACGTCACTGTAGAGGGAAGCGGCGGTATTCTCTGCCCTATCTGCTTTGACGAAGCAAAAATTCAGCTGGAAGATGTGGTACAGGAACTCCACCTCTCCAGTATCCTCATTGCGGATGCCGGACTTGGCACCATCAACAGTGTGGTTCTGACTGTGGAATATATGAAAGCCCATCAGCTCCCCTTAAAAGGCATGATTTTCAATCATTATCACCCGGGAGATGTGATGGAGGACGACAATATTTTCATGTGCGAGCATATGACCGGACTGCCGGCCCTGGCAAAAGTACAGGACGGTGACACGGAACTTCACATGGACATCGACGCGCTCTGTGCGCTTTATGACGAGGTAAAATAAATGATCTGGTATCCTTATGAACAAATGAAAACCATGCGGGAACCCTATAAAATAGTAGATGCAAACGGGGTTTACCTCTATACAGAAGACCAAAAACTCATTGATTCCGTCTCCTCCTGGTGGTGCATGATCCACGGTTACAAACACCCGGAACTGACCGCCGCCATTAAGGAACAGGCCGACCATTTCTGCCATGTTATGCTGGGCGGACTGACTCACGATCCGGTGCAGAAGCTCTCCGAAAAACTGGAGAGTTTTCTCCCCGGTGACCTTAATTACTGTTTCTTCTCCGATTCCGGCAGCGTTGCCGTGGAAGTATCCCTGAAAATGGCATTGCAGTACAACACCAATCAGGGCCGGAAGCGCCCGCTGGTGCTGGCACTCAACCATGCCTATCATGGTGACACCTTCAAAGCCATGGAGGTGGGCGACGACGAAGACTATCATTTCGCTTTTGATAAAAAAGAAGGGGTTGTCCACATTCCTACGGAAATCCCCGCTCTGGAAGAAGCCTTTGAACGCTACCACGATCAGCTGAACTGCTTTATCGTGGAACCGCTCCTGCAGGGTGCAGGCGGCATGCGGATGTATGATCTTGCATTTCTGAAACGTGCCAGAGAACTCTGCACAGAATATGATGTGCTGTTGATTTTTGATGAAGTGGCTACCGGATTTGGCCGTACCGGATATCGTTTTGTGGCTGACGAAGTACTGCCTGATATTCTGGTGCTGGGAAAAGCACTGACCGGAGGTTATATCGGACACGCTGTCACCGTTGCCAATCAGAAAGTATTTGACGCATTCTACAGCGACGACGACCGGAAAGCACTCATGCACGGACCGACCTTTATGGGAAATCCGCTGGCCTGCGCCGTTGCCTTAAAAGGCATTGAAATCTTCGAGCGGGAAGATTACATGAGCAAAATCCACCGGATCACGGAAATCTCCCGCCGGGAGATGGACGGCTTTACCGATCCCCGCATCCGGGAAGTCCGCATTATGGGCGGCTGCACCTGCGTGGACGTCTACGATCCGGCCACGCTGGAAGGCTTCCAACAGTTTGCCTATGAGTACGGCGTCTTCAGCCGTCCGTTCTTAACTTGCATGTACACCATGATGCCCTATATCATCCAGGAAGACGAACTGGTACAGATTTATGACGTCATGAAAAAATGGTTCCGGCGATAAGCTCCGGAACCATTTCTATATCGTGTCTGTTTTCCTGTTAAATAAATTCTACCCTTCCATCTTCGATATGATAGACAGCCCCAACGACCCTCAGTCCTTCTTCCTCAATCTGATGGATTTCCAGACTGTGCTCGATCATGTCAATGCTGCGCTGTACATTAAGGCAGCAGGCTTTAAAATCATCCTTCTCTTCCCCGATGGCCAGCTTAATCTCATCCGTAATGTATTTAATATACCCCTGCGGATCATGATTGATAGCCGCATCCACAGCTCCACAGAAGGTATGCCCCAGCACTACGATGAGCGGACTGCCCAGATGGTCCGCCGCATACTCAATACTGCCCAGCTGATGGTCGTCAATGACATTTCCGGCCACCCGGATTACAAAGAGATCTCCTAACCCCGCCGAGAAAATACTCTCCGGAATGACTCTGGAATCTGAACAGGTAATGATAATCGCATAAGGATGCTGCCCATTCTCATGCGTATATTTCCGAAGCATCGGAGAAATATTTCCCCGGCTGGTCTCCGCATTCAGATATTTCGCATTTCCCTCTTTTAATTTTTTCAGCGCCTTATCGGCGGTCATAATAAATGCATGCATAAATTTATTTACCGTTCTTATATTTTCCAATTTTCTGGTCGATGGACAGGATCTCGCCTTCCGGACGGTATACCACTTTCACGTAAGCGGATACCTTCTTCGCCCCTGCGCGGACTGCCACATGCTGGCACTCCTTGACAATGTCCATGAGCTGGTCGTAATCCTCGCCCTCGATAGTCGTCTCAAAGGGTCCTACTTCATAGCGGAGTCCGGTACTCGCAATATAAGCGATGACCTCGTCCACCATTCTGCAAAGTTCCTGATCGTTTTCTGCCTCCGGCAGTACCTGAATTGCTACACTTGTCATATACTTCTCCTCCTTTTACAGCTCCGCTGACGCGGCATTCCAGTCTTCTATCACTTCATCTGCCAGCTGTTTCATCTTCTCCCAGCAGTTGATCCGCACACTGTCCGGATTTTCCGGATCTTCCGGTTCCCAGCAGCCTGCAGTGCTCTCATCCTGAACACCTGCCACGTAAAATCCTGCCCGCTTTGCCGTCTCTGCCGCATAGATGGCATCCTCATAGACAGCGGTCTCGGATGCCTGTGCACCCATCCGCCTTATGGATTCCAGATACACATCCGGCTGCTTCTTTCCTGCCCCTACGGTCTCGCAGGACAGCAGAAACTCAAAATCGTCCAGCACTCCCAGACGGCCCAGGCATGCTTCCATGAGCGGTTCCGCTGTGGCAGACGCCACACACATGCGAACTCCTGCTGCCTTTAACTTTGTCAGATATTCCTTTACTCCCGGTTTCAGCGGAATATCGCTCCGATAATGGTCATCCATCATGGCGTTCATGTCCGCTGCCACACTCTCCGGCGTTCCGGCAAGCCCGTACTCCTCAATAA
>CAVCTH010000135.1:0-5697 GCA_963604695.1 Clostridiales bacterium | reverse complement strand
CGGCCGGGTTGTCCCAGTCTGCGTAGTTAATCTGCAGTTGTACAAATTCCATCTCCGGATGTGCGTTTAAGATCTCTTCCAGCTCTTCCGGTGTGGAATGGAAGGAAAATCCTACGTGGCGGATCAGTCCGGCTTTCTTCTTCTCCTGTACCCAGTTCCACATATCGAATTTGTCAAAATATCCGGTTCTCATCTCGCCCAGATTATGAAGCAGATAGAAATCAAAATAGCCTGCTCCGGTCTGTTTTAAGGAAGTATCGAACTGTGCATATGCCTCTTCCTTTGTCTTACAGTTGATCCATGCCGCATTCTTGGTGGCCAGCTGGAAGCTCTCTCTCGGATAACGCTCTACCAGTGCCTGGCGGATGGCATCCTCAGAACCTGCATAAGCCCATGCCGTATCAAAATAGGTAAATCCTGCCTGTAAAAACAGGTCTACCATCTCTTTGGTCTGCTCTACGTCAATGCCGTTCTCAGTCTGCGGCAGACGCATGAGGCCAAAGCCAAGTTTTTTAATGTCTTCACCTAAATAACTCATGTATTATTTCCTCCTTTTGCCCATGATATAAGTACATTTTATACCTTGAAGCATGGTTTAAGTCAATATTTTTCACGTAAAAACAGCAGCTGCCATCAGAACGGAAATACCGGTGCAGGTGCAGACAAGCAGTGTGTCAATGCACACGGAAAATGCCTGTACCAGACCCTGTTTTACCGGATGGGACGTATCGGTCGTTGCGGAAATAAGCGGGCTCATACCGTTTCCGGCGTCATTGGAGAAGAATCCTCTCTTGATGCCCCATGCAACAGCAGACCCTGCGATACCGCCATAGATGGCATGCTTTCCAAAATATTTTTTATCCTCCAGAAGGCATTATACCGGAATTTTTTCAGCATTTCTACTTATTTTCCGCAGTTCTTGCAAAAAAGTTTGCCAGAATTGCTCCGGATACGTTGTGCCATACACTGAAGACTGCTCCCGGAATGGTTGCCAGCGGATACTGTGCAAAATGTACAGTTGCAAGGGAAGTTGCCAGACCGGAGTTCTGCATACCAACCTCAATGGAAATTGCACGGCATTTGCTCTCATCCAGCTTCAGGATTTTTCCGATGACATAGCCAAGTGCATAGCCAAGTACATTATGAAGAATGACAACACCGATGATCAGAAGGCCGGAGGTCATGATCTTTGAAGAGTTCGCAGATACAACCGCTGCAACAATGGCTACGATTGCGGTGGTAGAGATCAGCGGAAGGATTTCTACTACCGTCTCGGTAAACTTCTTAAAGAAATGATTGATGACAAAGCCAAGCAGGATCGGTACAATCACAACTTTGATGATGGATACGAACATGCTCACTACATTGACATCTACGGTCTGTCCTGCATACAGCTTGGTAAGCAGCGGAGTCAGGAATGGCGCAAGGATGGTAGATACGGAAGTCATACCTACGGACAGTGCCACATCCCCCTTGGAAAGGTATGTCATGACGTTGGAGGAAGTTCCGCCCGGGCAGGTACCTACCAGGATCACACCCACTGCCAGTTCCGGGCTCAAGTGGAACAGCTTGGTCAGTACGAATGCCAGAAGCGGCATAATGGTAAACTGGGCAATACAGCCGATGATAACGTCCTTCGGACGGCTGAAGACTACTTTGAAATCATCCGGTTTCAGGGTAAGCCCCATACCGAACATGACAATGCCAAGCAGAGTATTGACATAGCTCGTCTTAATGAAGCTGACAGAAGACGGCGCAAATAATGCAACCAGTGCCATAAGAATAACGATAGCCGCCATATAACGGCTTACAAAATCAGTGATTTTTTTCAGTAGATTCATGTTCAGGTCTCCTTTTTGTAACTATTCAGAACTCATCCGGATAAACGCTGGTAATGGCCTTCCGCAGATGCTCATAACAGTTCTGCAGATCCTTCTTGCCCGTCTCATCCAGAGGAAGCTCCAGTACCCGGTCAATGCCGTTTTTGGAAATAACGCAGGGAAGACTCATCGCCACGCCGGTCATGCCGTACTGTCCTGACAAAACTGTGGATACCGGCACTACTGACTTTTCATTCCGCACAATGCTTCCGATCAGACGACATGCACTTAACGCCACGCCGGAGCTTGTATAGCCTTTCAGCTCCACAATATCCAGTCCGATGACCTTGGTGTCATGTAGAAGTTTTTCCTTATCCGGCTGTTCTTCCAGATCAAACTGCTCTTTCAGCTGATCAAAGGGCACGCCCACGATATTTACGGTGTTCCACGGAATAAAGGACGTGGAGCCATGCTCGCCCAGTACAAATCCCGTTACATTTTTAGCGTCCACACCGCAGAGATCGCCCAGCATTTTATTAAAGCGTGCGGTGTCCAAAAGCGTTCCGGTTCCGAAAATCTTATTGGCCGGGTAGTTAAATTTCTTCTGTGCAATATAGGTCAGAATATCCAGCGGGTTGGATACGACAATAATAATCGCTTCTCTCGTATAACGGGTGATCTGTTCCATAATGTCGTTCATGACGCTGACATTTTTCTCCAGAAGTACCATCCGGTCTCTGGAATTGCCCGGCTGAATGCTGGGACCTGCCGTAATCACGATAATCTGTGCATCCGCACACTCCTCATAACCGCCGACCCGGATATCTGCATTGGCACTGTAGGCAAATGCCGTCGTATGGCTGGCATCCAGCACCTCTCCCAGCGCTTTCTTCTGATTGCGGTTTACCATTACAATGTCGTCCAGAATGTTCATCCGAAGCACAGAATTCAGGATCGCACTTCCTACATTTCCGGCTCCGATGATGACCAGCTTTCCATATGATACTTTTCCCATAACCGGTTCCTCCTCTTCACTTTCTCACAGCAGTCTATCACATTTTCCCGGAAAAAGAAATCCCCTGCCAGCAAAAGCCGTCAGGGGACTTCCTGTTTCCTGTAATCAGGACTTATTTCATAGATGCACGAGTCTCGTCGATGATCGTCTTGATCTGTTTTGCGTTAGCAGCAATATCCTCAGAAGTACCCTTGGTTAACAGTCCTCCGAATCCACAGCAATCTACACCTCTCTTCACATAATCGCTCAGGTTGTCCAGAGTGATTCCGCCAGATGCCAGAATCGGCATGAAGGGAGTCGGGGTCTTGAATACAGACACCATCTTCGGGCCATAGAAATCAGAGATCGGGAATGCTTTGATGAATGCAGCACCATACTCCAGTCCGGTAATAGCCTCTGTGATGCTTGTGCAGCCCGGTGCATACGGAATCTGATAACGGTTGCAGACTTTTGCAACTTCTGTACTCAGGTTCGGAGCGATGATAAACTGTGCCCCGGACAGAATTGCATGTCTTGCAGTCTCCGGATCCAGGACAGTACCAGCACCAACAACCAGTTTGTCACCGAATTTCTCACGAAGGGCAGCGATTACCTCTCCGGCGTTTGAAAGGGTGTAGCTGATCTCCAAACAATCGATTCCACCAGCCAGACAGCCTTCTGCGATCTCATATCCTCTCTCTACAGTCTGAACACGAACGATGGCCAAGGCGCCAGTGTCAGCGAGTCTCTTTGTAATTTCCACTTTCTGCATAATTAACATCCTCCTCTTATTTCTTATCCACAACATTTACATTCAGATTATGCTTTTTCATAACTTCCACTACGCGCGCTTCGGTCTCAGCCAGCTCCTGTTTACGGAACGGCCAGACGACACCCACATAGTTCCATCCTGACGGATGCGTCACTTCATCTGATGCAAAAAACAGTTTAACAGACTTATGGTCACGAAGTACTTTGACTTCCTTGATTTTGCGGTACTGCATGGTTACAGGACCGCGGGGAAGAGAATAGATCACGAGCTCTTTTTTCTTAAATGTGCAGACCGGAATGTTCTGCGTCAGTTTTTTTCCATAACGGAACATATACTTCACGGAGAACCAGATTCCTGTAGCCCCTAAGAATACACCCAGATAAAATACACGGTTCATAAACTCTGCACAGATAAACATCAGAATCAGAGTCAGACACAGATTTCCTGCGGTGTACAGTGTCAGTTTTACGCGGTCTTCTTCAATTGTATATTCGCCCATGTTATTCTTCCTTTTTATTTCTACTTATTTATAAAGGCCGTAGTATTTCAGCATTTCTTTGATCTTCTCGTCGTCCTCAGCAGTCAGCTCCTGAACCGGAAGTCTTGCCGGACCGATCTCAGCGATGCCAGCCAGCTCGGTTGCACGTTTCATAACGCTCGGAACGGTACCAAGTTTCAGCACGCCACGAAGAACATCGATGTCTTTCTGAAGTTTCTCAGCTTTCTCAGTCTCGCCAGCTCTCAGAGCCTTATCCAGGCCTACCAGAGTGTCAACGATAACGTTACTGGTTCCTGCAACTGCACCGGTAGCGCCCAGGCCGTATGCATAGGAGATCTTGGAATCGCTTCCAACCAGAAGCTGCAGATCTTTGCGTTTGCTGATCTCAGCATATGCCTGCAGTCTGTCAAGCTCTCCGCTAGAGTCTTTGATACCCTGAATATTCTCGAAATCAGCCAGACGATCTACCAGTTCCGGATCCAGCGGGCAGCCGGTAGCCTTCGGGATGTTGTAAAGAACGATCGGGATATTAACACTCTCAGCAACTGCTTTGTAATGAGCGTACAGGTTCTCATTGGTCGGTTTCAGGAAGTACGGAGTGATGACAGACAGAGCGTCAGCACCAGCAGCCTCTACAGCCTTGGACAGACGAATGGTAGCCTTGGTAGAGCAGCATCCGGTTCCTACGTATACCGGTACTCTCTTATTTACGATCTCAACAACCTTTTTGGTCATCTCAATCTTCTCATCCTCGTCGATTACATGGAACTCACCGTTACTTCCAAGAATGAAAATACCGTTTACGCCATGCTCGATCAGGTGGTTGATGAGTCTCTCGGTTGCTTCGTAGTTAATGCTCTGCTCCGCGTCACGATGGAACGGGGTAACGATCGGGGTGATAATGCCTTCCATTTTCATCATGATTTATTTCTCTCCTTCTCTGATGCTCTTTCCAAGAGATCCGCCTGGATGCCAGGTAACATAGATTTCCGGAGTCAGATTCTTCTCATTCTGCAGCAGAACGCTTAAGGTCTGAAGCATCATGATCTCAACCAGGATGGATGCGCGAGGCGGTTTGTTCATGGAATCGCCTTCCTGCTCAACGCCTGCAACCAGTGCAACGTCGCCTGCTTTTCCAAGCCAGGACTCTGCAGAACGGGTTACGGAAATGATCTTTGCACCATTTCTCTTCAGGGTCTCTACCGTTGCTTTCAGTTCCATGGTCTCACCGCTGTTGGAGATTGCGATAACTACATCACCCGGGCGAACCTGTCCTGAACTTCCGTGTACAGCCTCAGTTCCGTGCAGCTCGTAAGCCGGAGTTCCGGTACTGGAAAGAAGGGATGCAATGTAGCCTGCTACATGTGCAGGTTTGCCGATACCGGTTACGTGTACACGATTGTTGTTTGCCTCAGCATCAAGGATCAGTTTTTTTGCTGCAGAAAGTGCATCAACATCAATGCTGTCGATCCATTTCTGTACCTGTCCGGATGCAATGTCTAAAAACTCTTTTACCTGTTCTTTATCAGTTGCCATAATGGCTCCTTTCCGCTATTGCTTATAGTTGTTCATACTCTTCTACTGCTTTTTTCATACCCGCACGGAGAATATT
>CAVCTH010000134.1:0-5763 GCA_963604695.1 Clostridiales bacterium | reverse complement strand
CTTGACAGCCTTAGTTCGTGGTGTTATATTACAAATAGAACAATTAAAAGGGAAGGTGAATACCATGTCTGTAAAAAGAGATTATTACGACGTTCTTGGCATTGACCGGAACGCAGATGAAAAGACAATTAAGAAAGCATACCGTAAGCTGGCAAAGAAATATCATCCAGATACCAATTCCAACAATCCGGAGGCTGCAGATAGATTTAAAGAAGTAAACGAAGCCTACGACATCCTCAGTAACCCTGAGAAGAAGAAGCTGTATGACCAGTTTGGCCATGCTGCTTTTGAGGCAGGGGCTGATCCGGGCGCGGGAGCCGGTGCCGGTACGGGCGGCTTCGGCGGATTTCATGGCGGAACCAATGGCAGCTACCAGGAATTTCACTTCAATGGTGAAGATATGGATGATATTTTTGGAGATATCTTCGGAAATATGTTCCATGGCAGCCATAGCGGAAGCCACGGTTTCGGTGGCAATGGCGCTTATGAGCACTTTACCGGTAACGGTGGCGGTTTCCACAGCGGATTCGGCGGAAGTGGGTTCCACAGTGGCGGCGGCTTCCACCAGCAGAATTTCTCCCAGAAGGGCTCTGATGTGAAGGCCAGCATCAACGTAACCTTCGATGAGGCAGCCTTTGGTGCAGATAAGAGGATTTCTCTGTCCAGCCCGGACGGAAGTTCCGGTGCACCACAGACGCTTCAGGTGCACATTCCGGCAGGTATCGACACCGGCAAGAGCATCCGTCTGAAGGGCAAGGGTATGCCCGGAACCGGCGGCGGCGAGCCTGGCGACCTGCTTTTGAAGGTTACGGTGGGAACACGCCCCGGATACGAGCGGAAAGGTTCTGATGTTTACACCACTGTTTCCATTCCGTATACAACGGCTGTATTCGGCGGGGAAGCTACCGTTCCTACGCTCTACGGAAATGTGGTCTGCAAGATCCGTGAAGGCATGCAGTCCGGTTCCAGGATCCGTCTGAGAGGCAAAGGTATTGTTTCCATGAAGAATCCGTCTGTCCGCGGAGATCAGTACGTAACCATCCAGATCCAGGTTCCACAGAATCTGAATTACACCGCGAAGGAGAAACTCCATGAATATGCGAAGGCCTGTGGGCTGGAGCAAAGTAATGCCAATGGGTCCCATGTGGCATAAGCAGCCATTCTGTACAAAAAAGAGCATCGCCAAGCTTTATCTCATTCCTGATAAGCTTCTGCGATACTCTTTTTTATTTGAATTCCCACTTATAACAGTGTCATATCTCCATCCTTCACCCATCCAAGCTTACGTACAAACATATTGATGAGCGGGCAGAGAACTGCCGGGAGAACGAAGGATATCAGAATCAGTCCTGCCCAGTCCATTCCGGTGACTGCCTTCTTGCTTCCTTCTGCAATATCATTCATCCATCCTGTATACACACCGATCTGTCCTACAAAACCGCAGGTACCCATCCCTGATGATACGGCGGTTCCGTTCATCTGCAGTTTAAAGAGACAGGTCGCGATCGGCCCTGTGATCGCGGATGTTACGATCGGCGCGATCCAGATCCTTGGATTTCTGACGATATTTCCCATCTGGAGCATGGAAGTTCCAATCCCCTGGGATACCAGGCCGCCCCATTTGTTTTCCTTAAAGGACATCACTGCAAAACCTACCATCTGTGCACAGCAGCCTGCTACTGCGGCACCGCCGGCCAGACCTGTAAGTCCCAGTGCTGCACAGATCGCAGCTGAGGAGATCGGCAGCGTCAGTGCGATTCCCACAAATACGGAAACCAGGATTCCCATAAAGAACGGCTGCAGATCCGTTGCCCACATGATAATGCTTCCTACCTTCATGGCAGCCTTTCCAAGGGCCGGTGCCCACCATGCAGAAAGTCCGACACCGACACCGATGGTAACAAGCGGTGTCACAAGAATGTCGATCTTCGTCTCCTTGGAAACTGCCTTACCGATCTCCGCCGCAACAATGGCAACGAAAAGTACAGCCAGCGGGCCTCCTGCTCCACCAAGCGCATTGGATGCAAAACCAACGGTGATCAGTGAAAACAATACCAGCGGCGGACAATGCAGGGCGTAACCGATCGCCACTGCCATGGCAGGTCCGCTCATGGCAGATGCCAGAGAACCGACTGTATACTGGGTGTCATTAACTGTGGCAACTGCCATAGTCAGAAACGGGATGTGGAACTGTGTGCCAAGGGTATTGATGATCGTACCGATCAGAAGGGAACAGAAAAGTCCCTGTGCCATGGCTCCCAGCGCATCAATACCGTATCTCTTCAGGGAGATCTCGATATCCTTCCGTTTCAGAAATGCTTTGAATTTTTCCATTTTAAAACTCTCCCCTTACCCTGATTCGCTTCCGGCGGAATCAGTTCTTTTTTTTACAAAAAGTCTCGCTGACCCTTTCCAGCTCCTCGCGGATGGAAATATGCTGCGGACAGACTTCCTCGCACTGTCCACATTTTACGCACTCATCTGCGCGTTTTCTTCCATGCTTGACTACCAGCCATTCCTCCTGATGATCAGCTGCTGCTTTATTTCCGTACAGTGTCAGATAATTCATTGCTGTAAAGGAACCGGAAATTCCGATCTCCATCGGGCAGACCTTTGCACAGTAATTGCAGGTTGTACATGGGATCAGCGGAATTTTAGCCATAGCCTCTCTTGCCTTATCCAGCGTCTCCTTTTCACTCTCTGTCAGACCATCAAAGTCCTTCATGAAGGAAAGGTTATCCTCCATCTGTGCAATGTTGCTCATTCCGGAAAGTACGGTGATCACGCCTTCCAGATTCGCCGCAAAACGGATCGCCCAGGATGCTGTGGAAGCTTCCGGCTCTGCTGCCTTTAAGATCTTTTCCACGGATTCCGGCGGAGTTGCCAGCATGCCGCCCTTTACAGGCTCCATGATAATTACCGGTTTGCCGTGTTTTCTTGCCACTTCATAGCAGGCTCTTGACTGGATCGCCGGGTTTTCCCAGTCTGCATAGTTGATCTGCAGCTGTACAAATTCCATCTCCGGATGTGCGGTAAGGATCGCTTCCAGTTCTTCCGGTGTGGAATGGAAAGAAAAGCCTGCATGTTTGATCAGACCAGCCTCTTTCTGCTCATGGATCCAGTCCCATAAACCGTACTCATCAAAATATTTCGTTCTGTGCTCTCCAAGATTGTGGAGAAGATAGAAATCGAAATATCCTGCCTTCGTTCTCTCCAGAGATGTCTGAAACTGTGCGATCGCTTCATCCCTTGTCTTGCAGTTGATCCAGGCTGCCATCTTGGTTGCCAGCTGATATTTTTCTCTCGGGTAACGCTCTACCAGTGCCTCGCGGATCGCGTCCTCGCTTCCTGCATAAGCCCATGCCGTATCAAAGTAAGTAAATCCGGCTTCCAGGAATTTATCTACCATCACCTTTGTCTGCTCCACATCGATCACACCTTCTGATTTCTGCGGAAGTCTCATAAGACCAAAACCCAGCTTTTTGATCTCTTCGCCTAAATATGCCATATCGTTTCTCCCTTCTTGCATTTTCTCCTATTATAACGATATTTTCCCCAATGGTAAACCTTTTTCTTTGACAATAAAATGACAACTGACAAGACAGTGATAGCGGGCATACAAAATCCTTTACACCGCTGCTCAAATATTTTAAACTGATATTATCTTATAACCATGAATCGAAAGGCAGGAAACTCCCATGGAAGACAAGCAGGTCATGAACCGGAAAACTTCATCAAAGGAACTTCATCTGATCTCCTGCGGCTGGGAAAAATGTACGCCGGATCAGTCCTACGGCCCTGGTGTGCGCCGCTATTATACCGTACATTTTGTTCTGAAAGGACAGGGCTATTTTTATATGGATAACCGGAAATATACCCTGAAAGCCGGACAGTGCTTCTTTATCCCCCCGGTTGTCAGCACGCTTTATAAAGCGGAGCCTTCCGATCCCTGGACCTATACCTGGATCTGTTTTAACGGAGAAAATGCTGCCGCACTTTCCGAACACTGCCATCTTACCCTGAAAAATCCGGTCCAGCAGCTTACTTCTGTAATTCCCTATGCGGAAACGATCCGTGAAATGATGACCCATCCCCAGCTGACACCTTCCAACGAAGCTTACATCCAGAGCAGCCTTTACCGGATCATAGCCATGCTGGAAGAAGAGTTTCATGCCTCTTATACAACCATGGAATCCAATGAGAATTTTTATATTACCCAGGCTGTGGATTACATCAAAAAAAGTCCGTTTCTGGATATCACAGTGACAGATGTTGCAGATTACCTTCACATCAGCCGCAGCCACCTTTACGGACTTTTCAGAAAACATCTTGGAACCACGCCCCAGGCTTTCCTGATTTCAGCCAGGATCATCAATGCCAGGGAACTTCTGACGATCACGGATATCCCCATTGCCAATATCGCAACTTCCTGCGGGTATCAGAATCCCTTTGCCTTCTCCCGTACCTTCAAAAAAGAAACCGGCATGACGCCCAGTCAATACCGGGAAAAATATCATCATGCCGAGGATCTTCTGGATTGCTAAGTTTATCTTTGGATTTTACGGAACAACGACCTTTGCGTTGTAATATTCTACAGACGCATCCATGGTCGGACCTTCATCATCGTACCAGTCGTAAGTAACTGTCTCGCCGTTTTCTCCCCATACTTCCGGGCAATCAATCTCTTCCCAGTCAAGCGGAACAAAATGCTCTTTCTGTTCGGAAGCAGCCAGCATGATCTGATGCAGCTCCTCAAATTCTTCCGGGTTCAGGACACCAGGTTTTGCAGATACAAACAGTGGCGTGCCGCTCTTTGCAAGAACATCTGCCCACTGGCGGTTTTTCTCCCATGGGATCATTCCGAAAATGCCGACACAGTCTGCATCAATATGATAAAACGTATTGTGCTGCGGAAGGCGGAATGCCAGTGTATTGACGCCCATTCTTCTGGTACGTTCCCAAATTCGTCCGCTGGTATCGTCACCGGTCCGGTTCAGCTGCATCAGGCCCGCGCCAAGATGTCCGATGGTGTTGCAGCCGATGATCACTGCGTTGTTGCTGCGGGAAGCATCATAAACTTCCTGATAAAGCATCTTTACGATCTCTGCGCTGGTTTTTGTCTGGTCATAAAAATGCCATTTCTCCATTGTATTATCTCTCAGATTCGCCTCAAAGCCCCATTTTCCAAAGAGATCAAAGGTAGAAAAATCATGTTTGATCAGCGCATATCCCCAGTCACAGATCCGCTCGATATCTTTACGGATATAGGAAAGTGCATCCGGGTGGGACGGATCAAGGCAGTCATTGAAGGAAATTCTCCACTCCTTCGGAATCTTCTCATCCTCATTAAGAAGCAGACGTACCCAGATTCCGGGACGAACGCCCTTCTCCACCAGCTTCTGTGCAAGCCCCTTCATATCCGGGAATCTGGCATTTCCTTTTGTCCATGGTCCGCCATTGTATTCATCCAGGCGGTGATGCTCCTGCCAGCAGTCATCAATAACCATGAATGGAGGATTTTTTACCCCTTCCGTCAGTTTCAGGATGTAATCCGTATCGCTTAAGATCTCACTCTCTGAGCTGTCACCGTAAGCATAATACCAGTTGTTGCTTCCGTACACCGGGAACTCCGGGAAAATCGGATCTGTACACATTTTTTTACAGAATTCCTGTGCGGTTTCAAAAGTGCCTGCTTCCTCTGATTCCATGCAGACAATCTGCGCGGCACGGAGTTTTCTTCCTTTCAGCTGTACACCTGTATTG
>CAVCTH010000133.1:0-5803 GCA_963604695.1 Clostridiales bacterium | reverse complement strand
AAATAGGTGGGATCCTTGGATTTTCTGTCATAATTGAGTTTCATGCCCTATTATAACATAGTTCAAAATAAAATACAACCCCGTACAACAAAGAAAATGATAAAATTTGACAAAAAAATACCGCATTTCTGCGGGCTGTAGGGATTTTAAGTTTGATAAAGTGTCGAAGACCCGAATCTTCTGCCTTATGATAAAAAACATTATAATTTTTTGGCGTATGTTTGTCAACGCGTACAGAATCTTTACAAAAAATTTATGGACTTTCCCGCTCTCTTCCAATATAATGTAGCATGTTTTAGACTAAGGAAAAAGCAGACTTAAGGCGGATATCCCGCCAGGAACAGGAATGATTTTATGAACAAATGTTACAGACTTGGAATTGACATTGGATCCACTACCGTAAAGATTGCGGTGCTGGACGACGAAAACAAATTTTTATTTTCAGATTATGAACGGCATTTTGCCAATATTCAGGAGACCCTGGCCCAGCTGCTGGAAAAGGCAGTAAAGGCTTTGGGTCCTATTGATATGTACCCGGTGATCACCGGTTCCGGCGGACTTACCCTTGCTCAGTATCTGGACGTTCCTTTCGTCCAGGAGGTGGTAGCCGTTGCCGAATCGCTGCAGACCTATGCACCAAAGACGGACGTGGCCATTGAGCTTGGGGGTGAGGATGCCAAAATCATTTATTTTGAAGGCGGCAACGTGGAACAGCGTATGAACGGCATCTGTGCCGGAGGTACCGGTTCCTTCATTGACCAGATGGCTTCCCTTCTGCAGACCGACGCTACTGGATTAAATGAATATGCAAAGCACTATCACTCTCTGTATTCCATCGCAGCCCGCTGCGGTGTATTTGCAAAGACGGATATTCAGCCTCTCATCAACGAAGGCGCTACCAAGGAAGACCTGTCTGCCTCCATTTTCCAGGCAGTGGTCAACCAGACCATCAGCGGCCTGGCCTGCGGTAAACCGATCCGCGGCCATGTAGCATTCCTGGGAGGACCGCTTCACTTCCTCTCCGAACTTCGCGAATGCTTTATCCGTACCCTGAAGCTGGATGAGGAGCACACGATTATCCCGCAGTTCTCCCACCTGTTTGCAGCTTCCGGATCTGCACTTCTCTCCAAGAAGGAAAAGGCAGTCTCTGCAGAGGACATGATCAAACGCCTGCACTCCAAGATTCAGATCGCATTTGAGGTGCAGCGTCTGGACCCGCTGTTCCACGATCAGAAGGAATTTGATGAGTTCAGTGAGCGTCATGCTCAGGCTAAGGTAGTGAAAAAAGATCTGGCCACCTACGAGGGCAACTGCTTCCTCGGTATCGACGCCGGTTCCACTACTACCAAGATTGCTCTGGTAGGCGAGGATGGATCTCTTCTGTACTCTTTCTACCATAATAATAATGGAAGTACCTTACATATTACGCTGGAAGCACTGAAAGACCTTTTCTCCAAGCTTCCGAAAAAAGCGCACATTGTCCGCTCCTGCTCAACCGGATACGGCGAGGCACTGGTGAAGGCAGCTCTTATGCTCGACGAGGGCGAAGTTGAGACGATTTCTCATTACTATGCTGCTCAGTTCTTCGATCCGGATGTAGACTGCATTCTGGATATCGGCGGACAGGATATGAAATGTATCCGCATTAAAAACCATACGGTTGACAATGTACAGCTGAACGAGGCATGTTCCTCCGGCTGCGGTTCCTTCATCGAGACCTTTGCCAAATCCCTGAACCTTTCCATTCAGGATTTTGCTCAGGCTGCTCTGTTCGCAAAGAACCCTATCGATCTGGGAACCCGCTGTACCGTATTTATGAACTCCCGTGTAAAACAGGCCCAGAAGGAAGGCGCCGGTGTCGACGATATTTCCGCCGGACTTGCTTACTCTGTTATTAAAAACGCGCTGTTCAAGGTTATCAAAGTATCCGATGCCTCTTCCCTCGGAAAGAACATCGTCGTACAGGGCGGTACCTTCTATAATAATGCAGTTCTGCGAAGCCTGGAAAAAATCGCAGACTGTCAGGTTACCCGCCCGGATATCGCCGGTATCATGGGAGCTTTTGGTGCTGCCCTGATTGCAAGAGAGCGCTATGAAGGTCAGGAGACCACCATGCTCACCAAAGAGCAGATGGAAGAACTGCAGTATTCCACATCCATGACCAAATGTCACGGATGTACCAACAACTGCCGTCTGACTATCAACAAATTCTCCGACGGCCGCCGCTATATTTCCGGTAACCGCTGTGAGCGTGGTCTCGGAAAAGAGAAGAAGAAAAATCCGGCTCCGAACCTGTTTGCTTATAAAAATGAGCGTCTCTTCTCCTATGAACCGCTCAGTGATGAAGAGGCCGCACGTGGACTGGTCGGTATCCCGCGTGTACTGAACATGTATGAGAACTATCCGTTCTGGTTTACCTTCTTTACGAAATTAAAATACCGGGTTGTTCTTTCTCCTATGTCCACTCACGAACTTTATGAGCAGGGTATCGAATCCATCCCCAGCGAGTCCGAGTGCTACCCGGCAAAACTGGCCCACGGACATGTAAAATGGCTCCTGCAGCACAACATTCCGTTTATTTTCTATCCCTGTGTTCCCTATGAGCGCTCGGAGTTCAAGGATGCCAACAATCACTACAACTGCCCGATTGTTACTTCCTATGCGGAAAATATTAAAAATAACATGGAAGAACTGAAATCCGGCCGTTATGATTTCCGGAACCCGTTCTTAAGTTTTGAAAGCCTGGAGATCATGACCAACCGTCTGATCGAAGAATTTTCCGGTGAGAAAGGCATGACTGCTCAGGAAATTACCGATGCGGCCAAAGCCGCATGGGAAGAGCTCCGCCAGGCAAGACTGGATATCTGTAAGAAGGGTGAGGAAACCCTCAAATGGATCGAGGAGCATCATGCCCATGGTATTGTTCTGGCTGGCCGTCCATATCACGTGGATAATGAGATCAACCACGGTATTCCGGAACTGATCAACAGCTATGGTATGGCCGTGCTCACCGAGGACAGCGTCTCCCACATTCATGAGGAAGACCGCCCGCTCCGCGTCATGGACCAGTGGATGTACCATTCCCGTCTGTACGCCGCTGCTGATTTTGTAAAGACCAGAGACGATCTGGATCTGATCCAGCTCAACTCCTTCGGCTGCGGTCTGGACGCCGTTACCACTGATCAGGTCAACGAGATACTTACCAATTCCGGTAAGATCTACACCTGCCTGAAGATCGATGAGGTCAACAACCTGGGTGCCGCACGTATCCGTGTCCGCTCCCTGCTGGCTGCCATCCGTGTCCGTGAAAAGAACCATGAAAAGAGAACCGTTGTTTCCTCCGCTTACAAACGTGTGATTTTCACTGAGGAAATGCGGAAGGAATACACCATCCTCTGCCCGGATATGTCACCGATTCATTTCAATCTGCTGGAAGCTGCATTCCGTTCCTGCGGATATAAGATCGACGTGCTGCCACGCGCAGACCGTACCGCGGTAGATCTTGGATTGAAATATGTAAATAATGACGCCTGCTATCCGTCCCTCTTAGTCATCGGACAGATTATGGAAGCAGTTTTATCCGGAAAATATGACCTGACCAGAACAGCGATCCTCATTTCCCAGACCGGAGGCGGCTGCCGTGCATCCAACTACATCGGCTTTATCCGCCGCGCACTGGAAAAAGCAGGACACCCGGATATTCCGGTTATCTCCATCAACTTAAGCGGACTGGAGAAGAACCCGGGATTCAAATACACACCGGAAATGCTGTTCAAGGGACTGTACGCCCTGGTATTTGGCGATCTCTTCATGAAGGTTGTCTATCATACCCGTCCTTATGAGCTGGTTCCGGGCGAGACCAATAAGACTTACGAACGGCTCAATGGGCGCTGCAAGGCATTTCTCATGCAGAAACATCCGACCTGGAGAGGCTTCAAACAGCTGTGTAACCAGATCGTAGACGAATTTGACCATATCCTTGTAACGGAGGAGCAGAAACCCCGCGTCGGCATCGTCGGCGAGATTCTTGTTAAATTCTCTCCGTCCGCTAATAACGGCCTGGTAGATCTGCTGGAGTCTGAAGGCGCCGAGGCTGTTGTCCCTGATCTGATGGACTTCCTGCTCTACTGCTTCAAGAACACCGAGTTCAAGGCACAGTACCTGGGCAAGAAGAAAATGACTGCCCGCATGGGCCGCCTGGGAATCAAAGCACTGGAATTCTTCCGGAGCCCGGCAGACAAGGCACTCCGAAAGAGTACCCACTTCTCTCCGGCTTCCAATATCGACCATATGGCAGATATGGCATCCGAGATCGTATCTCTTGGAAACCAGACCGGTGAGGGATGGTTCCTGACCGCAGAGATGCTGGAGCTCATCGAAAATGATACGCCGAACATCGTCTGCACCCAGCCGTTCGCCTGCCTGCCGAACCATATTGTAGGTAAGGGAGTTATCAAAGAGCTGCGGCACCGTCATCCGGATTCCAACATTGTCGCTATCGACTACGATCCGGGCGCAAGTGAAGTCAATCAGCTGAACCGTATTAAGCTGATGCTCAGTACCGCTTATAAAAACCTGGCAAGAGAAAAAGAGGCATAGATGGCCGTCAGGAACATCCCTGCATATAAGGCTGTTGGCCGTCAGGCGCTCCCCTGCATATAAGGGCTATTGGTCGTCAGGAACACCCCTGCATATAAGGCTCGTATGAAATCATACAGCGCACTTATATTGCAGGGGGGATACCTGACGGTTGAAGTTTTTTATGCGGGGTTCATGCCTTCTACATAAAATTCTTTCATATCATCCAGACGCAGGCATGCAAGTCTTCCTCCAGGGAAACTACAGCCACAATCAATTGCAATATGATGATTCGCCTGATAGATATAACCTGGCCGCGGATTACTTTCAATAGCCATCGTAGGTGTATGACCGGTAATCACGTATTTATCCTTAAAATACATTTTTTCATAATCCGGCCTGTCCCACACCAGCTCATTCAGCTCATATTCCCACAGCTGTTTTTCAGGACTAAAGTTTCCCAGCCCAGCATGAACTAAAATAAATGTTTTTTCAGCAACTTCAATTTCATCGTATACATCAAGTTCTGAAATAAATGCAAGAATTTCCCGCTGCGTGGTCTTATCACATTGTAAAAATTCTTTGAGCGTAGTGGAAGCTCCATTCTGCCGCCAGTTCAGAAGTTTTCCAAACATTTCGCTATCCAGATCCGCCAAACTTTCCTGCGTAACTTCTTTCAGAAGAAACGAAAGACACTCCAGGGCCATCACACAGTGATTTCCGGCCAACGCTTTCACATTGGGCCTTTTCATCACATCCAAAATGATCTGAATAGGGTTCGGCCCGCGATCCAAAATATCACCGAGGATATAGAGTATATCGTCATCACCAAACTGGATTTTTTTCAGCATTTCCATATAAGCATTGTAGTTTCCGTGAATGTCACTCATCACATATGTAGCACCCAAACTTCCTTTTCCCCTTTCTCTGTCCTATAATATAAACCCTGAACCTGCTTATAAACGAGCAGAAAACGTTGTCAAGATTTTAGTGCGGTGCATATGCGATTGTATATATCTGCAACAGTACATTTTTTCATTTTCTCAAACATTTCTTTTTTGTAAGATTCAAAATGAAGTCTAATAGTATTCTGAATTGCTACATCAGTAGTTGAACATTCATTTGGTAATGTACAGAAATTAAGCAATGAATCAGATGGGTCAGCAACTGCGTCATAGACATCATATAAAGAGATTGCGTTTAACGGAGTAATTAATATTGAGCC
>CAVCTH010000132.1:0-5806 GCA_963604695.1 Clostridiales bacterium | reverse complement strand
GTTCTCCACTGTGCCGTTGATAATACATCCACTGGCTACCAGACTGTTCTTCACATTGGAACCGGCATTGTATTTTGCCGGGGGAAGATCCAGTACTCTGGAATATATTTCCGGATAGTCCTTCAGAAAATGCTTTCTCACATCTGCCTTCAGGAAATCCATATTGGTCTGATAATAGGCATCTACGGAAGAAATACTGTTCCAGTAGGTATCAAGCTTGTACGAATAAATCCGCTTGATGTTCTTATACCGGATCAGAATATCCCTTACGAAATCGTAACGGTCTTCCTCTGCACATTTTTCAATCAGTTCAATGAGCTGACGCCTGCGGATAATGTAAATACCACATGAGACCATATGGGCGTCCGTGGCCATGGGCTTTTCTTCAAAATCAATGACTCTGCCATTGTCATCCGCCTTCACGGCACCGAACCGGCTCATATCCGTTCCCGCTGCCATCTCCTTGCAGACAACGGTAATATCTGCTTTTTTCTCAATGTGATATTCCAGCACCTTGCCGTAGTCCAGCTTATACACACCGTCGCCGGATGCGATGACTACATAGGGCTCATGGCTTTGTTTCAGCCAGTCCAGGTTCTGCCAGATGGCGTCCGCCGTGCCCCGGTACCAGGAATTATTCTCCGCTGTCACCATGGGAGTGAAGAGATAAAGCCCCCCCTGCTTCCGTCCGAAATTCCACCATTTGGAAGAACTCAGATGCTCGTTCAGGGAACGGGAATTGTACTGGGTCAGCACTGCAACTTTCTGTACATGGGAATTTGACATATTGCTCAGTGCAAAGTCAATACTCCGGTAACTGCCTGCCACCGGCATGGCTGCGATGGCCCGCTTTGTGGACAGCTCCTTCATTCTGTGGTTATTTCCGCCCGCTAATATAAGTCCGATTGCTCTCATACCCGTTCACCTGCCTTAATCAATGTCTCACCGCTGGCAAGGATGCCATCCGGATAATCGCTTTCTTCTGTAACGCCGGAAATCGCTGTATTCAGACCGATCTTCACATTCGACGGAATGACCGTATTTTCTCCGATGGTCACAAGACCGTAGGAATATACTTTCGGATTCACCTTATTGGGGATATCCTCCCCCACACCCAGTTCGCAGTTCTCACCGACCGCCACATCTTCTGCAATGATAGACTTGTTCACCTGACTTCCGGCTCCGATGACGGTATTCTTCATAATGATGGAATCCTTCACCACCGCTCCCTTGCACACATGAACCCCTGCGCCCAGCGCGGAATTGATGACCGTACCTTCAATATCGGAATTACCGCATACAATACTCCGCTCAATAAATCCGTCTTCTGATACATAAAGCGGCGGTACTGCATCACTCTTCGTATAAATCTTCCAGAATTCCTCATAGAGATTGAACTCCGGAATAATATCGATGAGCTCCATATTTGCTTCCCAGTAGGAACCAAGCGTTCCTACATCCTTCCAGTAGCCGTTATACTCATAGGCGAATAACCGCTCGCCGTTTTCCAGACATTCCGGAAGAATATGTTTTCCAAAATCACAGCCAGGAACGGAACGCATCTTAATCAGCGCTTCTCTCAATACTTTCCATGTAAATATGTAGATTCCCATAGAAGCCAGATTACTTCTTGGATTGGCCGGCTTCTCTTCGAACTCTTTTACCTGGCCCTTGTCGTCTGTCACCACCACACCGAAGCGGCTGGCCTCTTCCCACGGAACCGGCATACAGGCAATGGTCACTGCCGCGTTGTTCTCCTTGTGGTAATCCAGCATCACTTCGTAATCCATCTTGTAAATATGGTCTCCCGACAGGATCAGTACATATTCCGGATTGTAATTGTCAATGTAGTCAATGTTCTGATAGATCGCATTCGCTGTTCCGGAGTACCAGTCGCTTCCGGCACTCCTCTCATAAGGTGAAAGAATCGTCACCCCTCCGTTATTTCTGTCCAGGTCCCAGGGCATGCCGATTCCGATATGTGTGTTTAATCGCAATGGCTGGTACTGCGTCAAAACTCCGACTGTATCGATGCCGGAATTGATACAGTTGCTCAAAGGGAAGTCAATAATCCGGTACTTTCCGCCGAAGGCAACTGCCGGTTTGGCAACCTTTGCGGTGAGCACCCCTAATCGGCTCCCCTGTCCGCCAGCTAAAAGCATGGCAATCATTTCTTTTTTAATCACGCTATCACCTCTTGCTGCAACATATGAATGTTATGATGGACTTATTATAGCACACCTTTTGTAAATAGTGAACATTTTTCACCAAAAATATTCCTCGTTTTTTTACATTTTATGACGTTTTTTTCAATTTCATAAAAGGGTTGTACTATTTCATTCGGCATTTTTTACATTTACGCATCTTATTTTTTGTCTAGTTTCACAAATCCCTTATCGTGCGTACTACGCTTTCGTTGCTTTTTCTTATAAATAAGATATAATATAGAAGAAATACAATAAATCCATTAAGAAAGGCTGCGTTTCACTATGTATCAGATAAATTTTGAATCACCTGTTCACGTACATTTTATCGGCATCGGCGGCATCAGCATGAGCGGTCTGGCCGAGATCCTTCTGAAAGAAGGCTTCACCGTATCCGGTTCCGACGCAAAGGAAAGCGAACTGACCGATCACCTGGTTTCCAAAGGAGCCACGGTCTTCTACGGACAGAAAGCTGCCAATATCATTCCAGGCATTGATGTGGTTGTCTACACAGCTGCTATCCATCCGGACAATCCGGAATTTGCAGAGGCAGTCAAACAGGGCATTCCCATGCTCACCCGTGCCGAGCTTCTGGGACAGATCATGAAAAATTATCATACGGCCATCGGCATTTCCGGTACCCACGGCAAGACCACTACCACTTCCATGCTGTCCATGATCTTTATGGAGGCACAGAAGGATCCTACCATTTCCGTAGGCGGCATTCTGCCGGAAATTGGTGGAAATATCCGTGTGGGCCATTCCGACCTGTTCCTCACTGAGGCCTGTGAATACACCAACAGCTTCCTGTCCTTTTTCCCGACGGTAGCTGTTATCTTAAATATAGAAGAAGATCATATGGATTTCTTCAAGGATCTGGCTGACATCCGGAATTCTTTCCACCGGTTTGCAAAGCTTCTCCCGGAAGACGGACTGTTAGTTCTGAACGGCGAGATTGCCCATCCGGAAGAAATCACCGCAGATGTGAAAGCCCGCGTGGTCAATTACGGTCTCACCGGATCCGAGGACTATACGGCAAAAAATATTTCCTATGATGAGAAAAGCTGCGCTTCCTTCCAGCTGATCCGCTATGGCAAAGAAGAAGGAACCGTGACCCTCCATGTGCCGGGACTTCACAATGTCTCCAATGCACTGGCTTCTCTGGCCACCTCCATGGAGCTTGGCATTACCTTTGCGGAAGCCTGCGACGGCCTTGCCATGTTCCACGGCACCGACCGCCGTTTCCAGTACAAGGGCGAAGTAAATGGATTCACTATCATCGACGACTACGCCCATCATCCGACGGAGATCGCAGCAACCTTAAAAGCCGCTGCCAACTATCCGCACAAAGAACTGTGGTGCGTCTTCCAGCCCCACACCTATACCCGGACCAAAGCGTTCCTGCATCAGTTCGCAGAAGCGCTTTCCCTGGCAGACCACGTTGTTCTGGCAGACATTTATGCAGCCAGAGAGACCGATACCCTTGGCATCAGTTCCCAGACCCTGCAGGCAGAGATTGAGAAACTTGGCAAACCCTGCTATTACTTTTCCACTTTTGGCGAAATTGAAAAATTTTTATTGGAAAATTGTATGCACGGGGACCTGTTGATAACTATGGGTGCCGGAGATGTGCTGAAAATCGGGGAAAATCTGTTATCGAAATAAAGTTATCCACATTATCCACATGTTTATCAACATTCAATGCTGCATAAACATGTGGATTTTTTCGTGGATAAGACATTTACATAATACGGAACTGCCAATTTTGTCGAAATCCTTGTTTTCCTTGAATTTTCAAGGTTTTTCTGTCGAATCCGGTTTCCCATAATGAAAACTGTCCACTAAGTTATCCACATTATCCACATCCGCTTTCCCCCGTTTGTCCTCCTATTTTCTTTTCGGGTGAGCTGTGCTATACTCCGTATATGGCAGGATCAGGCCGTATCTGTCCTGCAGTGAGGGGAGTTTTACATGAGTCAGTTTGTTTTAAAATCCAGTGAAAGCGCCGGTATGACCAGTATTTCCAATTATTTTCTGGACTACTACATGCCCCGCGCCAACGGTGAATATGTAAAAGTATATTTATATCTGCTGCGCGCCCTGAACCGTCCGGATCTTACCTTATCGGTTGCCGGTCTGGCGGATGCACTGGACCGCACGGAAAGTGACATTCTGCGCGCCCTCAAATACTGGGAAAAACAGGGAATCCTGTCCCTGGAATGCGATGCGTCCAATGTGCTGCAGGGCATTTACCTGTGCACCATACCCGTACCGGCAGAGGAACAGCCAAAGACCGTGACACTGTCCGTCCAGCCCCAGAGCCTGATTCCCGATCAGAAATCTTACAGTCCGGAAGAACTGGAACAGTTCTCCCAACAGGCCGAATGCCGCCAGCTTCTGTTTGTATGCAGCCAGTATCTGGGAAAGACCATGTCTCCTTCTGAAATCGAGATTCTGCTGTATTTTTATGATCAGCTTCATTTTTCCGCTGATCTCATTGAATATCTGGTGGAATACTGTGTCTGCAAGGGCAGCAAAAGTATCCACTATATCCGCAAGGTAGGACTTGCCTGGGCCGAGGCCGGTATTTCCACTGTCAGCCAGGCAAAGGAACGGACCACCACCTACCGGAGAAATACCTTTGCCATTATGAAAGCCTTTGGCATCAATGACCGGAATCCGGTGGACCCGGAGCTGGAATACATTGAAAAATGGCTGAACACCTATGATTTTACTCTGGATCTGGTATTGGAAGCCTGCCGCAGAACCATGGAACGGCTTCACAAACCGAACTTCGAATACGCAGACCGGATTATGAAACGCTGGTCGGATCAGCACGTACATAATATGGCCGATGTGGCCGCACTGGATCAGGAGCATCAAAAAAAGAGTTCCCGCCGGACTCCCGCCCCTGCCCAGGCCCGGTCCACCGGATTTACCAATTTCCAGCAGCGGGATTATGATTTTGATGAACTGGAAAAGCAGCTGCTGGAAAGCCAGAACCACTAAGAAACCTGACCGGGAAAGGAGGCGGAAGATACCATGGCACTGACCAACAGTCAGTACGATTCCATCATGCGGGAATATGACCGCAGACAATATGAAAACTACCGGCAGCAATGCGCCCGGATTGATGAGATTTATGAGAAGATTCCCCGGATCCGGGAGATTCAGGAGGCCATGTCTTCCTGCAGCGTCCGCCAGGCGGAAAAGCTCATGGACGAAGAGCCTGGCGCCCTGGAAACGCTTCGGCAGGAGCTGACAAGGCTTCGCCAGGAACGGGATCTTCTTCTGAAAAATGCAGGATATCCCGTTGACTATATGGACATGCATTATACCTGTCCGGACTGTAAGGACACCGGATATATCGACCGGAAAAAGTGCCATTGTTTCCGGCAGAAAGAAATCCGGCTTCTCTACTCCTCTTCCCGGATGGAAAGTATCCTGCAGAAGGAGAATTTTTCCTCCCTTTCCTATGACGTCTATGATGAAGAACAGCGAAAAGCCATGCCGGCCATCATACGGACCTGCCGGGATTTCGCCGATACCTTTACCAAAGACGGGCGGAGCATGCTGTTCTACGGATCCGTCGGCACCGGAAA
>CAVCTH010000131.1:0-5858 GCA_963604695.1 Clostridiales bacterium | reverse complement strand
AGGAACATAGAATGGATTACAAGAACGCAGGTGTGGATATCGAGGCTGGTTACAAATCAGTAGAACTCATGAAAGAGCATGTAAAAGCAACCATGAGACCGGAAGTCCTTGGCGGACTGGGCGGATTCTCCGGTGCATTTTCCTTAAATGCCATCAAAGACATGGAAGATCCGGTGCTGCTGTCCGGAACCGACGGCTGCGGAACCAAAGTAAAACTGGCATTTCTTATGGACAAGCATGATACCATCGGTATCGACGCAGTTGCCATGTGTGTCAACGATGTGGCATGTGCAGGCGGCGAGCCGCTGTTCTTCCTTGACTATATTGCCTGTGGCAAGAACTATCCGGAGAAAATCGCAGAGATCGTAAAAGGTGTGGCAGAAGGCTGCAAACAGGCAGGTGCTGCACTCATCGGCGGCGAGACCGCAGAGCATCCGGGACTGATGCCGGAGGACGAGTACGATCTGGCCGGATTCGCAGTTGGCGTCGTTGATAAAAAAGATCTGATCACCGGAGAAAACATCAAACCGGGCGATACCCTCATCGGTATTGCATCCTCCGGAATTCACAGCAATGGATTCTCCCTGGTAAGGAAAGTGTTCCGTATGAGTGAGGAAGCACTGAATACATATTATGACAATCTGGGCGCTACTCTGGGCGAGACCCTCATTACTCCGACCAGAATCTATGTAAAAGCAATGAAGAGCGTCAAAGAAGCAGGCGTGACCGTCAAAGGCTGCAGCCACATCACCGGCGGCGGATTCTACGAGAATATTCCGAGGATGCTTCCGGACGGCGTGCGCGCAGTTGTGAAGAAAGACAGCTACCCGGTACTTCCGATCTTCAAGATGCTGCAGGAAGAGGGAAATATTACCGAAGAAATGATGTACAACACCTTCAACATGGGACTTGGCATGGTACTGGCCGTTGATCCGGCAGACGTGGACAAGACCATGGAGGCACTGAAGGCAGCAGGCGAAACCCCGTATGTGGTTGGTTCTGTAGAAGCAGGCGAGAAGGGTGTGACCTTATGTTAAAACTGGCAGTTCTGGTATCCGGCGGAGGAACCAATCTGCAGGCGATTATCGATTCTATCGCAGACGGACGGATTACCAATGCGGAGATTAAAGTAGTCATCAGCAATAATAAAAATGCCTATGCACTGGAGCGGGCAGCCAAGGCAGGAATCCCGGCCAAAGCATTAAGCCCGAAGGATTTTCCGGACAGGGAAGCATTTAACGAGGCGCTTCTGCAGGCACTGATTGATTCGGAAGCAGACCTTGTAGTACTGGCAGGCTGTCTGGTTGTGATTCCGCCGAAGATTGTGGAACATTTTAAAAACCGGATTATCAACATTCATCCGTCCCTGATTCCTTCTTTCTGTGGAAAAGATTACTACGGACTGAAGGTACATGAAGGTGTGTTGGACAGAGGTGTGAAAGTAACCGGTGCCACAGTGCATTTCGTGGATGATGGAACCGATACGGGACCCATTATTTTGCAGAAAGCGGTGGAGGTGCATCAGGATGATACGCCGAAGACCCTGCAGCTTAGGGTAATGGAAGAGGCAGAATGGGTGATTATGCCCAAAGCCATTGATCTGATAGCAAACGGCAAAGTGAAGGTAGAGGGCGGCAAAGCTCTGATTGAACAGTAAGAGAGGCATTCATATGAAAATTTTGATTGTTGGAAGCGGCGGAAGAGAACATGCACTGGCATGGAAGATTGCACAGAGTCCGAAGGCAGAGAAAATCTACTGTGCACCGGGCAACGCAGGAATTGCAGAATATGCAGAGTGCGTGGATATCGGCGCTATGGAGTTCGATAAACTGGCAGCATTTGCAAAAGAAAAAGAGATCGACCTGACGGTCATCGGTATGGATGATCCGCTGGTAGGCGGTATTGTGGACGTATTTGAGGCTCAGGGCCTGCGCGTCTTCGGACCGCGGAAAAATGCCGCAATCCTGGAGGGTTCCAAAGCATTTTCCAAAGACCTCATGAAGAAATACGACATTCCGACCGCAGCCTATGAGAATTTTGATGATCCGGACAAAGCCCTTGCTTATCTGGAACATGCAGATTTTCCCATTGTTCTGAAAGCAGACGGACTGGCACTTGGAAAAGGCGTGCTCATCTGCAACACGCTGGAAGAGGCAAAGGACGGCGTGAAATCCATCATGCTGGACAAGAAATTCGGCAGCGCCGGCAACCAGATGGTCATTGAAGAGTTCATGACCGGCCGCGAAGTATCCGTATTAAGTTTTGTAGACGGCAAGACCATCCGCATCATGACTTCCGCACAGGATCACAAGCGTGCGCTGGACGGCGACCAGGGACTCAATACCGGCGGTATGGGAACCTTCTCCCCGAGTCCGTTCTATACAGAAGAAGTAGATGCATTCTGTAAGAAATACATTTATCAGAAGACCGTGGACGCCATGGCAGCAGAGGGCAGAGAATTCAAAGGTATTATTTTCTTCGGCCTCATGCTCACCCCGAAGGGACCGAAAGTTCTGGAGTACAATGCCAGATTCGGTGACCCGGAGGCACAGGTTGTTCTGCCCCGTATGAAAAATGATATTATCGACGTCTTCGAGGCATGCGTGGACGGTACTCTCGATCAGATCGAGCTGGAGTTCGAGGACAATGCCGCAGTCTGCGTCGTACTGGCATCCGACGGCTACCCGGTCAAATATGACAAAGGCCTGGAGATCAGAGGCCTTGAGAACTTCAAAGACAAGGATGGCTACTATGTCTTCCATGCCGGAACCAAGTTCAAAGACGGCAAGATCGTCACCAACGGCGGCCGCGTCCTTGGTGTGGTAGCAACCGGAGACGATCTCAAAAAAGCCCGCGCCAACGCCTATGAGGCAGTCAAACTGGTAGATTTCGATAATAAGTATTGTAGAAGTGATATTGGAAAAGCTATTGATGAAGCATAGTGCGTAAATGACACTGGCTAGGACACCGGCTTTTTGTGCAGGGAACGTCCGCAGTCCCGGTACTTCATGAGAACGAGTCGAAGACGAAGTTCGAATGTTAGTACCGCTGGATCGAGGACTTAGTGAGAACGGTTCCTCTGCACAAATACCGGTGTTTTTTTTATGAGTTCTTGACAAAGATTCCTATGTACCAATATAATGGAATGAAAAGTTTGCTAAAACTAACTGAGAAAAGGAAAGTACTATGGATCAGGAACTGGAAAATATGATACTGGAAGAGCAGGAACCGCCTCATTCCCGGATAGAGATGGAGGAAGACATTTTAGAGACGCTGTGCCTTTGGAACCAGAGGGGCAGCCAGTTGAGCTATACGCAGATCTGCCAGCATTTTGGGATTTCCCGCTGGACGCTCAACATGTATCTGAAAATGCTCTGTAAAGACCACTATATCGAGGAACCGGACGATACCGGCGTGATCCGGCTGACAGAATACGGAAAGACCGTTGGCCGGGAGTATGCATACCGGCATGATTCCCTGAGCCAGTTTCTGCAGCTGGTGGGTGTGAAGCGTGAGACCGCCGAGACGGCGGCCTGCCGCATGGAGCATGTAATCGGCGAAGAGACCGTGGACTGCATCTGCCGTTTCGTCAACTATGGAAATACCTTTGAGCGGATTTTAAAGCACAATACGCTCCGGGAGCAGTATGAGCCGGGAACCTATCAGTTTCTGATGGGCATCTATCAGCTGGATCATTCCTATCCAAGAAAGCTGGCGGCAGAGTATGAAGCCTGTCAGCCGGATATTTCTCTGGAAGTAGGAGAAGAAGATTCCTGGTTCTATCTGCGGCGGAAACAGGATGGAAAAGACTGTGGCGTGCTCTGGTATATGGATGAGCAGGCCAGCTGGCAGCAGGCACCGGAGACGGAGCAGGGCTATCAGATTCCGGCCAGAGCTTTTGAATATATCATCAAACCGGGAGAAGTCATGACAGAAGGAACCGTAATGATCGCATTTGCACCGGAGGGACAGACCCCGACGGCCGGAAACTGCCGGGAACTGGAAGTGGACATCTGGTAGGAGAAAGGACGGACAGAGGATGAAACAGGAAGAGACCTTCGGACATCTGAGCATGCGGCAGGTGCAGTATCTGGCAGAACTGAAAAATCTGAACCAGACGGGGAAAAAGAGAGGCATCGTAGCAGCCGTGGCGGGAATCTGCGGTGTCAGCCATGTGGCGGTCAGCCGATTTCTCAAAGAATGTTATGACAATGGCTACTTAACGGAAAATTATGCATTTACCGAATTGGGTCAGCGTTTCTTTCACTGGCATGAAAAGCTGCTTGGTGATACGATCGAATATCTGCGGAGAAATCGTATCCCGGAAGACCAGCTGGAAGAACGGGCAAGACAGCTCTACGAGCACGTGGATTATGACACCCTTACCATGATCACCCACTCTGACCGGCAGATCCGGAAAATGATCAGCGCAGAGCCGGGAGGGGACGAGATCCGAAATTTCCCTAAAAATCTGGAAAAAGGCGTCTTTCCGGTCAGAATCGCCGTCTTTCAGCTGCAGCCAGGACATCAGATGACGCTCTCCATGGCACACCGGGGCTTTGAACCTGTTGCTATGCTGAAAAGCAATAACCGCGGATGTTATCTGGAACTCTCCATCCGGGAAATGCATGCCCATTCCCGTATGAACGGCCAGGACATGTCCGGCCATCTGTCGCTTCTCCGCTATGTGGAGAATGGAAATTTCTTCGAAGCACCCATCCGGAAAGGAAAAGTGACCCTTCCGCTGGATGCCTGCCATTTCCATAAAAACAGCCGCGGAAGAGTCAAAGGCAGCATCCCTATCACTGTGGCCTGCAGCGTGGGCGAAGCCCACATGCCCGAACGCACCGCACAGCTGGTGTTCTGGGTGTAAAATGAATATAGAAACTTGTCAGTTATGTTTGATAGCTGGCGGAAAATTCCTGCTGTGGAACTTTCCGCCAGCTATTTTGCTGGAGCCCCACACATTTGCGAAAAGGCAGGAACTTTCTGCCGGCAAATCTGATATACGCCCATAGGCTGTCTGAAAATCGCGATTTGAGCCGGATGACAGGAAATTTTGTGATGTATTTTTGAAATAGACCCACGAAAGGCTTGAAAGTACTGGCAATTAAATGTAACTACAGGTTACGAAGATGGAAAAAGTTAATTGACACGGGAAAACACTCGTGATATATAGAAGAAGAGTGCAAATGCTTGCTCTTGAAAACGACGACTCGGCCAGGAGACTGACCGCCCCGGCGGAAACGATCACGGCAGCCCGCGTATGCGGCTGCCGGTGAGAGTGGGGTAAAGCAGCTAGCTTTAGTAACAAAATAGCAAGCATAAAAGCTAGAAAAGATAGTTGCAAAAATCTTTACTCTATGTTAATATAAAGCAAACAGCAGATATGAAATCAACTATATCTGCAATCAATAAATGTTTCATATTTTCGGAAGCTCAGTTCGAGCAACATTCCCGACGATGAACACAATTGGATATGGAGACTGAAGGGAATGAAAATTCCGGGGACAAAGAACAGAAGAGGCGTGGTGCCCGAAAGATGACTCTTTTCAGAAACCATATACGAAAGAAAGGAGTTATCTTGAAAACACTTGTAACAGAACAGAAAAAAGAAGTAAAACGACAATTTATTAATGAAAAGTACAAAGACAGTGTCTTTCGAATGGCATTTGAGGAGAAAAAGTATCAGCTGGAACTTTACAATGCGCTTAATGGATCAGATTACGATGATCCGGAAGCAGTGGAAGTGACAACTCTGGAAGATACATTTTTTATCGGAATGAGAAACGATCTGTCGTTTGTTGTGGGACTTTCTTTGAATATGTATGAGCATCAGAGCACCAAAAATCTAAATA
>CAVCTH010000130.1:0-5859 GCA_963604695.1 Clostridiales bacterium | reverse complement strand
TTTTCCTTCCATTCCACACCGGAAGAACTGGAAGAGATCTTAAATGCACATCCGGAGATGGAATTTGTACAGCTGCAGATCAACTATGCAGACTGGGACAACCCGGCCGTACAGTCCAGAAAGTGCTATGAAGTAGCCAGAAAGCACGGCAAACCGGTCATCATTATGGAGCCCGTCAAGGGCGGTATGCTGGCAACTCCGCCGGAATCTGTTGCGAAGATCATGAAAGACGCAGAGCCGGAATCTTCTGTTGCATCCTGGGCCATCCGTTTTGCAGCCAACTTGGAGGGCGTGATCACCGTTCTGTCTGGTATGAGCAATGTAGAGCAGATGAAGGACAACCTTTCCTATATGAAAGACTTCAAGGGTCTGACTGATGCACAGAAAGAAACCCTGAAAAAAGCACAGGAAGAACTGAACCGGATTCCGCTGGTTCCGTGTACCACCTGTAATTACTGCGCGAAAGTCTGTCCGAAGGAGATTGGTATTTCTGGTTCTTTTATGGCCATGAATTATCTGACTCTCTATGGAGACAAGGCAATGGCGCTTCATCAGGAGAACTGGCTGGTAGGCGGCCACGGCAGAAAATCCGCTGACCAGTGCGTGAAATGTGGAAAGTGTGAGGAAGTCTGTCCGCAGCATATCAAGATCCGGGACAATCTGGAACAGGTATGCGAGAAGTTATTGCAGAAATAACAGAGAGAATGAAAATAAGAGATATAAATCCATACAGGATTGTATCTCTTATTTTTTTGTGCTATACTTTTGTAAAATGGATTAGGCATATCTAACTAAGAGGAAGAAAATGATGGAAGAATGGATACTGAAGGGGACTGATGTGAGACGCTGGTACGGAGAGGGAGAAGTGGCTGTACACGCGTTAAATGGGGTTTCTTTTGAAGTGCGGCCGCGGGAATTTGTGGTCGTCTTAGGCCCGTCCGGTTCCGGTAAGAGTACACTTCTTAATCTGCTTGGCGGTATGGACAAGGCAAGTGGCGGGGAGCTTTTATACCGGGAGCAGAACTTATCAGAAATGACGGAAAGTGAGCTGTCCAATTACCGGAGAAATGTCGTTGGATTCGTATTTCAGTTTTTTCACCTGATACCGACTCTGACGGCCAGAGAAAATGTGGAGCTGTCTGCCAGCATTACGGAAGGATCCAGAAGTGCGGAAGAAGTACTGGAAATGGTGGGGCTGGCACAGCGGAAAGACCATTTTCCGTCCCAGATGTCCGGTGGTGAGCAGCAGCGTGTCTCTATTGCCAGAGCTATTGTGAAAAATCCGTCGATTCTGCTCTGCGATGAGCCCACCGGAGCGTTGGATTCCAAAAACTCCCTGGCGGTGGTGCAGCTTCTGCTGGATGTGCGGGATCAGATCGGATGCCCGGTAGTGACCATCACCCATAATGCAGAGATGGCGAAAGTGGCGGACCGGGTATTTTATATGAAGGACGGGCAGATTCAGCGGGTAGAGGAAAATGTTCGTCCATTGAAAGCGGAGGAATTGCAATGGTAAAACTGCTTTTGCAAAAAATGCTCCGCGACATGAAGAAAAGCATGGCGGCCTATGGCATCTGCCTTCTGATTGTTGCCGTGGGATTCTGCGGGTACTGCCTCATGTCGGTGGCAGAAGATCATCTGATTGCGTCCAGGGATCTGCTCTATGAACGAAGCTCCTTTGCGGACGGATTTGCGGAAGTGCAGGAAGCGCCTGCTGCGATTACGGACAAGCTGAAGAAGATTCCGGGAATCACGGATGCCAATGCACGGATCGTGAAGGAAGTCCGTATCAAAGAGGCAGACGGAGAGCAGGAAAATAATACCGCCCGTCTGAAACTCATTTCCTATGAAAAAGGCGGCTTCGATGTGCCCATGCTCTTTCAGGGCATGGATGCAGGCGACGGAGATCTGCAGATGGTGGCCGGAAATGCATTTCTGGAAGCCAGAGGGTATTCGCCGGGACAGAAAATCCGGGTGATGGTTTCCGGAAAAGAGACAGAATTTGAAATTACGGGCGGAGGCATTTCGCCGGAAAATATTTATATCATCCGGAATATTGTTGAGATGTATCCTGATCCTTATCATTATGATGTGGGATTTGTCAGTCTGCGGACCATGGAAAATCTCTATGGCATGCAGGATATGGCGAACAGCTTTACTTTCACATTGCAGCCCGGATATGAAGTGGATGACGTCAAGGACCAGGTGGAAGAGATTCTGAAGCCCTATGGCTGCTACAGCGTTTACGGAAGAGAAGATCATCAGTCCGCTTCCATGCTGAATTCGGAGTTAAGCCAGCTGGAAGAGATGGCGGTGCTGCTGCCGTTTCTGTTTCTTTTTGTGGCGGCGGTGGTACTTTATATTACCATGCACCGGCTCATTGACCAGCAGCGTATTCAGATCGGAACCATGCTGTCGCTGGGAATTACCGGCAGACAGATCGGATTTCACTATCTGGGATATGGCCTGATCATCGGTGTCATCGGCGGAGCCGTGGGCGGTTTTCTGGGAAATCTGGGAGCTACACCGCTGATTATTTATTATCGAAATTATTTTAACCTGCCGGATGCCATAGCCGGAATTTCCATGAAATATCTGGTATTGGGAACTGTGCTGGCAGGAACTTTCTGTGGAGCGGTAAGCTTCCTGTGTGCGAAAAATCTGACAGGCTTAAGCCCGGCGGATGCGCTGCGGCCGCCTGCACCGAAGAGTGCGAAAGCGACGCTGGCGGAGCGGATTCCCGGATTTATCAAATTATTTACCGTTCCGGGCATTATGGCGCTTCGAAGCATCGGGCGGAACCGGAGACGGAGCCTTCTGTCCCTGTTCGGTATTGCCTGCGCTTTTATGATTACGGCGACGCTCATGTCCGTCAATTCCCTGTTTGACGTCTTTCTCTTTGATAATCTGGAGAAAGTACAGCATCAGGATTTTACCGTATATTTTGAACAGCCGCTGAAGACGGAGGAAGTACTTTCTTCCATCCAGAACAGTCAGATTGAGAAGATGGAACCCTTTGCGGAAACCCAGGGAAAACTTATGCGGGGCGACACGGAACTGGACTGCACTCTGCAGGCCATTCAGCCGGATTCCACCCTCTGCCGCTTATCAGATAAAGAGGGGCGGAGAGTCAAAGTGGAGTCGGACGGCATTGTCCTGTCCATCCATATGAGCCAGCGGCTGGGTGTGAAAGCCGGGGACTGGATCGATGTGAAAGTCATGTATCCGGAAGAACGGATCACCCGAATCCGGGTCACCGGTGTGATGGAGCAGTATATGGGAACCACCGCTTACCTGTCACCGGAAGGTCTGGCGAAGATCAGTGAATACCGGGATGTGTGTACGGGAATTTATATTAAGGCGGCAAAAGATGCTCAGGAAGAATTGTGGAAGAGCTTTGACGGGGCGCCATTGGTCACCGGAATTGAGAGCCGGGCAGCCAAACTTGATACCTGGCGGAATCTCATGGGAAGTTTTACCGTGATGATCGGTTCCATGGTAGTCCTGGGAATCCTTATTGGACTGGCGGTGCTGTACACCAGCGCACTCATCAGTTTTGAGGAATTGAAGAGGGAACTGTCCGTTATGCGGATGCTGGGATTGACTGCGAAGGAATGTCTGGAAGTCATCAGTGTGGGCCAGTGGATTCTGACAGCGGGAGGCATTTTGCTTGGCATTCCCATGACGTTGTGGATGAGCCATATGCTGGCGGTTTCCATGTCGGCCAAGATGTACAGCATTCCGGATTTTGTGGATGTGACTTCCGTACTGGCGTCCATCGTCCTTATGGGCGTTGCCGTATGGATCAGTTCACAGCTGATTTTGAGAAAATTAAAGGCGGTATCACCGGTATCGCTTCTGATGGAGAGGGAATAAAGATGAAGAAAAAAGTAAAACTGATTCTGGCAGGGGCAGCTGTCCTTGTACTGGCGGCTGTCGGACTCTATGTGCTGTTAAGTCCGGTGTCGGTGGAGACGGAGATCATGGAAAAGGCAGATCTTACGGAAACCTTCACGGCGTCTGCCACCGTAACACCGAAGAACAGCCAATATGTGTGTGCGCCGTTGTCCGGCCAGGTGACGGAAGTGCTGTTAAAAGAAGGTGAGACGGCCAGCACCGGAGATCAGGTGGTTGCCATTGATGATTCCGAGGCCCGTGACGAGCTGGAACGTCAGAAGACGTCTCTGGAAGCCCAGAAAGCAGGCGTGAAAAGCCAGGGAAATTCTGCCAAAGCCGAGGTGGCAGTGAGCCGCCAGCAGCTGGAGACCCAGCTCAACCAGGCGAGAACTACCTATGAGCAGCTCTACGGGGAAAATGGAAATGCCGAGCAGCTGTTCCAGATTGCATCCGAGAATTTCCAGGTGGCAAATGTGGCCTACTGGAAAGCCTATGATAAATACGACGGTTCCACCGATCCCACCAAACAATCCCAGTTAAGCGCCCTGGAGAGTACCAGAGCGGCAGCGGAACAGGCATTGGTGGAAGCGGATACCAACCGTTCCGAGAGTACCAAAGCGTATTATGAAAGCATGATTGCTTCCTATGAAAATCAGTTAAAGCTTCTGGATGGCAGCAGCAGTTCCCTGACCCAGAGTACCAAAGCCTCCGAAGATCAGCTTTCCACCCAGGAAGAGCAGGTGCAGAGCCAGCTTGACAAAGCGGAACCCACCGCGCCGTTCGATGGCGTGATCTGGGAAATGCTGGTGAAAAATGGAGACTACGTAGCAGCTAACCAGCCTCTTTACCGGATTTATGATCCGTCCGAAATGACGCTGGAGGCAGATCTCCTGGATACCCAGGCAGCACTTATTCATGACGGCGACGAAGTGACGGCGGAACTGTCCGACGGCAGCACCGTGGATGCAACCGTATCCTTCTTATCTCCGGTATCCACAGAAGAATTGTCCGTTCTCGGTATTGAGGAGAACCGCAGTAAAGTGATCCTTACCGTAGACGGCCTGTCCGACCGCATCGGCGCCGGACATCAGGCAGACCTTACCTTCCATGCCGTACATAAAGAACAGGTACTGCAGGTGCCGTCCTCGGCCATCGTGCCGGATACGGACGGAGACGCCGTCTATGTGAAAAAAGGTAGCCGCGCCGTGCTGACCCCGGTGGAAACCGGAGAACAGAGCGACGGCAGAACCGAGATTGTCAGCGGCCTGGAAGAAGGCCAGGAAGTCATCACCAATCCCTATGATGCAGATGTAAGCGATGGAAAACGGGTGAAATAAATGATCGTGTTTTTGCTGGGCGTGGGTCTCCATGAATACAGCTTTTGCTGGGCGTGGGTCTCCACGCCCGATTTGTTTGCAAAAATTCCTGCCATTTTGAAAAAATGTGGAATTTTTTGCTGATGAAGTGCGCTCCTGGCCTATTTCACGTACAAAAGCTTGTTGTGGCGAAGGAAAACAGGAACTGAAGAAAAGGTATTTTCATATAGACCCACGTATTGAATTGCACTTTGAATGGAAGAGGAAGATAGTACGCAAGATAATATGTAAGAATGAATAAAATAGAAATATGCGATAAAAATAATAAGTTTTTCGGTTTATAATCGCAAAACTTATTGCTATTTAAAGAGAATTGCGGTAATATTCAAATAAGGAGGTGGTTCATGTGATCAGTAGACCGCTTTATATTGATAAAATTATGGCATATACAGATACTCCATTTGTAAAAGTATTAACTGGTGTTCGGCGTTGTGGAAAATCCACGATTTTGAAGATGATCATGGAAAAGCTGCAGGTCGAACGAAATATTCCGACAGAGAGAATCGTCAGCATGCGCTTTGACTCCATGGAATATGAGGACATGACGGCAAAAGAGATATTCAAGATCATTAAAGATAGATTAAAC
>CAVCTH010000129.1:0-5870 GCA_963604695.1 Clostridiales bacterium | reverse complement strand
ATCCAGGAAGTGGAAAAACAGGACTAATGCAAAGATGCAAGCAGGGGGCGGGAGAGATCTTCCGCTCCTTTTCTGCAAATGAGGAGAGATAGATATGAATTACAGGATTGGAGTTATTTCCGGTGACGGAATCGGACCGGAGATCGTCAGGGAAGCACGGAAGGTGCTGGATGCGGTCTGCAAAAAATACGGACATGAATTTACCTACACCGACCTTCTTCTCGGAGGCGCATCCATTGACGTACACGGTGTGCCGCTGACGGATGAGACGATTGAAGAGGCGAAGAAATGTGACGCAGTGCTGATGGGTTCCATCGGCGGAGATGCAAAGACTTCCCCGTGGTATAAGCTGGAGCCGTCCAAACGTCCGGAGGCAGGACTTCTCGGCATCCGTAAAGCACTGAACCTGTTCGCAAATTTAAGACCGGCATACCTTTATGATGAACTTCGCGCCGCATGCCCGCTCCGGGATGATATCAGCGCAGAAGGATTCGATATGCTGATCATGAGAGAACTGACCGGAGGCCTGTACTTCGGAGCCAGAAAGACAGAAGAAGTGGATGGCGTGAGAAGCGCTACCGACACTCTTTCCTACAATGAAAATGAGATCCGCCGTATTGCAAAACGTGCATTTGACATTGCCATGAAGCGCCGCAAGAAAGTCTGCAGCGTAGACAAGGCAAACGTTCTGGATTCCTCCCGCCTGTGGAGACAGGTGGTGGAAGAGGTGGCAAAGGATTATCCGGAGGTTGCTCTTTCCCATATGTACGTGGACAACTGTGCGATGCAGCTGGTCATGAATCCGGCACAGTTCGATGTGATTCTCACAGAGAACATGTTCGGTGATATTTTATCCGATGAGGCGTCCATGGTGACCGGTTCCATCGGAATGCTTTCCAGTGCAAGCCTAAATGAGACAAAATTCGGTCTCTATGAGCCGAGCCACGGTTCTGCACCGGATATTGCAGGACAGGATAAGGCAAACCCGATTGCCACGATCCTTTCCGCAGCCATGATGCTCCGCTACTCCCTGGATCTTGACAAAGAGGCAGATGCAGTGGAAGCAGCAGTCCGTCTGGTGCTGAAAGACGGTTACCGCACCGGTGACATTATGTCTGACGGATGCACCCAGGTAGGAACCAAAGAGATGGGAACCCTTATCGCAGAGAGGTTATAACCCATATAAGCAAACACATTTGAAAATTTATACTACAGGAGGAGATCATCATGAGAAGTGATGCAGTAAAGAAGGGTATGCAGCAGGCGCCGCACAGATCATTATTTAACGCCCTTGGATTAACAGAAGAAGAGATGAACCGTCCATTGGTAGGTATCGTAAGCTCCTACAACGAGATTGTACCGGGACATATGAATCTGGACAAGATTGTCCAGGCAGTGAAGCTGGGAGTTGCCATGGCAGGCGGAACCCCGATTATGTTCCCGGCTATTGCAGTATGTGATGGTATTGCCATGGGACATACCGGAATGAAATATTCCCTGGTAACCCGTGACCTGATCGCAGATTCCACAGAGGCTATGGCTATGGCTCATCAGTTTGATGCGCTGGTTATGGTTCCTAACTGCGACAAAAACGTACCGGGACTTCTGATGGCAGCAGCCAGAGTCAATGTTCCGACCGTATTTGTCAGCGGCGGCCCGATGCTGGCAGGACATGTAAAAGGACAGAAGAGAAGTCTTTCCAGCATGTTCGAGGCAGTTGGTTCCTATGCAGCAGGTACCATGACGGAAGATGACGTGAAAGAATTTGAGAATAAAGTATGTCCGACCTGCGGTTCCTGCTCCGGTATGTATACCGCTAACAGCATGAACTGCCTGACAGAGGCACTTGGTATGGGACTCCAGGGTAACGGAACCATTCCGGCTGTCTACTCCGAGCGTATCAAGCTGGCGAAGAGAGCCGGTATGAAGGTTATGGAGATGCTGGAGAAAAATATCAGACCGAGAGATATCATGACCAAAGAGGCATTTATGAATGCCCTGACGGTAGATATGGCACTGGGATGCTCCACCAACAGTATGCTTCACCTTCCGGCAATCGCCCATGAGGCAGGTGTGGAGCTGAACGTAGACATTGCCAATGAAGTAAGCGCAAGAACCCCGAATCTGTGCCATCTGGCACCGGCAGGCCCGACCTACATGGAAGACCTGAACGAGGCAGGCGGCGTATATGCAGTGATGAATGAGCTGTCCAGGAAGAATCTTCTGAATCTGGACTGCCAGACCGTAACCGGCAAGACCGTTGGAGAGAACATTAAGAACTGCATCAACAAGAATCCGGAAGTAATCCGTACCATCGACAATCCGTACAGCCAGACCGGTGGTATCGCCATCCTGAAAGGAAACCTGGCACCGGACAGCGGTGTTGTAAAACGTTCCGCAGTCGCACCGGAGATGCTGGTACATGAAGGACCGGCCCGGGTCTTCGACTGTGAAGAGGATGCCATTGCAGCCATCAAAGGCGGCAAGATCGTGGCAGGTGATGTGGTTGTCATCCGCTATGAAGGACCAAAAGGCGGCCCGGGTATGAGAGAGATGCTGAACCCGACTTCCGCTATCGCAGGTATGGGACTGGGATCTTCCGTAGCCCTCATTACAGACGGACGTTTCAGCGGAGCAAGCCGTGGCGCTTCCATCGGACATGTATCACCGGAAGCAGCCGTAGGAGGACCGATTGCCCTGGTAGAAGAAGGAGATATCATTAAGATTGATATTCCGGCAAATACGCTGAATGTAGATATTTCTGATGAAGAGATGGCTGCAAGACGTGCGAAATGGCAGCCGAGGGAGCCGAAGGTAACCACAGGTTATCTGGCCCGCTACGCGCATCTGGTTACTTCCGGAAACCGCGGGGCAATTCTGGAGATTCAGGACTAAAAAGGGGGATACTGTCTTATGATGATGACAGGAGCAGAGATTGTTGTTGCCTGCCTGAAGGAACAGGGAGTAGATACTGTATTCGGATATCCGGGTGGAGCAATCTTAAATATTTACGATGCATTATATAAACATAGTGATGAGATCAGACATGTGCTGACCTCCCATGAGCAGGGGGCGTCCCATGCGGCAGACGGCTATGCAAGAGCTACCGGAAAGGTCGGCGTATGTATCGCCACCTCCGGTCCCGGTGCCACCAACCTGGTAACCGGTATTGCCACTGCATATATGGATTCCATTCCGCTGGTGGCCGTTACCTGTAACGTAGGAACCTCCCTGCTGGGAAAAGACAGCTTCCAGGAGGTGGATATTACCGGTATCACCATGCCGATTACCAAGCATAACTTCATCGTCAAGGATGCAAGAGATCTGGCAAAGGTGATGCGCCGTGCATTCCGTATTGCACAGTGCGGCCGTCCGGGACCTGTCCTGATAGATATTACCAAGGATGCTACAGCAAATCAGGCAGAGTATATTGAGGAAGTTCCGGATGTGATCCTTCCGGATACCTCCTGCATCACAGACGCAGATCTGGAGCAGGCAGCTACATTGATCCGCGAAGCGGAAAAGCCGATGATCTTCGTGGGCGGCGGTGCGATTGCAGCAGATGCCAGCCCTGAGCTTCTGGAGTTTGCTGAGAAAGTAGACGCTCCGGTATGCGATTCCCTGATGGGAAAAGGAGCATTTCCGGGAACCCATGCTCTGTATGCGGGAATGCTGGGTATGCACGGAACCAAATATGCGAATCTTGGCGTAGCAGGCTGCGACCTTCTGATCACCATAGGCTCCCGTTTCAGCGACCGTGTATTCGGAAATGCAGCAAAATTCGCACAGCATGCCAAGGTACTGCAGATCGATGTGGATCCGGCTGAGATCAATAAAAATATCATTACCAGTGCCAGCATCATCGGTGATGTGAAGGAAGTGCTGAAGCGCCTGAATCCTCTGCTTGACCGGCAGAACCATGAGGAGTGGGTGGCACATATCGAGGATCTGAAGGAAAGATTCCCGCTGAAATACAATCAGGAAGGTCTGACAGGACCATATATCATCGAAGAGATTTATCGTGTGACAAAAGGTGATGCGATTATCTGTACCGAGGTAGGACAGCATCAGATGTGGGCTGCACAGTATTATAAATACAGCAAACCGCGTACCTTGCTGACATCCGGCGGACTGGGAACCATGGGCTACGGATTAGGGGCTGCCATGGGAGCCAAAACGGCAAGACCGGAGAAGACGGTGATTAACGTAGCCGGCGACGGCTGCTTCCGTATGAATATGAACGAGCTGGCGACGGCTTCCCGTTACAATATTCCGATCGTGGAAGTAGTCATCAATAACCATGTACTGGGCATGGTGCGTCAGTGGCAGACCCTGTTCTACGGCGGAAGATATTCTGCAACCGTACTCGATGACAAGGTGGATTTTGTCAAGGTGGCAGAAGGACTTGGCTGTAAAGCAGTCCGCATCACGAAAAAAGAAGAGGTAGGTCCGGCACTGAAAGAGGCAATTGCTTATGGCGGACCGGTGGTTCTGGACTGCCAGATCGACCAGGACGACAAAGTATTCCCGATGGTTCCGGCAGGGGCAGCAATCGATGAGGTCTTTGACGAAGACGATTTAAACAAAAAACAGTAAGCTGCATACTATGGGGGAAAGGGTAACCTTTCCCTCGGTGTGTATAGATGACTTCAGAGGAAGAGGAGTGTATGAAAAAATGAGCAGAGTTTACAATTTTTCAGCTGGTCCGGCTATGCTGCCGGAGGAAGTATTAAAGGAAGTGGCAGCGGAGATGCTGGATTACAATGGAAGCGGCATGTCTGTGATGGAAATGAGCCACAGATCCAAAGTATTTGAAGAGATTCTGAATACGGCAGAGCAGGATTTCCGTGATCTCTTACATATTCCGGATAACTACAAGGTACTGTTCCTCTCAGGCGGTGCCCATCATCAGTTTGCGGCAATTCCCATGAACCTGATGAAAAACGGAGTTGCAGATTATATCATCACCGGACAGTGGGCGAAGAAAGCATTTGCAGAAGCCCAGAAATACGGAACAGCCAATAAGATTGCCTCCAGTGAGGATGAGACATTCTCCTATATTCCGGACTGCTCCGATCTTCCGATCAGTGAGAATGCAGACTATGTATATATTTGTGAAAATAACACCATCTATGGAACCAAGTTCAAGACCCTTCCGAACACCAAAGGAAAAGAGCTGGTAGCAGACGTATCCTCCTGCTTCCTGTCAGAACCCATGGATGTGACCAGATACGGCATGTTCTACGGCGGCGTGCAGAAGAATATCGGACCGGCAGGTATGGTGATTGCAGTCATCCGTGAAGATCTGATCCGTGATGATGTGATGCCGTGCACACCGACCATTATGAAATTCAAGACCCAGGCAGATGCCAATTCTCTTTATAATACACCGAACTGCTACTGCATTTATGTATGCGGCAAGGTCTTCAAATGGCTGAAGAAGATGGGCGGTCTGGAAGTCATGAAGCAGAAGAATGAAGAGAAAGCTGCCATCCTGTATGATTATCTGGACAACAGCAAGATGTTCCGCGGAACTGTCCGCAAGGAAGACCGTTCCCTCATGAACGTACCGTTTGTGACCGGAGATAAGGATCTGGATGCCAAATTCGTAAAAGAAGCGACAGCAGCAGGTCTTGTGAACCTGAAGGGACACAGAACTGTAGGCGGTATGAGGGCAAGTATTTATAATGCAATGCCGAAGGAAGGCGTGGAAGCGCTGGTGGCATTTATGAAGAAATTTGAAGAGGAGAACGCATAAGATGTATCAGTATCATTGCCTGAATCCGATTGCACAGGTCGGACTCGATCATTTTAACGGAAACTATGCACAGACAGATAAGATGGAGGATGCAGACGCTGTACTGGTAAGA
>CAVCTH010000128.1:0-6138 GCA_963604695.1 Clostridiales bacterium | reverse complement strand
TACTGTTAATGATCGGAATCTTGGAAGAACAGATATACTGGCAGCATCTGCACTCTACGCAATCCATCACATTCCTGTCTTTCATGCCCTGCCAGTTCTCTTCCTTCGCATATTTTACAAAGTACAGCGGAGAAAGTTCCATCGGACAGACGTCTACACAGCGTCCGCACTTGATACACGGCTGCTCTTTTGTCTCGTCCGGTTCAATGGCAATAATACCGTTGGAGCCTTTCATCATCGGTATGTCCAGTGTATTCAGCGGGAATCCCATCATCGGGCCGCCCATCTTGACCAGTACGTCATCATCCGTGAATCCACCACAGTAATCGATCAGGTCTTTGACGCTGGTACCGATCTTGATGATAAAGTTGCCCGGGTTCTTGATCTTCTCGCCTGTTATGGTTGTAACACGCTCGATCAGCGGCATACCTTTCTGGATCGCATCGGAAATGGCCTTTACGGTACTGATATTATCTACGATAACACCAACATCTGCCGGGAGACCGCCGCTCGGAACCTTTCTTCCCATGACGCGCTTGATCAGAGTCTTCTCAGCGCCCTGCGGGTATTTGGTTCTTGCTACAAAGACTTCCATATTACCGATATTGGCAACCTTTTCCTGCATCAGTGCAATGGCATCCGGCTTGTTATCCTCAATGACAATGATACCCTTCTCGGCACCGGTGGTCTTCAGGATTGCCTTCAGGCCGAAAATAATGTCGTCTGCAAACTCAAGGAGAACCTTGTGGTCTGCTGTTAAATATGGCTCACATTCACATCCATTGAGCAGGATGGTATCGACCGGTTTGGCCGGTTTCAGTTTGACACAGGTCGGGAAACCTGCACCACCCATACCAACGATTCCTGCTTCTTTGACAATCTCAATGATCTCGTCCGGCGTCAGGCTGTCAAGATCGCCATGAGGTTTCACAGACTCATGCAGCGTATCTTTTCCATCGGATTCAATCACAACCGCCATCACTTCGCTGCCTCTGGTTCCATGCATACGCGGTTCCACAGCAACCACCGTTCCGCTTACGCTGGAATGTACCGGAGCGCTGATAAATCCGGCAGCTTCACCGATCTTCTGACCCACTTTTACCTGATCACCCACCTGAACAATGGGGTTGGCCGGAGCGCCAAGATGCTGGGACATGGAGATCACCAATGTCTTTGGCTCCGGGAATCTCTTCAGGTCAATATGCTCGCTGAATTCCTTGTGCTCTGACGGATGTACGCCGCCATAATATCCATTCAGTCTGTCGTCTCTGATGGATTTCACATACTCGTTGATAACTTTGAAGTTTACTTTTGAAAAGTCACGTACCTGTACCGGCTGATGCAGGAATTCCTCCAGACGTCCCTGACCAGCCAGTCTCTGATAAATTTTCTCCCACGCACAGTCCTTGTTGGGATCCACTTCACATTTTCCGTTCTTTGCGCCGCCGCACTGTCCATTGACAAGGCTCTTTGAACAGTCGACGATAGGACAGACGCCTCCGGTAATGTTCAGATAGCACTGCGCGCATGCATCGCAGCTCTTCTTCGTCAGTGCCATACCATGATGTCCTCTGTAATTCAGCGTGTTGCTTGCGGCGATTACCGGCTTTCCTGCCAGATCTGCAACCGTCTGAATACCAAGACCACAGGAAATAACCGCTACATGCTCCGTGCCTTCCGGAATCAGGTCCTGTAATGTTCTTTCTGTGTGCATCTTGTTACACAGGAAATCAACTTTGGCACTGCCTGTAACGGTCTTCCCCTGCTCTGCAGCAAATTTCAGGAACTCATCACAATCCGGTTCGTCAACTGTTTCAAATTCCTTGAAACACTTGTTGCAGGCAATCACAAACAGATTGTCCTTACCGGCCAGTACAGATGCGAGTTCCTCCCTGCTTTTCAGCCTGTACTTCGTATAGTTTTCCAATTTTTCACCTTCCTTATATGGTTTATTTGTTTAAATATAACATAAATCCCATTTTTTATCCAGTTTAATGAGAAAATTTATAAATATTTTTCATAGATGCAGCTTATAAATGCATAGTTTTATGCAGCAAAAATGCCGGTCTGCATGAATCACTCCTGCAAACCGGCAATGAAATACTGTCTTATTTTGTTTTGATAATCTCCACCAGATAGTTCCACATTCTCTGTACGGAAGCAATGCTCATATGCTCCTCGGTGGTATGGATTTCGTAAATGTTCGGTCCGATGGATACACAGTCCAGATTCGGAATCTTGGTAGACAGGATGCCGCATTCCAGTCCTGCATGAATGACCTCTACGGTCGGTGTCTTTCCAAACATCTCCTCATAGATCTTCTGCATCTTTGCACGAAGCGGAGAATCCTTCTGGTACTCCCATGCCGGATACTCGCCGTTCCGCTCAATGGAAGCGCCCTCTTCCTCTGCAATGGTAATGATCTTCTGAATCAGTTCCTCTTTTTCATCGCCCACGGAACTTCTGACTGCGTACTGCAGATTTAGCACGGTATCCTCACAAGTCATAATACCCACATTGAGGGAAGTCTGTACCAGTGTCGGAATATCCGGATTCATACGGACCACGCCATTTGGAATTCTTGTGAGCAGCGCTCTTACTTTTCCAGCGCTCTCTGCAGTCATAGCGTCTGCCGTTCCTTCCTCTCCGGCGGTCAATGCTACGGTCACTCCGGAGTCCGTTTCCTGATATTCTTTCCGTAACCGTTCTGCCTGCTCAGCTACGACAGTTCCTGCTTCTGCCGCATCTTCTTTGGATGCAAATACCAGCTGTGCCACCGCCTCACGGGTGATAGCATTATCCTTCACTCCGCCTGCCAGCGTTACCAACTGATAGGGAACTTTCTCTGCCAGCGCCGTGAGCACCTGACCAAGCAGCTGGTTGGCATTGGCACGACCCTTATTGATCTCTGTACCGGAATGTCCGCCCTTCAGACCATCCACCTTCAGTGTTGCAAAAATACCAGTCGCTTTTTCTCTTTCCAACGGCAGGTTCACCTGCATATGGCATCCACCTGCACAGCCTGCCAGAAGCACGCCCTCGCCCTCAGAATCCAGATTCACCATGGTATGTCCCTTGAGCACGGACGGATCCAGTGCAGAAGCGCCTTCCATTCCCACTTCCTCGCTGGTGGTAAAAATTACTTCCAGACGCGGATGTGGAATGCTGTCGTCGTCGAGAACAGCCAGCGCATAAGCCACTGCGATTCCATCGTCGCCGCCCAGAGTAGTTCCCTCTGCATAGACATTATCACCGTCAATGGCCAGTTTCAGACCATCCTTTTCAAAATCAATGGTGCAGCCCGGTTTCTTCTCACACACCATATCCAGATGTCCCTGTAAAATAATGGGTTCCTCGTTTTCATAACCTTCGGACGCTTCTTTCACCATCATGATATTCCATGCCCGATCCTGCCAGACCTGAAGACCGTGCGCTTTTGCAAACGCCACACAGTAATCGCTGGCTGCCTTTTCGTTATAAGATCCTCTCGGGATATTGCTCAGTTCCTCAAAATATTTCCATACGCCTGCCGGCTCTAATCCTGTTAAAACTGCCATCGTAGTTCTCCTTTTCTCTCGTACATTCATCGTTTGCCAAGGCAAACAGCCTTGAATCGCATGCGCCCATTATAACAGGAGCTGGAAGAAAACTCAATCTCTTCCTGCCCGCATCAGTTCATGAAGCTTCCGGAATGCCTCACTGATTCCGCCAACTTCATCGATCAGCCCTTCTTTTACGGCCTGCTCTCCCACCAAAACACTTCCCACGTCTTTCGTCAGTTCTCCGGTCTCCAGCATCAGTTCCGTCAGCCGTTCCTTACTGATCTGGCTGTGAGCCGTCACAAAGCTCACAATCCGCTCCTGGATCCGCTTAAAATAATCAAAGGTCTGGGCCACCCCGATAATCAGTCCGGTCATCCGGACAGGATGAATCATCATGGTTCCGGTGGGAACAATCAACGAATAATCGGCCGACACGGCCAGCGGCACCCCAATGGAATGACTGCCTCCCAGTACCAGCGACACTACCGGTTTGCTTAAGGAGGCAATCATCTCCGCGATGGCAAGTCCACTCTCCACATCCCCGCCCACCGTATTAATGAGCAGCAGCAGACCGTGGGCATTCCGATCCTCTTCTGCGGCTGCCAGCAGCGGGATCACATGCTCATATTTCGTTGTCTTGCTGTTATTTCCCAGATTTTCATGGCCTTCCACTTCCCCGATAATGGTCAGTATCCGAATATGGGATGACTGCGGCATTTCCTCCGGCTGTCCGTATTTTTCTAATTTATCTTCATTTTCTGACATAAAAAAACCAGCCTTTCCACCATACTTTTCTTCTTCCAAGTATGGCTGAAAGACCGGTATTTTATACCTTAGTTCAGATAACGGCTCTTCAGATCCAGAACCATCTCTTCATAGCGCTTACAGCACTCTTCGTATTTGCCCTCTTCAATTTCATGAATGCAGGGAACCAGATACTGCTCATAGAGTTCTCTGTACAGCTGATCCCGGTTGGGCTGACGATCCATTCTCTTTACGATGGTAGGTGCAATATCGTAATACTCATCCACCAGCGCATGGCCTTCCGGCGTCTGCTCCATATAGTGATCTCTGTACTCTTTCAGAGTTCTCAGTTCATAGCAGTCCGGGCCTTTGCCCAGATTCTCGCAGACAGCAGTGGTCACATAACAGAGCTTTCTGCGGAACCCTTTGTTAATATCATCAAAGCTTGCTTTTCCGATCGTGGTGCCAAATGCATCATTCCAGGACTGTACCAGACAGTCTGCAAAGGGTTCGGAAAAATCTGCCGGATATTTGCGAATGGACGGAATCAGGTAAACACTGACCATAAAATTATAATCCAGCTGCTTCTGGGTCTTATGGCCTTTGAAACGGATCTGCTCAATCTGCTCTCTGGCAGTCTGAATCAGGCAGTCCGCCATCTGCTTTAATGTCTGCTCACCTTCTGCTCCACCGGCATAGATCATATCCAGTGCTTCGAACAGCTCTCTGTTGGATGCATAATAATCTTCAAAGTCGCCCTCATAACGGGTCCGTTTGAAATTATTCATGGGATTATCGCAGGTCACAACCAGTTCCTTCAGTCTTGCCAGTGCACGGCTTTCATACTCCTGATGTTCCTCCTGACCAAGCTCCCGATGTGCCTTTTTTTCTTTTCCAAGTGCCTCGTCTACCGAAATCTCCTTTCCGCAGAACATGCAGATAATCTGCTCTCTGTCCTCCGGAACCTGGATTTTTTCATGACAAAGTGGACATGTACCTTCTCTAAACATCATATTTACTCATCCCAGTTGTGGTAAACAGCCTGAACGTCGTCATCCTCATCCAGAAGATCCAGCGTACGGTTCAGGAATTTAATATCATTTTCATCGCTAAGAGTTACATAATTCTGCGGAATCATGGTAATCTCAGCCTGTGCCATCTGGATACCTTCCTTCTCCAGTGCCTCACGGACTGCGGAGAAATCATCCGGATTGGTCAGAATCTCAAAGCTGTCCTCTTCCTCGGAGAAATCCTCAGCGCCCGCATCCAGAGCCAGCATCATGAGGTCGTCTGCCTCCATGTCACACTCTTCGCGGTCGATGATGATCTGTCCCTTCTGATCAAACATATAGGATACGCAGCCGGTGGTTCCCAGGCTTCCGTTTCCTTTGGTAAATGCATTACGCACGTTGGAAGCAGTACGGTTCTTGTTGTCAGTCAGCGCCTCTACAATAATAGCGATTCCGCTCGGTCCGTATCCTTCATATGTAACATGCTCGTAGTTGACAGCGTTAGCGTCACCTGCTGCACGTTTGATACCGCGGTCGATGGTATCGTTCGGCATGTTGTTTGCTTTTGCCTTTGCGATTACATCTCTTAAACGGCTGTTGTTATTCGGGTCCGGTCCGCCCTCTTTAACTGCAACTGCAAGCTCTCTTCCGATAATGGTAAAAATCTTACCTTTTGCTGCGTCGTTTTTCTCTTTCTTATGTTTAATATTTGCGAACTTGGAATGTCCTGACATAAACTAAATCTCCTTTTCTCGTCTTTCGTTCTTCAGCGTCCATAAATGGCCGCCATCTGTGCATGTTATCTATCTTAACACGCAAAATCAATGTTTGCAAGCCTATGT
>CAVCTH010000127.1:0-6154 GCA_963604695.1 Clostridiales bacterium | reverse complement strand
ATAGGGCACAATCAGCTTGTGTCCGGAAACAAGCTTGCTGCTGTTCATATGATTAATAGTCATAACCTCATTCAGATAATCTTCCCTGGATGTATAATGTGCAGCATCCATATATTCACCGGCAATATCCCAGAGGGTATCCCCTTTTTCAATTTCAATGCTGGTATAATATTTACGGGCAGAATTTTGTTCCGGCTCCTGTGCCCTTGTAAACAATGTCCCGAATCCAAAACCAATACCGAAAACAACCAGAAATGTCAGGAGTATCATCAGAAGGTGCTTTTTCCGTTCCCGCTGCTGCTTCTGTACTTTTACTCTGTTCATTTTTCTGATCTGATTCCGATCCATCATTTCTGCTGCATACATTTCATTCTTCCTCCTTCGAACATTTATTCCGAACATCTGTTCCTTGTTACTTCGATTATAGTGTCAGAACAAATGTTTGTCAATAATTATTTCGAATATTTGTTCGAATTATTCAGAAGAAAGATTACGGTTCACAGACAATGGACATTCGGGTGGAAATGACTCATTGTAAAAGGAACGTCCGCAGTCACCGGGTACTTGTATTATCAGTTCCTGGCACAATTGGTTACTGCACCGGTCAGAATTTCCAGACCATGCTGCAGGGACGGCAGAATGTATTCCAGTGACTCTCTCACCGCTTTCGGGCTTCCTGGAAGATTGATGATCAACGTCTGTTTCCGGATGCAGGCCGCTGCCCTGCTTAACATGGCCCGCGGCGTAATGGTCATACTGTAAGCGCGGATGGCTTCCGGAATTCCCGGAACCATCCGTTCTGCAATGTCCATCGTTGCTTCCGGCATGCAGTCTCTCGGTGAAAATCCGGTTCCTCCTGTAGTCAGCAGAAGCTCTGCAATTCCTTCGTCTGCAATGCGGGCCATCTCTTCTGCCAGCATTTTCCGGTCGTCCGGCAGAAGAATGGTATGCACTACTTCGTATCCATTGTTCTCCAACATTTTCCGGATCGCCGGGCCGCTCAAATCTTCTCTCTCCCCTGCATACCCAGAATCACTGGACGTAAGAATTGCCGCCCGGAAAGGCCGTTTCACTACCATAATCTCATCTCCTTCCGAAATCACACCGCCCTTCAGAACCTTCGCAAAAATTCCCTCCCGCGGCATAATACAGTCACCCATGACTTTGAAAATCTCGCAGCCACTGTGGCACTGCTTTCCAATCTGAGTTATTTCCAGAAGCACCTCATTACACTGTAAGCGCGTTCCTACGGGAAGTGTCCTTAAATCGATTCCCTGAACGGTCAGATTTTCACCAAATGCGCCATCCACAACCGGCGCACCTTTTTTCTTAAAATCCTCTATTTTTTCATAAGATAAAAGGCTCACCTGCCGATGCCATTTCCCGGCATGGGCGTCATGCTCCACGCCCCAGTCTTCGATGAATTTCGCAGAATGTACATTCTTCTTGGGCGTTCCCTTTTGTTCGCTTCTATTTACGGCAATAATTTTTCCCATACTGCCTGCTCCTCCTCATAGGTTTTAAATCTGTTTCTATGGTAACTTATCTTCGGTGGAAAAGCAACCGTCACAGATTTGACAGATGGCAGCGCCAACGGTATAATAAATCCCGGAAATTTCCCCAATTTTCTATGATTGTGTGGGGAAACTGTAAGGAGAATCACATGAGTGAATTTACCCATTTTAACCGGCAGGGAGAAGCCGTTATGGTGGATGTGAGTGATAAAGCGGAAACAGCGCGGGAAGCCGTCGCGGAAGGCCGTATCTGCATGAGCCGGGAGTGTTTTGAAAAAGTAAAGGCAGGGACCATGGGAAAAGGAGATGTTCTCGGCGTGGCAAGGGTAGCTGGAATTATGGCCGCCAAGAAAACCTCCGAACTGGTTCCGCTCTGCCATCTTCTGAATCTGACCAAAGTGGAAGTTCATTTTGAGATGGAAGAACCGGAATCTGCCATCCGGGCCATCTGCACCACCCGCACCACCGGAAAAACCGGCGTGGAAATGGAGGCGCTGACCGGCGTACAGATTGCTCTTCTGACCATTTATGATATGTGCAAAGCGGTGGATAAACGGATGGAAATGAACGACATCCATCTCTGTGAGAAAAAAGGCGGAAAAAGCGGAGATTTTGTGCGATGAAAGATCAATATGGGCGTACTATTGATTATCTGCGTGTCTCCATTACGGATCGTTGCAATCTGAGATGCCGTTACTGTATGCCTCATGGAATCGAGTGGATTCCCATGGAAGAGATTCTGACACTGGAAGAAATCACTGAAGTCTGCCGACAGGCCGCTTCCCTCGGCATTCGGAAAATCAAAGTCACCGGCGGCGAACCGCTGGTGCGAAAAGGCTGCACCGATCTCATTGGCATGCTGACCTCCCTTCCGGGAATTGAGCAGGTAACACTGACCACCAACGGGATTCTGTTAAGCGACTATGCGGAAGAACTGAAACGCCAGGGACTTCACGCAGTCAATGTAAGCCTTGATACGTTACAGCCGGATATGTACGCGGAAATTACCGGCTTTGCGGAACTTCCCCGCGTGCTGGAAGGCATTCGCGCCGTTGAAGATTTACAGATTCCTGTGAAAATCAATACCGTTCTCCAGCGCGGCGTCAATGACACAGAATGGAGGGAACTTGCTCTGCTCGCAAAAGCTCATCCCATCGATGTCCGTTTCATTGAACTGATGCCTGTCGGTCATGGAAAAGATCTTCTATCTGTTCCTGATCCGGAAATTCAGGAACAGCTGACCGCTGCATTTGGGCCGCTGACACCGGACAGCCGTTCCCATGGAAACGGTCCTGCCCTCTATTATCATCTCAAAGGATTTCAGGGCAGCATCGGTTTTATCAGCGCTCTTCATGGGAAATTCTGCAATCAGTGCAACCGGATCCGCCTGACATCCACCGGAGAATTGAAGCCGTGTCTCTGCTATGGCGATCATATTTCCATAAAAAAAGCCCTCAGAACCGGAAGTCCTGAGGACGTCAGACAGCTGCTTGTACAGGCCATTTTTCAAAAGCCTGCCGCCCACTGTTTTGAAACCGTTCCCGCCATTACGGAAACAAACGAAATGTCCCGCATCGGCGGTTAATATTTATCTTAATACCATCACATCTGCAGGTGCCACATGTAACCATATGGTATCCTGCGGATGTTCTTTTTCGCAAAATTCCTGCCAGAATTCTTTGGTCGTCTCCACACGAATTTTATTGAAATGCTGTTTTCGGCTTTCTTCCGAACTATTTGCATGCTCAGGACTTACCATGAGCACCGTGGAAAATACATCATCAATGACCTTTTCCAGACGACACCGGAAGGTATTTTCCGGATGAGCAGCTGCTTCCTGCTCACTGACCGGATGAATGTAATGGCTGCGAATGCCCACATAATGGATTTCTCCTGTGGGTACGCCTGCATAGGAAAGGGTCTCGCCCCAATCCTGCACATAGACACTTCCCGGATGGTTTTCCGTGGCATTGCTTCTGATCTCTGCTCTTGCAAAATTTTTACATCCGGATAACAGTGCTGCCGCTCTGGACTCCGGCACCTCAAAAAGCTGCTTCACCGGAATTACCGGACTGGAAGTACCGCGATCCATCACACATACACGGTCACAGATCCGATAAACCTCATCCCGGCTGTGGGAAACAAAGAGGGTCGGACCGGAAAACTCTTTTAGGACATCCAGAAGCTCCTGCTCCAGATTCCATCGAAGATATCCGTCCAACGCTGAAAATGGCTCATCCAGCATCAAAATATCCGGGCTTGACAGGAAAATACGCGCCAGCGCCACCCGCTGCTGCTGTCCGCCTGACAGCTCCGAAGGTTTGTGCTTTTCCAGACCTGTCAGTTCAAATTTTTCCAGCATTTCCCGGATTTTCTGACCGGCTGCCTTTTTATTTTTCTCACAGGCCATAAGTCCTGTCATCAGATTCTGCTGTACCGTCATATTGGGAAACAGCGCATAATTCTGGAACAAAAGTCCCACATGCCGGTCCTGGGGACGGACGTTGATCTTGCTGGCAGAGTCAAAGAGTACCTTTCCGTCCAGCTCGATATGTCCTTCATCCGGTTTTACAATTCCGGCAATGCAGCGCAGCGTCATACTCTTTCCACAGCCGGAAGCGCCCAGGATTCCCGTCACGCCGTCACCGGCCTCAAACTGTGTCTCCAGTGTAAAGTCGCCCAGCTTTTTTCTGATATCCACATATAATGCCATGTTCCGCTACCTCCCTGCTGCCCGGCTCTGCTTCTTTTCCAGAAGATTCACGGCCAGAAGCACCACTGCAGAGATCACCACATTTACCAGCACCCATTTGAATGCCAGCGCATCATTGTCCGTCCGCCACAGCTGATAGACCGTCGTCGAAATCGTCGCCGTCTTTCCCGGCGTATAGCCCGCTACCATGCTGGTGGCTCCATATTCGCCCAGCGCTCTTGCAAATGCCAGCACCGTACCTGCCAGAATGCCCTGCCGGCAGGCCGGCATCCGGATACGCCAGAAAATAAATGCATTGGAAAGTCCCAGCGTCTGACCGGAATAGGCAAGAGTCTCATCAAAACTTTCAAAGGCACCGCGGGCCGTCCGGTACATGAGCGGAAATGCCACTACTGCCGCTGCAAAAATGCCGGAATACCAGGTCATCACCAGCTTTGTACCGAATGTCTCCAGCACCCACGCGCCAAAAGGCCGTCTCGGACCCATGAGCAGAAGCAGGAAATATCCGACTACCGTGGGAGGCAGCACCAGCGGAAGAGTCAGTACCACATCCAGTACGCCTTTTACCGCCGGTGGAAGCTTCGCTATGTAGTAAGCCGCAAAAATGCCTGTGAAAAATACGATTACACTGGCAATCAGCGCAATACGCAGGGAATTATACAGTGGGAACCAGTCCATACACGCCTCCGGATCTCTTTATTCTGCTGCCGTAAATCCTACAGCTTCAAATACCGTCATGCATTTATCCGTCTGCAGGTAAGCAAGAAATTCCTTCGCTGCTTCCTGATTCTGGGAAATGTTGAGAACCGCTGCCGGATAAATGACCTGTTTACAAAGATCGGAACCTGCCTGATCAACTACGGTCAGTCCTGCGGAGAAAGCATCCGTTGCATAAATGATACCTGCGTCTGCAGCTGCCTCGGATACCTGGGTCGTTACCTCTTTTACATTGGAACCATAGGTAATCTTGCCCTCTGCCTCCAGGCTGTCCAGAATACCAAGGTTTGTCAGGATTTCCGTAGAATACTGCCCTACCGGAACATCCTCATTGCCAAGGGCCAGCAGGGAAAGCTTGTCGGTTCCCAAATCCTCAAAAGACTCGATTCCTTTTGGATTTCCGTCCGGAACTGCCAGAACGACTTTGTTCTCCAGAAGATTCACTCTGGTTCCCTCCAGTACATAGTCAAGCCCCTCAGTATTCACTTCCGGATCTGCATCTTTGTCCAGCTGGTTCATCTGCTTCTGCGCTGCGGAAATAAAGACATCACAGTCTGCACCTTCCTGAATCTGGGTTTTCAGAGTTCCTGAAGAATCAAAATTAAATACCAGAGTCACATTCGGAGCAACTTCCTTATACATCTCCTGAATCTCGGTCAGGGTTTCCGTCATGGATGCTGCCGCAAATACATTTAACGTTACCGGCTCCGCATCGGTCTCTGCCGGAGCATCTGCCTCTGCGTCTGTGTCTTCTACTTCCGCAGTCTCTTCCGTTGCAGTATCCTCTGCTGCCGGTGCCTCTTCTGTCTTGGATGCGCCGCAGCCTATCATGGATACTGCCATCGCACTTACCAGTAAACCTGCAATCAATTTCTTCTTCATAATCATGTTCCTCTCTTCTGTATTTTTTCATTACGGCTATCGTTATTTTTTTCAAAGAATAACGCCGCGTATATTATAACGGAAAGGTTGAGGAGGTGCAAGGGATTTACTGAATATTCCTCGTCATTTCCCCCGGTACAGCTTCTTTCCCGAACATTGCCAATGCCTGATTCACTTTATCAAGCCGCACGGTTTCCTTTCCCTGTTCCAGCTCCCGCACAAAACGAAGACCCAATCCGGAACGCATCGCAAATTCTTCCTGCGTCAGGCCTGCTCTTTTTCTTTCTTGTTTTACATAATCTCCAATAATACTCATATTATATATACT
>CAVCTH010000126.1:0-6160 GCA_963604695.1 Clostridiales bacterium | reverse complement strand
CCCATCTTCGTGGGACGTTTCAATATCGGTGCCGTCAGCCTTCACCTGCCTATGATTCTGGCGCAGTCCCGTTCCGAGAACCGGGATTTCTACGAAGTGCTGGATTACTATCTGGAAATGATCCGGAACCTGCATATCCGGACCTATGATTATCTGGGTGAGATGAGAGCGTCCACCAACCCGTTGGCTTACTGCGAGGGCGGTTTCTATGGAGGACACTTAAAGCCGGGCGATAAGATCAAACCTCTTCTGAAACCGATGACCGCTTCCTTCGGCATCACAGCCCTCAACGAGCTGCAGGAGCTGTACAACGGCAAATCCATCCGGGAGGACGGCGAGTTCGCACTGGAGGTTATGAGATACATCAATAAGAAGGTCAATGAGTACAAGGAAGAGGACGGCATCCTCTACGCCATCTACGGCACCCCGGCAGAGAGTTTGTGCGGTCTCCAGATTGAGCAGTTCCGTAAGAAATACGGTATTGTGGAAAATGTTTCCGACCGTCCGTATGTGAGCAACAGTTTCCATTGCCATGTAACGGAGAATATGACCCCGATCGAGAAACAGGACAAAGAAGGCCGGTTCTGGGAGCTGTGCAACGGCGGAAAGATCCAGTATGTCCGTTATCCGGTGGGATATAATAAAGAAGCCATCCGTACCCTGGTACGGAGAGCCATGAAGAAAGGCTTCTATGAAGGTGTGAACCTGTCCCTGGCCTACTGCGATGATTGCGGTTACCAGGAGCTGGAGATGGAAGTGTGCCCCAAGTGCGGAAGCAGGAATCTGACCAAGATTGACCGCATGAACGGATATCTTTCCTATTCCAGAGTGAAAGGTGACACCCGCCTGAACAAGGCAAAAATGGCGGAAATCGCAGAGCGTGTTTCCATGTAGCAAAGAATAAAAAGTAATCAATAATAGTAACTGCCGCAGATCGATATCCTTCTGCGGCTCTGCTGTGTTATAAAGGAGTAGAAAATTATGGCGAAAAGCAGCACCTATGATGCGGACAGTATCTCTGTCCTGGAGGGACTGGAAGCAGTTCGGAAACGTCCCGGTATGTACATCGGAAGTGTTTCTACCAAAGGACTGAACCATCTGATTTACGAGATCGTGGACAACTCCGTGGATGAGCATCTGGCAGGCTTCTGCAGCCAGATCGAAGTGTATCTGGAGAAGGATGGTTCCTGCACCGTGGCAGATAACGGCCGGGGAATTCCGGTAGGCATGCATGCGAAGGGAATGTCAGCAGAGCGTCTGGTATTTACGACACTTCATGCAGGTGGAAAATTTGATGATTCTGTATATAAGACCAGCGGCGGACTTCACGGAGTGGGTTCTTCGGTGGTTAATGCCCTGTCTACCTATCTGGATATTGAGGTATCCAGGGATGGCTATGTGCATCATGACCATTATGAGAGGGGAAATCCTACCATCGAGCTGATTGATGGACTTCTTCCCACACTGGGCAAGACCAGAAAGACCGGAACGAAGATTAATTTCCTGCCGGACCCGGAGATCTTTGAGAAGACCCGCTTTAAGGCAGAGGAAGTCAAGAGCCGTATGCATGAGACGGCTTATCTGAATCCGGAACTGACGATTATTTTCGAGGACCGGAGAGGATCGGAAGTGGAACATATCGTCTACCATGAGCCGGACGGACTGGTAGGATTTGTAAAGGATCTCAACAAATCCCAGGAAGCGCTTCATGATGTGGTCTATTTCAAGGGGGAAAGTGATGGCATCACCGTGGAGGCGGCATTCCAGTATGTCAATGAGTTCCATGAAAATGTCCTGGGCTTCTGCAACAATATTTACAATGCAGAGGGCGGCACCCATATTACAGGATTTAAGACGGTCTTCACGACAGTCATCAACTCTTATGCCAGAGAACTGGGCGTCTTAAAAGATAAAGATGTAAACTTTACCGGGGCCGATGTGCGGAATGGTATGACGGCGGTCATTTCTATCAAGCATCCGGCCCCCCGTTTTGAGGGACAGACCAAGACGAAACTGGATAACCAGGATGCCTCCAAGGCGACGGCGAAAGTCACCGGTGAGGAGATCCAGCGGTATTTCGACCGTAACCTGGAGACCTTAAAGACGGTCATCGGCTGTGCCGAGAAGGCGGCAAAGATCCGGAAGACCGAGGAACGTGCCAAGACCAATCTTCTGACCAAACAGAAATTTTCCTTTGATTCCAACGGAAAACTGGCCAACTGTGAGAGCCGCGACGCCTCCAAATGTGAGATTTTCATCGTGGAGGGAGATTCTGCGGGTGGTTCCGCCAAGACGGCGAGAAACCGGACCTATCAGGCCATTCTGCCTATCCGCGGTAAGATTCTGAACGTGGAGAAGGCAAGCATCGACAAGGTGTTGGCCAATGCGGAGATCAAGACCATGATCAATGCCTTTGGCTGCGGATTTTCTGAAGGATACGGAAATGACTTCGACATTACGAAACTTCGTTACGACAAAATCATCATCATGGCCGATGCGGATGTGGACGGCGCGCACATCAGTACGCTGCTTTTAACCCTGTTCTACCGCTTCATGCCGGAACTGATTTACGAGGGACATGTGTACATTGCCATGCCGCCTCTTTATAAAGCCATGCCGTCCAGAGGTAAGGAAGAGTACCTCTACGATGACAAGGCGCTGGAAAAATACAGAAAGAAACACACCGGTGCATTCACCCTGCAGCGATACAAAGGTCTTGGTGAGATGGACGCTTCTCAGCTGTGGGAGACGACCATGGACCCGGAGCACCGAAGACTCCGCCTGGTGGAGATCGAGGACGCCAGACTGGCCGCTTCCGTGACCGAGATGCTGATGGGAACCGAAGTACCGCCCAGACGAAAATTTATCTACGACAATGCGGTTGACGCAGAGCTGGATGTGTAAGGAGGACTTTTCATGAGTGAAGAAATGATTATCAAAACAGAATATTCCGACATCATGCAGAAGTCCTACATTGACTATGCCATGAGTGTTATTGTGGCCCGCGCCCTGCCGGATGTGCGGGACGGCTTAAAACCGGTACAGAGAAGAACTCTCTACGATATGCATGAACTGGGCATCCGCAGTGACCGCCCTTACCGTAAATGTGCCCGTATCGTCGGCGATACCATGGGTAAATACCATCCCCATGGAGACAGTTCCATTTACGAAGCGCTGGTTGTCATGAGCCAGGATTTCAAGAAAGGACTGCCGCTTATTGACGGACATGGAAACTTCGGTTCCATCGAGGGAGACGGAGCCGCTGCCATGCGATATACGGAGGCCCGCCTTCAGAAAGTCAGCGAGGAAGCCCTGCTGGCAGACCTTGACAAAGATATTGTGGACTTTGTGCCGAACTTTGATGAGACAGAGAAGGAACCGGGCGTGCTTCCGGCGAGAATTCCCCATTTGCTCATTAATGGAGCCGAGGGAATTGCAGTTGGTATGTCTACCAGCATCCCACCTCATAACTTAAGAGAGACCATCGACGCCATGGAAGCTTATATGAAGAATCCGGAGCTGACCGTCGAGCAGCTTCTGGAAATTATGCCGGGACCGGATTTCCCAACCGGAGGTATCGTGGTCAATAAGGATGAACTTCCTGACATTTACCGGACCGGTGTGGGAAAAATCAAGATCCGCGGCCGTGTCGAGGTGGAAAAGCTAAAAGGCGGCAAGGAGCAGCTGGTGATTACGGAGATTCCGTACACCATGATCGGTGCCAACATTGGAAAATTCTTAAATGACATCGGAAGCCTTGTGGAGAGCAAGACCACCACGGATATTGTGGATATTACCAACCAGTCTTCCAAGGAAGGCATCCGCATCGTGCTGGAACTGAAAAAAGGAGCCGATACCGAACAGCTCACCAACATGCTTTATAAGAAAACCCGTCTGGAAGATACGTTTGGTGTGAATATGCTGGCAGTTGCAGACGGAAGACCGGAGACCCTGGGACTGACCCAGATCTTCGATCAGGTCATCGACTTCCAGTTTGAGCTGAATACCAGAAAATACAAAACCCTGTTAAATAAAGAGCTGGACAAAAAAGAGATTCAGGAAGGTCTCATCAAAGCCTGTGATGTCATTGATCTGATTATCGAGGTCTTAAGAGGAAGCCGGGATCTGAAGATGGCGAAGGGCTGTCTCATGAGCGGTGCTACAGAAGGAATCCGCTTTAAATCCGAGGCGTCAAGAAAGCAGGCAGAACAGCTTCGCTTTACGGAGCGCCAGGCAACAGCGATTCTGGAAATGCGTCTCTATAAGCTCATCGGTCTGGAGATCGAAGCACTCATGAAAGAGCACGATCAGACCATGAAAAATATTGCCCGTTATTCTGAGATTCTCAACAATTACGACGAGATGCAGAAGGTCATTATTGCAGATCTGGAGCGCTATAAGAAATCCTATGGAGAAGAGCGGAAGACCGATATCGTCAATGCACAGGCAGCCGTCTATGTGGAGAAGAAGATTGAGGAGATGCCGGTGGTATTTCTCATGGACCGCTTCGGCTACTGCAGAACCGTGGATACAGCCACCTATGAGAGAAATAAGGAGGCTGCCGACAGTGAAAGCCGCTATGTGCTTACCTGCCGCAACACGGACCGGCTCTGTCTCTTTACCGACGCCGGAAAAATGTACACGGCCAAAGTACAGGAGCTGCCCTGTGGAAAATTCCGCGACAAGGCATTTCCGATTGATAACTACAGCAATTTTGACAGTGCACAGGAGCGGATTGTCTGCGTGAGCAGCATGGAAGATCTGATTCTGGGCACTATGCTCTTCGTGACCAAATACGGTATGACCAAGACCGTCAGCGGGTATGAATATGATGTGCGTACCAGAACCAGTATGGCCACCAAGTTAAATGAAGGCGATGAAGTACTCTATGCCGGACTGGTGGGAGACCATACCCAGCTGGTGCTGCAGTCTGCGGAAGGCTGCTTCTTGCGGTTCCCCATCGAGGAGATTCCGGAGAAGAAGAAAGCGGCCATCGGCGTGCGCGCCATGAAGCTGTCCGTCAAAGATCATCTGGAAGAAGTGTATGCACTGGCAGATGGGGAAGAACGGAACATTATTTATAAAGAAAAAGAAGTGGCACTGCAGAAACTGAAAAACGGAAGCCGGGATCAGAAGGGAACGAAGATCCGGGTATAAGTTACCGGGAGGAAAAAAGAGTGGGAACATACAGAACCTATGAGAATATCAAAGCGGTGATTCTGGATATGGATGGAACCTTGCTGGATACGGTGCTGGATATGCTGGAAGCCGTCAACCATGCCATGGATACAGCCGGTCATCCCAGAATTACGTACAAAGAATTTCAGCCGCTGATCGGCGGAGGCGTCCGCGATATTTATAAAGCGCTTCTGGTAGACCGCACACCGGAGGAACGTGAGCAGGCAGTGCAGGCCCATCTGACCTGGTATCGTGCTCACTGTGCAGACAAGACCTGCTTTTATCCGGGCATGAAAGAAACGCTGCTGGAACTGAGCAGACGCGGTCTGAAGCTTGCCATCATTACCAATAAAGTGGAGCGGAATGCACTGAAGATTGCGGATCATTTCTGCTCCGATATTCCTTTTGTGGAAGTGTGGGGAAATAATGATGTCCGTCCGCTGAAACCGGATCCACAGGTGGGCTATATGGCCTGCGAAGCCCTTCAGGTAAAACCGGAGGAAGTGCTCTATGTGGGAGATGGCGATACAGACATGAAATTTGCAAAAGCCATGGGATTTGGCGCCATCGCAGCCTGCTGGGGTTACACAGACCAGGAAGTGCTGAAAGAAAACGGTGCGGAGGTACTGCTGGAAAAACCGCTGGATCTGCTGGAACTTCTGGCTTAAATAAGAAGTGCCGCAAAATCATCGAATTTGATGATTTTGCGGCATTTTAATTACAGTCCATATTCTTTATACAATTTTTCAGTATATGTCTCGTCAGAGACTGCTTTTTTCAGGTCCTCGATACGGCTGTCTTTTAATAATAATTCATGCAATTTATTGAGACGTTCTTCACCAATTCGTACTCCTTTGTTAAAAGAACTGCTCATTTGTGAATTGTAATCCATGATTGCTTTTTGCCTGGCCTCGTATTCCAGTCTTTTTCGTTCATCAGCACTGAGTTTCTGCAGAACTTCGTAGGCTTCATTGATATAGGT
>CAVCTH010000125.1:0-6217 GCA_963604695.1 Clostridiales bacterium | reverse complement strand
TCCATCAACAGAATATCGGTCTCCATGGCCAGCGTTCTGGCGATTGCAGCTCTCTGCTGCATACCACCGGACAGCTGGTACGGATACTTGTTTTCAAATCCTTTCAGACCTACCTTCTCCAGGTATTCCATAGCCTTTGCAGTCAGTTCCTTTTGGGAAAGTGCCGGAAAATTCTGCTTAATACCAAACTCAATATTTTTTCTTACGGACATCCATGGAAAGAGCGAATAGTGCTGGAATACCACGCCTCTGTCTTTTCCGGTTCCCCTTATCTCCTGTCCGTCGATCAGAAAGCTTCCGCTCTGGGGATTGTTGAGGCCTGCCAGGATGCTCAACGTGGTACTTTTTCCGCATCCGCTGGAACCGATGAGGCTCACAAACTCACCTTCTTCCACAGAAAATGTAACTCCATCCAGTGCATGGTAGACATTTCCCTGGTCTGTATAATCGAGTGTGATGTCTTTTAAATCTATTTTACTCATTTCCATGTATCTCCGTTTTTATCCTAATTCCTTGTTATCAGCCGCAGCAGCTTTCCTCTGCCGGCTCTTCTCTTCAACCCTGATTGGTTGCCTGGTCATCTGCCTGAAGCTGCAGATAAACTTCATTATCCGGGTCTTCCTGAAGAAGCTCGTTCAGTGCATCTTCAAATACGGTCGGGTCAATGTAATCTTTCATATCTACATTTCCCTCAGAATATCCGATATCTACCATTGCCTGGAAGAACTGATCAGTGTCTTTTACATCCGGGTTCGGACTAAATCCGATATGGCCATATTCATATACCTGGCTTCTGATGGTCTCTTCATCGGTCTCCAGTTCCTGAAGTGCGTAGTTAATGGTTGCATCTTCATCGGTTACCATCAGCTCATAAGCACGAATATTTGCTTTCAATGCTGCTACATAAGCGTCTCTGTTTGCCTCCAGTTTCTCTCTGGTGGTAAACATACGGCAGCAGATAAATCCAGGCCACTCATCTTCTCCATCCAGATAGCTGACCGGAACCAGTCCCTGCGCTTCTGCGCTCTGACGATAAGTCAGGAATGCAATACCAAGGTCAACCTCTCCTTTTTTCACTGCCTCTACAACCGTTGCCTGAGAATCCAGCTCGACAAACTCGATCTTGGATACGTCAACGCCTCTGTCTTTCAGCATTTTACGGAATGCGATATCACCGGTGTTCAGTCGGGTAACACCTACTCTCTTTCCTGCCAGAGTCTCTTCATTCAGCTCTGCAAATTCATCTGCTCTTTCCGGAAGTGCATAAAGGGAAGCACCCTCTGACATCTGTCCTCCAATGATTACAATATCGGAACCCTGATCGATATAGTTCAGAACTGCGGTTGCTCCTGCGGATACCAGATCAGCTTTGTCCTGCAGAAGTGCCTGAATGTTATCCGGGTTGGAGTTATTGTAGGTCATCTCTACATCCAGTCCCTCGTCTTCATAGTAACCTGCTGCATAAGCAAGAGCGGAATCAATATGTCCAACCATGCTGTTCCAACCTAAAACTCTTAAAGAACCTTTGCTGTCAGAAGCCGCTTCTGCAGTATCGCCGCTTTCGCTGTCTGTCGCTTCTGTTGTTTCCTGTGAATCGGATGCTGCGCTGCTATCTGATGAAGAACCACAACCTGCCAGGAGTCCTGCAGAAAGTGCTGCTGTCAGTAACAGGGTAAGTGCTCGTTTTTTCATAATGATCCTCCTTGGTTTATATTCCTACTTTATCTATAGGAATTATATGTTTCTCGATGTCACTTACTATACTACGGCTTTTTTCGTCTGTCAATAGTTTTTTCATATAAATCGAGTAGGAATAGTAGGTTTGTTATATAATGCTTCCGGCTGCGCGAGCGACAGGTTATGAAATGCTTCCGGCCGTGCGAGCGACAGGCTGTGAGCGGAACCGCTCGCGCTAAGTCCTCGATCCAGCGGTACTAACACTCGAACATCGCCAAGGCTCGTTCTTGTGAAGTACCGGGACTGCGGACGTTCCTTTCACAGGCTGTCACTCTTCGGCCTGGGTTATGCCACATAATTTAGGCAAAAGAAAAAGAAGTCCCAGAATCACTCTGAAACTTCTTTATTTCTATCTAATATATACTTTATTCGATTATTTCCTCATAGTCGGATTCCTGGTGCGTTGCCAGCAGGAATATGGCCAGTGCAAAGGCTGCGGCTGCCGCTGCTGTCACAATCCAGAAAGCGATATCATTTTCAAAAATCCGGTTATACAGGCTGGTGCCAACGATAAGGGACACTGCCATATTGGATACCATATGGGACAGGCAGGTGGCCTTGATGGAACCGAACCGTTCCATGAGCCAGCACAGGAACCAGCCAAAGCAGGCGGCGTATACGCCCTGCACGATATTTCCATGGAAGATTCCGAAAAGGAGTCCTCCCCAGAAGATCGCCCAGGCTGGGCGCATCATATCACGGAGTCTTCCGAAAATGATGCCTCGCATGAGAATTTCTTCTACAATGGGGGCCAGAATGCCCACACACAAAAGCTGCAGGATCAGGCTTCCCGACATGAGCATGGCACTTGTTTCCTCATAAGAACCAGACAGTTCCGGCAGCGGGCTGATATCAATCAGGTTGTTGCCCACCATGGAGAAGGCAATGCTTCCGATGCAGATCCACAGGATACTGCTGCCATTCAGCCGCCGGTGAGCACGCTCTTCCCGATATTCCAGTCGTTCCGAACAGTCTGCCCGGTACAGGAATCCGAACAGTACCACCGACACAGCGGAACTTAACAATAGAAAACTTACCGCCAGATTCGACCAGTTCTCCACAGAAGTTCCGGCATTCTGCGCCAGTTCCGGGAAGAACAGTGATACAGCCAGCATGCCTACTGCCATGATCATACTCTGCAAAAGCATGTAGAGGATCATCGGATAGATGACCCTCCATATGTTGTAAACGCTTACTCTTGTACGTTTCTGCATGTTTACATTTTCTCCGGTGCCTCGAAGCCAAGCAGATCAATGCAGGTCTCCAGCACTTTTCTTGTCAGCACAAGCAGGGCAATCCAGCTCTTCTTTGCTGCCTCATCCTCGGAACCAAGAATCTTGGTCTCGTGATAGAATTTATTGAAGGCATTGGCAAGATCATAGATATAAGCACAGATCTTGTGAGGTGCAGACTCCTCGTAAGCAGTCTCCATCACACTGTTGAACTTGGTCAGTTCCAGCTGCAGTGCTTTCTCACTCTCATTTCTGCAGGGAGCAATCTGTCCGTCGCCTGCGACGCCGCCCATCTCCTCGTATTTTCTCAGGATCGATTTGATACGAACGATGGTGTACAGGATGTAAGGACCGGTATTTCCTTCGGAAGAAGTGAAACGATCCACATCGAAGATATAGTCTTTGGAAGCCTGGTTGGACAGGTCACCGTATTTGACAGCGGAAAGGCCGACAATCCTAGAGATCTTCTCTGCCTCTTCCTCATCCATGGGACGGCTTGCCTCGATCTTCTTCAGCATCTCTTCATTGATATCTTTCAGAAGATATTCCAGTCTCATAACGCCGCCGTCTCTGGTCTTGAACGGTTTGCCGTCTTTTCCGTTCATGGTACCAAAGCCCAGGAACTTAAGACCGGTCTCGTCCGTTACCAGACCGCATTTTCTTGCACAGCGGAATACCTGGATGAAATGCATCTCCTGACGTTTGTCTACTACGTAGATAATCTCGTCCGGGTTGTAAAGCTTCATACGCTCTACGATGGTTGCCAGATCGGTGGTGGTGTAGAGAGAGGCTCCGTCGGATTTCAGAAGCATGCAGGGCGGCACTTCCTTGGTATCGGTGTCTTCCTTCACATCTACCACCAGCGCATTGTCACTCACATAGGCAAATCCGTCGTCCTTCATCTTCTGTACCATGTCCGGGATGTACGGCTGTGCGTCGGACTCACCCTTCCACAGATCGAAGCTGACATTCAGGTTTGCGTAGTTTCTCTTCAAATCAGTAACAGATACATTTAAAATGTGCTTAAGCAGTGCCTGATAGCCTTTTCTTCCGTGCTGCAGTTCATAGGTCGCCTGCATGGCAGCCTCTTTGTACGGCTCGTCCTCTTTGGAACGCTTGCTGGCTGTCGGATAAATTTCCTCCAGCTCTGCGATAGTGAACGGAGCCTCCTCCGGGTAAGCGCCATCATAGTTCTCATCAAAATAGCACAGATCCGGCTTTCTCTCATGAAGCTCGGTGATAATGAGGCCCATCTGCAGACCCCAGTCTCCCAGATGTACATCGCCGATAACTTTATGTCCCGCAAACCGTGCGATTCTCTTGACACTCTCACCGATGATCGCGGAACGTAAATGTCCTACGTGAAGCGGTTTTGCCACGTTGGGTCCGCCGTAATCGATGACGATGGTCTTCGGATGTTCTGCTTTCTCAAATCCCAGACGTTCGTCTGCTTCCATGCCGTTTAAGTATTTTCCAAGGAATGCATCGTTGATCTTCATATTGATGAATCCCGGGTTCACAGCCTGTACCTCTCCGAATACTTCGGAACCGGCGAGCTGCTCCACAACTCCATTGGCAATCATAATCGGCGCTTTGTGATACTCTTTCGCTGCCGCCATGGCTCCGTTACACTGATATTCACAGAGGTCCGGGCGGTTGGAAATGGATACACGCGCGTATTTTTCATCATAGCCTGCTGCTGCAAATGCTTTTGCCACTTCTGCACTCAGCAGATCCAGTATTTTCTTCATATCCTGAATCTTCCTCCTTGTTTGATACTGCGGTCAGAATCCGCCATTTTCCATTAAACAACTTCTTTCAAGTATAGGGAAAATAAAGGCGTTTGTCAAGGAGGGCAACTCCTTAGTCGTCGTGATCAAACTCGTACCAATACGCCAGCCGGCGGCAGATCGCCACCTTGTCCATGACATAATGACATCTTTCATCGGTCAGATAATCCGCCCGGATATTTCCATCCGTATCCAGAAAAACCATATACCAGGCACGTTCCAGTCCATCGGTCTCCATGACCCGCTGCTGGGCATAGCCAAGACAGTTATCATCCATATCATAGTATGCGTAAGTATTGCCTGAATTGACACCTTCCAGATTATAGATAAATTTATCCTTCGGGTCCCCCAGGTAGAACCAGTCTTCTCCGCCTGCCGTTACAGTATACTTGGTATTCCAGAATCCGGTCTCCTTGATGCTTCCGGCAATCACGCCATCTGCCGTCAGATCAGAGGTAAGGGTGATATCGTCCTGATCTCCTGTAAAGGCCAGGGAGGATGCCTCTTCCAGCACCTGCCGCTCGTCTTCCTCTGCCGCTCTTGGTATTTCCTCGATCTCACATCCCGCTGACAGAATCGCCGTCACCGCGGCCAGCAGCACAGCCAGATTTCTTTTGTATCTCTTCATATGCTTACTCATCCTCCTCGTCTCTTGCAATCTCTCTTGCCACCATAATGGCCATAGCGGTCATAAGCGGCAGATAATCCGTATCGTAAACCATCAGAACCGAATTATCAAAAATGATATTATGAAGCGTAAACTGCATATCCTCCATAATAGCTCCCAGCATCCGGCCATTGAGCAGCACGCTGAAATTGCGTCCGATGGAACCGGCATATTCCCGCAGCTCCAGCCTTCCTTCTGCCACATCCATGGTGAAATGATCCCTGATAAATTCCAGCTTCTTCTCCAGCTTTCCGTAAAGCTCGCCGTTCAGATAGAACCGGTATGTGGGCAGTACATGAAGGATCTCTTTCTCCACCCGGAATACTTCCCGCTCATGTGCATCCCGCACATAAAATTTCAGAAGCGGTGCCGTTCCTTCTATATGATAAATGAAATTTCCATCTTTATCACACAGATCGAACTGCAGTCCTGCCAGCTTGAAATCCTCCGTAAAGGTGTAGACTTCCGACGGCTCCGACATGGGAATCGGCAGCACTTTTCCGGTCTTTGCAAAGGAACTTAAGCTTTCATACAAATGCTCCTGCAATAACAGGACGTCCGCCTGGAAACAGATATATTCTGCCAGATTCTCACCAAAATCTTCCTGCATGGGAATCTCCGGCTCCGTGATCCGGTCTTTGATCATTCCTTCCAGGAAGGAATACCCCAGATAACCGACCAGTCCGGAACTGGCCAGCCAGAAATACAGGTAATTGCCCTGATTGTCCGGTCCGAAGATCAGCGCAGGCTGCTTCATCGTATAGAAATGTCCCAGATATCCGCTGCCCAGC
>CAVCTH010000124.1:0-6300 GCA_963604695.1 Clostridiales bacterium | reverse complement strand
CGGATCAATTACTGGGGATATGGAAAAGCCCATTATTTTGCACCGAAGGCATCCTACAGTGCGTCCGGGGATCCGGTGAAAGAATTGAAAACGCTGGTGCGGGAACTTCATCGCAACGGTATTGAACTGATTCTGGAATTTTATTTTCCGGAGCGGACGAGAGTCGGTCTGGTCATGGACTGTATCCGGCATTGGGTGAGAGAGTACCATATTGACGGAGTGCAGATTAACAGTGACGTGGCGTTTACGACGGCACTGGCAGCGGATCCGCTGCTGGCGAAGACCAAGATTTTAAGTGAGTATTTTGATACAGGACATATTTACGAGCAGGAAGACCAGCCGAAGTTCCGGCATCTGGGCGAGTGCAACGATGATTTTATGATGAGGCTGCGCCGGTTCCTGAAAGGGGACGAAGGGGCGACCAAGATTTTAAGTGAGTATTTTGATACAGGACATATTTACGAGCAGGGAGATCAGCCGAAATTCCGGCATCTGGGCGAGTGCAACGATGATTTCATGATGAGGCTGCGCCGGTTCCTGAAAGGGGACGAAGGGGCGCTGCAGCAGTTGATGGAGAAAATGCATCAGAATCCACGGCAGACTGTTCCCATCAATTATGCGGCGGGCCATAATGGATTTACCCTGGCGGATGCGGTGTCCTATGAGAGCAAACATAACGAGGCCAACGGAGAGGACAACCGGGATGGAAGTGATTATAACTGCAGCTGTAACTATGGCGAGGAAGGCCCCACGGCGGTCCGCAAGTTAAAGAAACTGCGGGAGCAGCAGATGCGGAATGCGCTGCTTTTAACTCTGTTGTCGCAGGGAGTTCCGGCCATCTACGGCGGTGATGAGATGGAAAATTCCCAGCAGGGAAATAATAATGTCTATTGCCAGGACAATGAGCTGTCATGGTTACAGTGGCCGAAGACCAGAAGCGGCAGAAATCTGCAGAAGTTTACAAAAGATGCAATAGAGTTTCGTAAGACCCATGCAGCTTTCGGAAGAAACAAAGCATATACCATGCATGATACCGGAGCCAGAGGCATGCCGGATCTTTCCTACCATGGCAGAAAGGCATGGTATGGGGATTTTGAGGGCGGCAGCCGTCATGTGGGAATTCTTTACGCAGGGTGTCATACCGGCGGGGAGACCCTTTATGTGATCTGCAATATGCATACGACCTTCCAGGAGCTGGCGCTGCCAACGCTTCCATCCGGAGAATTCTGGAGGGTGATTGCAGATACCGGATGTGAGGGCCGGTGCTTTTTCCCGGAAGGCAGGGAGCCGGAACTGTCCGGTGAAAAAACCGTGAGAGTGGCTCCGCGGACGATTGTGATAATGGCAGGTAAAAAACATGAAGCTGATTAACATATGGAAACATTTTCACACAATTACGGAACATAAAATTATGGTTGCCAGACATTGTTTTAAGGTAGGCATGTACTGGCAGGGCCTGACCCATGACCTGTCCAAATATTCCCCGTCAGAATTCTGGCAGGGCGTGAAGTATTATCAGGGCTATCGAAGTCCTAACAATGCGGAGCGTGAGGACAAGGGGTATTCGGCGGCGTGGCTTCACCATAAAGGAAGAAATAAACACCACTACGAATATTGGATTGATTACAGCACCGGCCCGGTGAAAGGCATGACAGGCATGAAAATGCCGCTGAAATATGTCAATGAAATGATCATGGACCGGATTGCGGCGTCGAAGGTGTATGAAGGAAAAAAATACACGCAGCATTCGCCGCTGGCCTATTATGAAATGGGCAAAGATGCCTATATGATACATCCGGAGACGAGAGCGCTTCTGGAGTATATTTTGAAAATGCTCGATACGCAGGGGGAGGAAAAAACATTTGCGTATATGAGAAAATATATGGTGGGGAAAAAGAAGTATCCAAAAATAAAATAAAACAAAAGAGACAGGAGGATCAGCCGGATTGCAAAAAGCGGGGGAGAAAGAGAACCCGGCACACGAGTTATGAAATACGCATATCAGGTAATGATTATCGGTGGAATTTCTTTCGCGGGAGAGATTCTGAACAAATTACTTCCACTTCCGGTACCGGCCAGTGTCTATGGCATGGTATTGTTGTTGATCTGCCTTTGCACAAAGGTGATTAAGCTGGATCAGATTCAGGAGACCGCAGATTTTATGCTGGCAGCCATGCCGCTGGTATTTGTGGGCCCCGGAGTAGCTCTGATGGAGTCTTTTGGACTGATGAAAGATTCCTTACTGGGAATTCTGGTGATTTCCGTGCTTAGTACCATGCTGGTAATGGTGTTGACCGGAATGATTGCACAGATTCTGGTAAGAAGAAAAAGAGACCGGGAGGACGAAATCGATGGATAGTATTGTACAGAACTCTGCTTATTTTGGATTTTTTATTACCTTATTCGGATACTGGGTATCCACACAGATTGCAAAGAGAATGAGAAGTACCCTTTGTAATCCGCTGCTGTTGACGATTATTTTTATCATTGCTTTTCTGAAACTGGGAGGCATCAGCTACGCTTCCTATGACAACGGGGCAAAATATATCAATTATTTTCTGACACCGTCCACGGTCTGCCTGGCAGTGCCGCTGTATCGTCAGCTGAAACTGCTCAAAGAATACGCAGGAGCGATTCTTATCAGTATTATGTCCGGAACGGCAGCCTGTGCCATCATGATTTTTGGTCTGGCGAAGTTATTTTTGCTGGAGAACAGTATTTACGCTTCCCTGGTGCCGAAGTCCATCACCACGGCCATTGCCCTGGGTATGAGCGAGGAACTGGGCGGATTGTCCGCCGTTACGGTTATGGCAGTATTCGTTACCGGAATTCTCGGTGCAGTCATAGCGACAACTGTATTTAAAATTTTCAAAATTGAGGAGCCTGTGGCACAGGGACTGGCCATGGGAACGGCATCTCATGCTATCGGAACCAGTAAAGCACTGGAACTGGGTGAGATTCAGGCAGCTATGAGCAGTCTTGCCATTGCGGTTACGGGTATTCTGACCGTCATTGTGGGACCGATTGTGGCAGGATTTTATTAAAATTCAAAAAAATTAAAAAAATTTTGAAAAAAAAGAAGGATTTTTGAATCCGACGCAGTAGTTATATATATAGAAGGAGTTTTTTTGCTTTATCGAAGGAGGGGTAAGAATGACAATTCGTGAGAGCACGGAAGCATGGGAAGCGCAGTGGTTAAGCCCATACGCTTCTTTGAGTCGGAATTCCAGAGGACGCGAGAAGGATGAACCAGAGTGTGACATCCGCCCGGTGTACCAGAGGGATCGAGACCGCATTCTTCATTGTAAATCATTCCGGAGACTGAAGCATAAGACACAGGTATTCCTTACGCCGAAGGGAGATCATTACCGGACGCGCCTGACCCATACACTGGAGGTGGCACAGACTGCCAGAACCATTGCCAGAGCACTGCGTCTGAATGAAGATCTGACGGAGGCCATTGCCCTGGGGCATGATCTGGGGCACACGCCCTTTGGCCATGCAGGCGAACGGGCGTTAAATCAGGTCTGCAGCGAAGGCTTTGCCCACAATGAACAGAGCGTACGTATTGTAGAACGGTTGGAAAAAGGCGGAAAAGGACTGAATCTTACCTGGGAAGTCCGGGACGGCATCTTAAATCATCAGATGTCGGGAAAACCGTCTACACTGGAAGGCATGATTGTCCGGTATTCGGATAAGATAGCCTATATCAATCATGATGTGGATGACGCCATCCGCGCCGGGGTTATCCGGGAGGATGAGATTCCGAGAACCTACACGGACATTCTGGGACATTCTACCAGAGAGCGGCTGAACACCATGATTCATGACATTGTCAACAACAGTCAGGAACAGCCAACGATCCGGATGTCCGAGAATGTGGAATTTGCATTCCGGGGCATGCGGAAATATATGTTTGAGAATGTCTATACGAATCCCAAAGCAAAGGGAGAAGAAAAGAAAGCGGAGAATATACTGAAGGAACTGTTCCGATATTATATGGACCACCCGGAGCTGTTGTCCAACGAGTATATTGAACGCATGTGGCAGACAGGGGAGACTCAGGAACGAAGCGTATGTGATTACATCGCAGGCATGACAGATCAGTATGCCATCGCCAAGTTCCAGGAGTTCTTTGTCCCGGTCTCCTGGAGGTATTGACCATGAGTTTTTATTCACAGGAGCTGGTAGAGGAAATACGCTCCAGAAATGATATTGTGGATGTGGTCAGCAGTTATGTGAAGCTGCAGCGAAAGGGCAGTAATTATGTAGGTGTCTGCCCCTTTCATAACGATCACAGTCCGTCCATGTCTGTGAACCAGCCAAGGCAGATTTATCACTGCTTCAGCTGCGGCGCAGGCGGGGATGTATTTAAATTTGTAATGGAATATGAAAATCTGACCTTTCCCGAGGCCATGAAGGTGCTGGCTGACCGGGCAGGCATTGATCTGCCGGAGCAGGACAACGTAAAACGGGACCGGGAGCAGGAAGATTTGAAGAGCAGGATTCTGGAAATGAACAAACTGGCGGCCAGTTATTATTACTATCTGCTGCGCCAGCCGGAAGGAAAGCAGGGACTTGACTATCTGACCGGAAGACAGCTTTCCAGAGAAACTATTCAGAAATTTGGACTTGGCTATTCCAGTAAGCATGGAAACGCTCTGTACAAATATTTAAAAAGCAAAGGCTATTCCGATGCCCTGTTAAAAGAATCCGGCCTCATGCAGGTGGATGAAAAAAGGGGTATGTACGATAAGTTCTGGAACCGTGTTATGTTCCCGATTATGGATAACCGGAAGCGGGTCATCGGATTCGGCGGACGTGTCATGGGAGATGGAAAACCAAAGTACCTGAACTCACCGGAGACGCCGGTCTTTGACAAGAGCCGGAACCTTTATGGTCTCCATCTGGCAAGGACAAGCCGGAAGCCCAACATTATTCTGTGTGAGGGTTACATGGACGTCATCGCCATGCATCAGGCGGGGTTCAATCAGGCGGTGGCTTCCCTGGGAACGGCATTTACCCAGCAGCAGTCCACGATCCTGAAACGGTATACGGACGAAGTGCTCCTGACCTATGACAGTGATGACGCCGGTATTAAGGCGGCCATGAGGGCCATTCCCATCCTGAAGGATGCAGGAATCCGGGCCAGAGTCATCAACATGGAGCCTTACAAGGATCCGGATGAATTTATCAAAGCACTGGGCGCGGAGGCGTTCCAGAAGCGGATTGATGAAGCAGAGAGCAGCTTCTTCTTTGAACTGCGTGTGCTTCAGCGGAATTATAATTTCCGGGAGCCGGAGAGCAAAACCGCCTTTTTCCGGGAGGTGGCGAAAAAACTCCTGGAATTTGATGCAGGAATTGAGAGAAATAATTATATAGAAGCAACCGCTTCCCGCTACCATCTGACCTATGAGCAGCTGTTAAAGCTGGTAAGCCAGACAGGAGAGCAGCTGGGCGGTATGACAAAGGCGGCAGCCCCCAATGTATCCCGTTCCGTAAGGAAGAAAGCGGAGGACGGCAGCCTGAAATCACAGAAACTTCTGATTACCTGGATGAGCTCGGATGAGCGCATGTTCCGGAATATTTCCAAATATGTGGAACCGGAGGAATTCACGGATCCCCTTTGCAGAAAAGTCTGCGAGCTCTTAGCGGAGCAGGTGAAGAACGGGCAGTTGAATCCGGCCTCTTTGTTCCAGTATTTTACGGAAGATGAGGAACAGCAGAAAGTCGCGGCCATGTGCAGTGATACCATCCCGAAGCTTTCAGGAAAAGAAGCGGAGGAAAAAGCGTTACAGGAAACAATCCTCAGAGTTAAGCAGAACAGCATTGCCTGGCAGACAGAGCATATGGATCCCGGGGATATGGACGCCCTGCAGAAACTGATCCGCAGGCGCCGGGATATTGAGAAATTGCATATTTCTTTGGATTAAGGATAAAATATGAACAATTATGGAAGGAAGAACCAAGATGGACGAAAATGTAGCAAAATTCAGTGAGAAGATGAAAGAGCTGCTGGCACTTGCCAAGAAGAAGAAAAATGTACTGGAATATCAGGAAATCAGTGATTTCCTCAGCGATCTGGAGCTGGATGCCGAGCAGTTTGATAAAGTTCTGGAATTTCTGGAGCATAACAATGTGGATGTGCTCAAGATTACCGATGACGATGATGACAGCAACATCATTTTAAGCGATGAAGACGAAGTGGATATGGAGCAGATCGACCTGTCCGTTCCGGATGGCGTCAGCATCGAAGATCCGGTCCGTATGTACTTAAAAGAGATCGGTAAAGTTCCGCTG
>CAVCTH010000123.1:5180-6395 GCA_963604695.1 Clostridiales bacterium | reverse complement strand
TTCAGAAATTCCATAAAGTTCTCTTTATTTTCCCGTGCTGTGGTTGTCGGGCGGCCCAGATCTTCTCTGGCTCCGATGGCACATTTTACTTCAATGAGGCTCAATGCATTGCGTTTTTTTGCAGCCTTCAGTTCCTGATCCAGCTGTTCAAAGCTGTCCACGCTCACTGCATAGGGATAGCCGCAACCTTTTGCAATGGCCGGAAGGTCAATCTTAGCTGCTACTGTGGGCATGCCGCCTACGGTCTCATGGGCGCCATTATTGATAACCACATGAACCATATTTTCCGGATGCTCTGCTCCGAGCACGGCCATAGCTCCCATGTGCATGAGTAACGCGCCGTCGCCATCGATACACCAGACCTTCTTCTCCGGCTTCTGGGAAGCGATTCCCAGTGCGATGGAAGAACTGTGTCCCATGGAACCGACGGTCAGGAAATCATGCTCATGTCCCTGTCCTGCTGCCGCTCTTAATTCAAACAGTTCCCGGCTGGCCTTTCCTGTGGTGGACACCACCGGATCGTCCCCGGATACGGCGATAATATGGCGGATAATCTCTTCCCGCTTCATGGTACAGTCATTTTTATAAACGACTTTTCCATCATAGGAAAGAGCGCCCTTGCGGATGACGAATGCCACATCTTTTCCTTCCGCAAGTACCTTCTTAAACTCTGCCATGACATCTGCCAGTTCTTCCTCTGTGGTCTCTTTTCCAACCACAAAGGTCTTGATATCCATATCCTCCAGCAGCTTTACGGTCACTTCGCCCTGATAAATATGCTGGGGTTCGTCATGAATGCCCGGTTCGCCTCTCCAGCCTACCACAAAGATCACCGGAATGGCGTATACTTTGTCATTGAGCAGGGAAGCTGCCGGATTGATGATATTTCCTTCTCCGGAATTCTGCATATAAACCACCGGCACTTTTCCGGTTGCCAGATGATAACCTGCTGCCAGTGCGGCACAGTTTCCTTCGTTGGCGCCGATCACATGATGTTTCGGATCAATGCCATAGGTATTCATGAGATAATTGCACAGTGCTTTCAGCTGGGAATCCGGGACTCCTGCATAGAAATCCGCACCCAGTACTTTCACAAATGTTTCTGCCTGCATAAATCTTCCTCTATTGTTCTTCTTTTAAAATTTCCAAGTATAATGCCCGAAGTGTCTCTGCATCAAGGCGCACCGGATTATTTTTCAGACGCACCGGATTGAC
>CAVCTH010000123.1:0-4618 GCA_963604695.1 Clostridiales bacterium | reverse complement strand
CAGCTGGTATGGTTCACCGACTGCTTATTTCCCTGATAATAAATAACTGCAAAACGGGTAGCCTCACTTCCGGTTCCCGCCGTGGTGGGAATAGCCAGCAGCGGAATGTCATTTGCCACAATTTCCTGGGTCAGACAGTTCTCCGCCAGATTCATAAATGCAAACAGCTTGATGCATTTCGCCACGTCCATGGCGCTTCCGCCGCCTGCTGCTATGATCATGTCGCAATGATGCTGTCTGTAGGCTTCGATTCCTGCGATCACCGATTCATATTTGGGATTCGGTGAAAAATCGGAAAATTCCGTCAGAATGATGCCCAGCTCTTTCAGCGTACCGCACAGTGTTTCATAAAGCTTCTGTCTCCGGAAAGATGCTCCGCACACCAGAAGTACCTGATGAACATCCCGCTCTTTCTGAATTTCAGAGAGCACTTCCATAAGTTCCGGCTCCCGGAAAATCTTCTGTCCCATAATTAATTAATCCTCCTCCGGAATCAGCCGGATAATGTCTTTAAACGGCATGCACAGAGCGTCGCACTCTTTGGCACGGTGATGCTCCAGAATGGTCTTTGCTGCATTCTGCATGGCCGGGAATCCGGTTCTGGTCAGATGGTTTGCATAGATGACAATGTTCACACCGCGTGCCTTAAACTCTTCCTCTGTTACCTGATTGAAAGACGTCGGCACCACCACAATCGGTGTTACCTGATCTTTGCTTCTGAATTTCTCCACAAATTCAAAGATCTCATCCGGTTCCGGTCTGCGGCTGTGAATCATGATACCATCAGCTCCGGCTTCCACAAAAGCGAAAGCACGGGTCAGTGCATCTTCCATGCCCTGCTCCAGAATCAGGCTCTCAATACGTGCAATAACCATAAATTCCTTTGACTTCTGTGCACGTTTTCCAGCTTTGATCTTCTCGCAGAAATGCTCGATGGAATCCTGGGTCTGTTTTACTTCCGTTCCAAACAGGGAGTTTTTCTTAAGTCCTGTCTTGTCCTCGATAATCACTGCGGACACGCCCATACGCTCCAGGGTGCGGACTGTATAGACAAAATGCTCAATCATTCCGCCGGTATCTCCGTCGAAAATAATCGGCTTCGTGGTAACTTCCATAATATCGTCGATGGTGCGGAAACGGGAAGTCATGTCCACCAGTTCAATGTCCGGTTTGCCTTTTGCGGTAGAGTCACACAGGGAGCTGACCCACATGGCGTCAAACTGTCTTGCCTCTCCGTTCTGGTAAACGACAGTATTTTCCACAATCAGTCCTGTAAGACCGCTGTGTGCCTCCAGGGCGCTGATGGTGCCTTTCATGGCAATGGCTTTTCTCAGCCGTGCACGGCGTACATCCGGCAGGGAAAGATCCGCTCTTGCGCGGTTTTCCAATGCTTTGTATTTTTCATCCCTGGAATAAGGGAATTCCACCAGTTTTCCGCCGTAAGTCTTCAGAATCTCCAGCACTTCCTCACGGACCGGTTTCTGGAATCCGGTCACCCAGTCGTCACCGTGTACCACATAATCCGGTTTGTATTTCTCCAGATTTTCTTTGTAGCTTAAGGTCTTCTGCTCCACTACCCGTCTGACGCCGCGGATATTTTCAAATAAAGCCTTCCGCTCAGTATAGGGAAGCAGCGGATAACGTTTATAGCTGATGACGGCCTCGTCAGAGAGCACACCGATGGTCAGTTTGCCAAGGCGGGCTGCCTTTCTGATAATGGCAATATGTCCGCTGTGAAGCATATCTGCAGAAAAACACATATAGACCGTGCGGTTCTCCACCTCTTTCAGACGGGCAGATACCTTCTCCAAATCCTCCGGATTGTCAATCTCCGCACAGAGGCTGTCCTCTACATCCAGTGGACGGATCAGGCACTGATCGGATACTTCATTGAATGCATTCTCTGCATAGCAGGATGTCTCCTCCCGCTCGCAGAACGTCTCGATCCGGTCAAGCCAGATCTTCCAGTCCTCTTTTTTCAGTTTGTAAAGAGGCTGGGCTGCCAGCGCATCCTCGAAAAATTCAATGCCCACTTTTTCAATGCGGTTGTCATGAATGACCGCCTTGAAATCCTTCTCCGGCAGCGGAACGGTAGAGCTTACAGTCATACAGCTGTCCTCACTTGCCAGTACCTGGTCAAGAACGGCATTTTCAAAGACCAGATCTCCGTGCATGAGCAGGATATCATCATCCTTCAATGCTTCTCTTGCACAGTAAATGGAATAAATATAGTTGGTCTTATCATAGATCGGATTTTTTACAAAGGTATAGGTAAGGGGCAGATCCAGGCTCGTGCAGTACTGCTCCAGCACCTGGTCAAAGAGTCCGGTGGTCATGACCACTTCCTCAATTCCCGCCTCTGCGATCTGGTGCAGCTGACGGCTTAAGATGGTCTCCTGGCTGGAAACCTCCGTCATGCATTTGGGATGCTCAGATGTCAGCACGCCCATCCGTCTTCCCAGACCGGAATTTAAAATCAACGCTTTCATGAATCGGAATCCTCCTGATAAATAATACACTTGTTCAATTTTTTATTTTAACATTTTCCCTGTTTCTTGTCGAGGTACACTTTCTTTGATGCACATCTGGCTATTCTGTGATAGACTAGCCTTAACTATAGAAAAGGAAATGATCATTATGACTCTGTTTTTTCTCACCGCAGGCGGATGCTGTCTGCTGTATTTTATCATTCTGCTGCTATACAGCGGATTTACTTCCGCTTTTTATCTGATCTGGCCTGCCATGGCCATCGGCTGCTTTCTGGTCTCCCGGCTTTTCCATGTGGGATTTTTCTCCCATCTGCCAGCCCCTGTCCGGATGCTGCTGCTCGCCCTGACGGCTGTCTGCCTTCTTCTGTTCGCAGGTGTGGAAGGCATGATTTTAAAAGGCGCTGTGCAGACGCCCCCTGCAGACCTTGACTATGTCATCGTCCTGGGCGCCCACGTGCGGTCCACCGGCCCCAGCCGGGCACTGGCGCTCCGCCTGGACCGGGCTTATGCCTATGCGTCTGAAAATCCGGACACCATCCTCATTGTCTCCGGCGGTAAAGGCAGCAACGAGCCCTGCACGGAAGCTTCGGCCATGAAAGACTATCTCCTGAAAAAAGGATTTCCGGAAGACCGGATTCTTATGGAAGACCAGTCCACCAACACCCGGGAAAATCTGATCTTTTCCAAAGCTCTTCTTCCCGAAGATGCTTCCGTGGGCATTGTGAGCAATGGATTCCACATCTGCCGGGCACTGCACCTTTCTGAAACCCTCGGATACAAAAATGCAGCAGGCATTCCGGCTAAAGGTGATCTCATCACCCAGCCAGCCAACCTGCTGCGGGAATTTTTTGCTGTTGTCAAAGACTTCTGGCTGCTGCACTGAATTTCAGTGCGGCAGTTTTTTTAACCTTCCAGAGCCATCAGAAGGCCTTCTGCCATGGACAGATACTGGTTCTCAGCCTGGTCAAAATGACCGTCTGCCAGTTCTGCCAGCTTCGGTTCGATGGGCATCCGTCCCAAAATCGGAAGATCCAGTTCCTCTGCCAGCGCATCCAGACCGCTGTCTCCGAAGATCTTAAATTCTTTTCCGCAATCCGGACAGACCACATAACTGTAGTTCTCCACCAGACCAAGCACCGGAATGTGCATGCTCTCTGCCATGTTCAGCGCTTTCTTTACAATGAGGCTTACCAGCTGCTGCGGGGAAGTCACCATTACAATCCCGTCTACCGGAATAGACTGGAATACGGTCAGCGGAACATCACCGGTTCCTGGCGGCATATCTACGAACAGGAAATCCAGTTCGCCCCATACCACGTCACTCCAGAACTGTTTTACCATGTTAGCGAGGATCGGTCCTCTCCAAATGACCGGAGACTCCTCATCCGGAAGAAGCAGATTGATGGACATGACCTCAATGCCATTAGCGGTCATGACCGGTTTGATAAAATCTCCATCCATCTCTGCCGGGCCGTGAACGCCGTACATTTTCGGAATGGACGGTCCTGTAATATCTGCATCCAGAATTCCTACCTTGTATCCCTGGGCCGCCATCTGGTTTGCCAGAGATGCGGTTACCATGGATTTACCAACACCGCCTTTACCGCTGACAACACCAATCACCTTGTGTACATGGGATTTCGGGTTCACCGGTGCAAGCATGCTCTGCGGCTGCTGTGCCTTTGCTGCGCTTGGACATCCTTCACAGCTCTCTCTGGAACAGGATCCGGAGCTGCTGCATGTATTTTCTGCCATTTTCTTCTCTCCTTTTTTACTGCATATTTTACCGAAAACGGTTGCATTCAAAATGTTTCATCATGGACAGGCAGTTGATGATCTCATCATACATCTCCTGCAGTCCTTTTTTCTCCACTACCAGATCCAACGAAATGGCAATGCTGTTGAGCAGGGATTCATCCATCTTATTCCGATAAACCGTCAGAATGTGAAGTTTCTGCTCCAATGTATCTGCATCCAGGAACTCCAGAAGAATCGGATTCACGCCTCCGGCTTCCGGATCTTCCGGCTTCTGCTCAGCTTTTGCTTCTTTCGGCAATTCTTGCTCAACTTTCTGCTCAGCAGGCTGTTCCGGTCTGCTCACGCTTTCCGGCTGTTTTTCCGGTTCTTCT
>CAVCTH010000122.1:5886-6448 GCA_963604695.1 Clostridiales bacterium | reverse complement strand
ACGCTGATAAAACATGAATTTACAGAATATAATCGGGCGAATTTTGATGACAAGCTGACGAGGCTGCAGGCAAGGGAAGAACCGAAGCTTTTCTTTTTAAATAATCCCTGCCCGCTTTTTATTGATGAAGTTCAAAAGGAAAATGAGATATTAGAAGAAATTAAGAAAATCGTAGATGATTCTGATGAGCGTGGATTGTTCATTTTATCCGGTTCGCAGAAGCTGGAGCTGATGAAAGGAATGAGCGAGTCTCTGGCGGGAAGAGTGGCGATTTCTGAGTTGTCAGGACTATCCATGAGAGAGATTTATGGGGTACAGTTTAACCGGCATTTTATCCCGACAGATTCCTATATGAAAGAGCGGGAAAAAGAGATCAAACCCTATCGGGATCTCTGGAATATTATCCATAAAGGTTCTTATCCGGAACTTTATGATGTGGAACGTGACTGGCAGGAATATTATTCTTCTTATGTTTCCACGTATCTGGAAAGGGATATTAATGAGCTGATTTCGGCAGACAGTATTACCTTTACGAAGTTCCTGACTGCGATTGCAGCGCGGA
>CAVCTH010000122.1:0-5876 GCA_963604695.1 Clostridiales bacterium | reverse complement strand
GCGCGGACTGGAGAAATCCTTAATTATACAAATCTTGCAAGTGAAACAGGGGTAAGTGAGCCTACCATAAAGAACTGGGTTTCGATTCTGGAAAGAACAGGGATTATTTATTTATTACAGCCATACAGCGCAAGTGCGTTGAAACGGGCCATCAAAGCACCTAAAATATATTTCCGGGATACGGGACTGGCCTGCTATCTGACCAGATGGCTGACCGCAGATGCGTTAAAGTGTTCTGCTGTTGCAGGAAATATGTTTGAAACCTTCGTGGTATCGGAAATTTTAAAATCTTATACCAATGAGGGAAAAGACTATCGTTTTAACATTTTTTATTACAGGGGAAAAGATAAGAATGCGTCCGGGGAGAATGAAATCGATCTTGTGATAGAAGAGGATGGAATGTTGTATCCTGTTGAGATTAAAATGTCAGGAAATCCGAAAGCAAATATGGGAGCAGCGAATCTTGTTTTAGATAAAGTGGATGGAAAGACGAGAGGTTTGGGTGTCATTTTATGCCTGGTTGACAAAAAGACGTATTTGAGAGAAAATCTTGTTGCCCTGCCTATCGAATATATTTGATGGCAAATAGCCGTCCGCAGGATTTACAGAAACGGAGATTTACAAAAATGATTTTAGCATGTCAGAATATATGCAAAGCATTTGGGGACAATGAAGTTCTCAAAAATGCTTCTTTTCATATTGAAGAGCGCGAGAAAGCGGCTATCGTTGGTATCAACGGTGCCGGAAAGTCTACGCTTTTGAAGATTATTATGGGGGAGATGGCGGCAGACGACGGACAGACCGTGATTAACAAGGGTGCCACCATCGGCTATCTTGCCCAGCATCAGGAGATGCAGAGCGGCAACACGATTTTTGATGAGCTTCTGACCGTAAAGCAGGATGTACTGGATCTGGAAGCACGCATGCGGAGCATGGAACTCTCTATGAAACAGGTGCAGGGAGCGGAGCTTCAGGAACTGATGGACCAGTATGCAAGGCTGAGCCATGAGTTTGAGCAGAAGAATGGTTATGCCTGGAAGAGCGAGATTACCGGTGTTTTAAAAGGTCTTGGATTTACGGAAGAGGATTTTGCAAAACATGTGGATACCCTGTCCGGTGGACAGAAGACCCGTGTTTCTCTGGGTAAACTGTTGCTCTCCAAACCGGATATTATCATGCTGGACGAGCCCACTAACCACCTGGATATGGGTTCCATCACCTGGCTGGAGACCTTCCTCATGAACTATCAGGGAGCTGTGCTCATTGTGTCCCATGACCGGTATTTCCTGAACCGGGTAGTGACCAAGGTCATTGAGATCGATCAGGGAGAAGTGACGACATTTATGGGCAATTATTCTGATTATGCCCAGAAGAAAGCCATGCTCCGGGAAGCACAGATGCAGGCTTATTTGAATCAGCAGCGGGAGATCAAGCATCAGGAGGAAGTCATTGCCAAACTGAAATCCTTCAACCGCGAGAAATCCATCAAGCGCGCGGAGAGCCGCGAGAAAATGCTGGATAAGATGGATGTGCTGGACAAACCGACTGAAGTGAAGGCAGACATGCACATTGAACTGGAACCGCGGGTGGTGAGCGGCAATGATGTACTTACGGTATTGGGACTGTCCAAGGCATTCCCGCCCCAGACACTGTTCACGGATCTTGATTTTGAAATTAAACGTGGTGAGCGGGTGGCGCTCATCGGAAGCAATGGTACAGGTAAGACCACGATTCTGAAGATTTTGAACCAGGTGATCCCGGCGGATGCAGGAGAAGTGCATCTGGGTTCCCGGGTGCAGATTGGTTATTACGATCAGGAACACCATGTGCTTCATATGGAAAAGACGGTGTTTGAGGAGCTTTCCGACGCTTATCCGACACTGACCAATACGAAGATCCGTAACGTGCTGGCAGCGTTTCTCTTTACCGGGGATGATGTATTTAAGCGTATCAAAGATTTAAGTGGTGGTGAGCGTGGCCGTGTTTCTCTGGCGAAGCTTATGCTTTCCGAGGCAAATTTCCTGATCCTCGACGAGCCCACCAACCATTTGGATATTGTGTCCAAAGAGGTGCTGGAGGATGCGCTGAACCACTATACTGGAACGGTGCTGTTCGTCTCTCATGACCGTTACTTTATCAACACCGTGGCAACCCGGATCCTCGATCTGGAAAATCAGGGACTGACCAATTATATCGGAAACTACGATTACTATCTGGAAAAGAAAGAGACCATGGTGAATTTCACTGCGGCTCCCACAGAGACGTCGGCAGCAGTGGAAGTTTCCGCAGAAAACGATTCCAAGCTGGACTGGAAACAGCAGAAGGAGCAGCAGGCACAGCTGCGTAAGAAACAAAATGAGCTGAAGAAAGTGGAAAGCCGTATCGAAGAGCTGGAGAACCGCGATAAAGAAATCGATGCGGAACTGGAGAAAAAAGAGGTCTTCACCAACGTGGCGGAAGTGACGAAGCTTTCCAAAGAAAAGGACGCCATCCGGGCAGAACTGGAAGAATTATACGAAAAATGGGAAGAGCTGTCAGAATAGTTGACAGCCTTTTCAATAAGGGTAGTTTGATCTGGCGATCTGTACCGGAGACGCTGCACAACAAGTGTTTGACAAAGATTAAACAAGGTTTTATAATTGTTACAGTATGAAAATTGGAGGTCGTTCTGATGGAGGAAAGACAAATATCAAAGGCGGTAATCAAAAGACTGCCGCGTTATTACAGATATCTTGGTGAGATTCTGAATAATGGAGTAGAACGCATCTCATCCGGCGAATTGAGCAATAAGATGCAGGTGACTGCATCCCAGATCCGTCAGGATCTGAATAATTTCGGGGGCTTCGGCCAGCAGGGATATGGATATAATGTACAGTATCTGTATGATGAGATTGGGAAGATACTGGGCGTGAATAAGACACATCCCATGATTATTATCGGTGGCGGTAATTTTGGACATGCCCTGGCGAACTATGATTTTGAAAAGAACGGATTCGTAACGAAGGCCATTTTCGATGTGCGTCCGGATCTTTGCGGAACGACGGTTCGTGGAATTCCGGTGATGATGATGGATGATCTGGAAGAGTTTGTAGAGCAGGAGCAGATTGAGATTGCAGTGCTCACCCTTCCCAAGAGCAAAGTGCAGGAGGCGGCGACCAGACTGGCAGCATGTGGAATTAAAGCACTGTGGAACTTTGCTCATCTGGATCTGGATGTGCCGAAGGATGTGGTTGTGGAGAACGTCCATCTGGTGGACAGCCTGATGCAGTTATCCTACCGGATCACCAGCTATGAACGGCCTGAGGACGGAGAATAAATAACGAAATAAGGGGGCCGCTGCGAAGGAGTACCGGTGAGAAGTTCGGAACTCTTTTGCGGCAGGCTCTTTTTTATGGAAATAGATATGATAGAAAAAGAAATTTTAAAGTTGTTTCCTGACCGGCCAGACAGATCGCATAAGGGAATGTTCGGCAAGGTGCTGTGCATTGCCGGAAGTGTGAACATGGCAGGCGCTTCTTATCTGTGCAGCTATGCGGCACTGCGGACGGGAGCAGGACTGGTACGGATTTTTACCAGAGAAGAAAACAGAGTTATTTTACAGACCCTTCTTCCGGAGGCAATTCTGACCACCTTTTCCGTGGAGAGCGAGGCAGAAGAAAAGTTGACGGAAGCGCTTGGCTGGGCGGATACGGTGGCAATAGGGCCGGGCCTTGGAAAAGAAGCCTGGGCAGCCTTGCTGGTACGAAAGACACTGGCAGAATTTCACGGTCCCATGGTGCTGGATGCAGATGGAATTAATCTTGCGGCGGAGCATCGGGAATGGCTCATGCAGCATGAAGGCCCATTGATCCTGACGCCCCATGTGGGAGAGTTCGGAAGACTGATGGATCAGCCGGCGGCAGTCATTTCTGCGGATATTCCGGGACAGGCGAAGAACTGTGCCGGGAAATATCATTGTATTTGTGTATTAAAAGACGCGCCCACGGCAGTGGCGTTACCGGATGGAACCTGCTGGATGAATTCCACGGGAAATAACGGTATGTCCACAGCGGGAAGCGGCGATGTGCTGACAGGCATTATCGCCGGCCTTTTGGGACAGAAGGTGAAGGCGGAAGACGCGGCGCGGCTTGGCGTCTGGCTTCACGGAAGATCAGGAGATCTGGCGGCCCGCACAGAAGGAGCCTACGGCTTGATGGCCCGGCATCTGATTCAGTATCTGCCGGAGGTCATGAAAGGAGAACAGAAATGAATCATTATATGAGAGTATGTGCAGAGATCAATCTGGACGCTGTTGCATATAATTTTAGAAATATGAAAGAAAATCTGAACCCGGAGACCCAGATGATCGCCGTGGTGAAAACAGACGGATACGGACACGGAGCAGTTCCCATTGCACAGATGGTACAGGAATATCCCTATGTGTGGGGATTTGCGACGGCTACCATTGAGGAAGCACTGATCCTCCGGAAGGAAGGCGTGAAAAAGCCCATTCTGATTCTGGGATTTGTGTTCCCGGATGCCTATGAGGATGTGGTACGGTATGACATTCGTCCGGCCGTTTTCAAACTGTCCATGGCGCGCCAGCTATCCCAGGAGGCAGTCCGCCAGCAGAAAACCGTCCATGTGCATATCAAAGTGGATACGGGCATGTCCCGCATTGGATTTGCGGATACGGAGGAGAGTGCGGACATCGTAAAAGAGATCAGTGAACTGCCGAATCTGGAGACAGAAGGACTGTTTACCCATTTTGCAAGAGCAGACGAGAGGGATAAGACGGCAGCCAATGAGCAGCTGGCAAGATACCAGGCATTTGCAAAGCTTCTGGAGGATCGTCAGGTACCGATCAAGTATCACCATTGCTCCAACAGCGCCGGTATTTACGATATGAAGGACGCCAATATGGACATTGTGCGTGCGGGTATTTCCATCTATGGTATGTATCCTTCCGATGAGATCAACAAAATGGCAGCTCCGCTGGCTCCGGTCATGAGCCTGAAGAGCCATATTGTATTTATTAAAGAACTGCAGCCGGGTGCGGCCATCAGCTATGGCGGAACCTATGTGGTGGATCATCCCATGAAAGTGGCCACCATTCCTGTGGGTTATGGAGACGGTTATCCGAGAGCACTGTCCGGAAAAGGCCGGGTTCTGATCCGGGGATGTCAGGCACCGATTCTGGGCCGGATCTGTATGGATCAGTTTATGGTGGACGTATCGGATATTCCGGGCGTCCGGGAAGGAGATGCGGTCACGCTGATCGGTTCCGACGGTGGTTATGAGATCCGCATGGAAGAACTGGCGGAACTGACGGGCGGCTTCCACTATGAACTGGCCTGTGATATTGGAAAACGGGTTCCCAGACGGTTTTGGAAAGATGGAAAGATTGTGGCAACCCAGGATTATTTTTCAGAAAGCGGAATAACCAACGCATAATCCGGAAATACTCTGACTGAAAATAGAACAGATCGGAGTGAAAATATTGGTAATCAGACGCGGAGATGTCTATTACGCGGATTTAAGACCGGTGATCGGCTCGGAACAGGGAGGCATCCGGCCGGTTCTCATTATTCAGAATGATATTGGAAACAGGCACAGCCCGACAGTGATCTGCGCCGCTATTACTTCCAAAATGAATAAGGCAAAGCTCCCGACGCATGTGGAACTGTGCGCCTCTGCCTGTCATATGGTCAAGGATTCCGTGATTTTACTGGAACAGCTTCGTACAATTGATAAAAAAAGGCTGAAGGACAAAGTGTGTCATCTGGACGGTCCTATCTTAAAAAAGATAGAAAATGCCCTGAAAATCAGCCTGGAATTAGATACATAGGCTTGCAAACATTGATTTTGCGTGTTAAGATAGATAACATGCACAGATG
>CAVCTH010000121.1:4821-6677 GCA_963604695.1 Clostridiales bacterium | reverse complement strand
GAACGAAGAAAACAACCATCAGAATCTTGGTCCATTTCTCCAGATTTCCTTCCATGGAACGTCCTTTATTCTTACCCCAGTAGCTCTCTGCTGCACCTGCGATGGCACCAAGACCCTGGGATCTGCCCTCCTGAAGCAGTACCAGTACGGTAGCTACGATACATACTAACACGAAAATCCCCATGAGGATATATCTTAAAATCTCCATCTTCACACCTCCTACGTGTTAAACAGATTCATTCTATCATAGAAAATAAGAAATCACAACACTTTTGCAAGAAAACTTTTCAGTCTTTCGTTCTGCGGATGCTCGAAGAAATCCTTCGGATTGTTCTCTTCCATAATAATACCTTCGTCCATGAAGACCACTCTGGTTGCCACTTCTCTCGCAAATCCCATCTCGTGAGTAACCACTGCCATGGTCATCCCATCGTCAGCCAGCTTTTTCATAAGATCCAGAACCTCGCCGACCATCTCCGGGTCCAGTGCAGAAGTAGGCTCGTCAAAAAGCATTACCTTCGGTTTCATGGCCAGGGAACGGACAATGGCAATACGCTGCTTCTGTCCTCCGGACAGCTGTGCCGGGTAAGCATTTGCCTTTTCTTCCAGATTGACCAGTTTCAGAAGACGCATGGCTTCCGCCTCTGCCTCTTTCTTGGTCATGATTTTCAGTTTGATGGGAGCCAGTGTAATATTGTCCAGTACCGTCAGGTTATTGAACAGGTTGAAATGCTGGAACACCATTCCCATGTGACGGCGGATCTCGTTAATGTTCGCTTTCGGATCGGTGATCTCCTGTCCGTCAAATACGATGCTTCCGGAAGTCGGCTGCTCCAGAAGGTTCAGACAACGAAGGAAGGTGGATTTTCCGGAACCGGACGGTCCGATGATAACTACTTTCTCTCCCGGGGCAATATGCATATCAATATTTTTAATGACCAGATTGTCACCATATGATTTGGATAATCCCTTAACGTAAATCACTCTGTCTTAACCTCCGTTCCAGTTTTCCCATAACCCATGTCAAAAACATAACCATCACCAGATAGATTGCTGCAATAGCAAGAAACGGCACCAGTGCCTGATAAGTCTTGGACTGGATAATCATAGCGCCTTTTGTCAGGTCGCGAAGTCCGATCACCGTTACGACAGATGTCTCTTTCAGCAGGGTGATCAGCTCATTTCCAAGAGCCGGAAGAACATTCTTAAAAGCCTGCGGTATAATAATATAACGCATTGTTGCCGCATAGGTCAGTCCTACGGAACGGCCTGCCTCCATCTGTCCCTTATCAATAGACATAATGCCGGAACGGATGATCTCAGCTACATATGCTCCGGAGTTGATGCCAAATGCCAGCACTGCACAGCGGATCATATTGCTGTCTGTTGCACGGGCACTGGCCCATACGACGAACCACATAATCAGAAGCTGTACCATCATGGGTGTTCCACGGATCACGGTCAGATAGACCTTACAACAGGTATTCAGTATCCTCAGCAGCAGACCCTTCTTTCTCTCCGGCTGCTGATCATGGGCAGAACGGATCACCGCAACGATCACTCCCAATATCAATCCCAATATCAATGCAAATACTGTAACGGTTAAAGTCGTCCCCAGACCTCTTATGAAATACTGATAGTTATCTTCCAGTATAAAAGTCTGATAAAGTCCAAGCTTAAGGCTTTCTAACATTCCCTCTTCTCCTTTCGTTTTCCGCCAATATAGATATATAAACAGCAATGTTCCGACATCTTGCCCCTTATATATCCATACCGTTTTTACTCATTGAAAAAACGGAGGAGTTCAACAAGCTGAACACCTCCGTTGATGCTCTTACCGGCAAATACGATTATTC
>CAVCTH010000121.1:0-4811 GCA_963604695.1 Clostridiales bacterium | reverse complement strand
TCGTTTTCCACCAATATGGATATATAAGAAGCAAGTTGTCCACCGTTTTGCTTCTTATATATCCACACTGTTTCCCTTTATCATAAAAAAGCGGAGGTGTTCAATAAGCTGAACACCTCCGTTGATGCTCTTACCGGCAAATACGATTATTCTGCCTTGATGTATTTGTCAAGGATGCTCTGGATGGTTCCGTCATCCTTCAATTCCTGAAGTGCAGTGTTCAGTGCTGCGGTCAGTGCCGGGTTGTCCTTGGATACTGCTGCTGCATAATCCTCAGTGGTATATGCGGTATCAAGAACTTTCAGTCCCTCGTTAGCCTCTACGAAAGCTTTTGCCGGCTGCTGGTCGATAACCACACAGTCAACCTTGTCCTGAAGCAGTGCCTGTACTGCGGTTGCTCCGTTGGTGTATGCGATTACGTTCTCCTCGCCATAATCATCAGAGCAGTACAGATGTCCGGTAGTTCCTTCCTGAACACCGATCAGTTTGCCTTCCAGGTCATCTACAGACTGGATGTCAGATCCCTCTTTTACGATGATGGACTGTACGCCGGTTGCATAGGAATCGGTAAAGTCCACGTTCTGTTTTCTCTCCTCAGTTACCGTCATACCGGCAAGGCTGATATCAATCTTACCGGACTGAATGGAAGTGATCAGGGAAGAGAAGTCCATATCAACGATCTCAAGCTGCAGGCCCAGTTTGTCAGCCAGTGCCTGTGCGATCTCTGCGTCAATACCTACGATGCTATCTCCGTCTTTGTACTCATACGGCGGGAATGCTGCATTGGTACCCATGGTCAGGACACCATCTTCAACTGTTGTGAAGTCAGATGCCTCTGTACCCTCATCTGCAACGTCTCCGACCTCTTCCACCTCAGCATCTGTCTCTGCATCCTCTACAGTATCGTCTGCTGCCTCAGTAGTCTCCTCTGCTGCAGTATCCGTTGCTGCGCTGCTGCTTCCGCATCCTGCAAGAAGAGTAGCTGTCATCGCTGCTGTCAGCATTACGCTTACGATTTTCTTTTTCATAATAGTTTCCTCCTCATAAAAAGTATCATAAACTTTTATCATTGACTAATTATAATGCTTTTATTCACGATTGCAAGTGTTTTTTGAATATTTATCCACTAAATCCGATATTCCATATAAACCTGTCCATCCAGATCCTTCCACTGGAACAGTCCGTCCTCATAAGTCATATAACTGTGGGCACTGTTTTCCTTCGGAATAGACACAGAACCCGGATTCAGATAAGTGTAGGTCTCATGTTCTCTGCATACCGGCACATGGGTATGTCCATGGAGAAGAATGTCCCCTTTGCCCAGCATCGGCAGATTTTTTTCATTGAACACATGTCCGTGGGTCAGGAAAATCATGCGTCCTTTCTCGTATAAAAATGCATAATCTGCCAGAATCGGGAAATCCAGCACCATCTGGTCTACTTCTGTATCGCAGTTACCGCGGACACATAAAATCTTCTCCTTCAGCGGATTCAGCATGGCAATGACTTCCTTCGGTGCGTACTCTTCCGGCAGATCATTTCTCGGGCCGTGATACAGGATGTCTCCCAAAAATACCAGTCGATCCGGCTGCTCCTGCTCCACACGCTCCAGTAATTTTCTGCAATAATATGCAGAACCATGAATATCAGATGCGATTACGAGTTTCATATTGTTCCTCCATTTCCTTCAACTGATCCCGAAGCTTCTGCTCCAGATCTTTTTCTTCTGTGACAGGGTCATATTCCGGTCTTTGAAATCCAAAAAGCCGGTAATCCCCGTGATGTTTCAGACCCCAGAGCCAGTCTGCCAGCTCCAGATCCGTTCCATACACTTTCGCCAGAAAATCCGTTCCCCGGTTCATGGCCTCCAGCACTGCTTCTTTTTCCTCTTCCAGAGACCTCTGCTCCACAGCATTATATTCTACACCATTTACCAGTCTCTGGTCTACCCATTGTTCCAGCCGTTCTTCCTGGCTCTTTAAAAGTCCATGCTCTTTCCGGATGCGGAGCTCCTTCTTCCGCAGCTCCAGGTATTCCCGCAGCGTTCCTTCCCCGTGTTCCTTTAGATACCGGTCCCTGTAGGACAACACCTCATGAAGACGTTTCTGCTGCCGCACATGGATTCCATAGGAAGTCATCCGTTCCGATACCGCCGCCAGCAGATGGTGAACACACATACATGCTGCATCTTTTCCTTCCCGCTGCAGATTCTGTATCAGTTTCGCTTCCTCTGTCTCTGTCAGCTTTCCATCCAGCAGTTCCGGAATCCGATACCGCCCGCAGAACTTCCGGTCCATCCGATAATAGGTATCAAAATCTGCCGCTACCTCCGGATTTCTCAAAAACTCCGCCATAAAGGAAGCTCCTACGGGCAGGTCCTGCCGTTCGTACTCTGTTAAAACTGCAGATAAATCTTCCCAGCCTCTGGCTGTGACAAACTCTTTCTTCTTCCGGGTCTCCGTCACCTGATAAAACTGTTCCGGTTTCATTTCCAGATAGGAAAGTACCGCCGGATGCACGCCACGCGCCACCGCATAAGTCTGCCATACCCGCACGTCTGCTTCCACTTCCAGCGTCCGCACCCGGTCCATCGCCGCCATGTCCAGTTCCCGCACTGCGTGGTTGAATTCCGGCGGGTTGCCTGCTGCCACTATAATCCAGCCCTCCGGCACCCGGTGGGTTCCAAACATCTTAAACTGCAGCAGCTGCAGCATGGTGGGTGCCAGTGTCTCCGACACACAGTTAATCTCATCCAGGAAAAGAATGCCCTCCCGGAATCCTGTTTCTTCCATATAATCATAGATGGATGCCACGATCTCACTCATTGTATATTCCGTCACCGTACAGTCCTTATCCCCGTACCGGTGATGCACCAGCTGCGGCAAGCCAACTGCACTCTGCCGGGTGTGATGGGTCATGGCATAGGATACCAGTCCCACCCCACAGATTTCTGCTGCCTGTTCCACTACCGCGGTCTTACCAACGCCGGGCGGTCCCATAATGAGAAGAGGGCGCTGCCGCACCGTGGGAATCCGAAAGCATCCCGCTTCATCCCTGGCCGTATAGGCTCGCACGGTCTCGATAATCTCCTCTCTGGCTTCCTGTATATTCATTTTATATCTCCAATCCAAGGGTCAGATCTTCTGCCCAGTCCGGCGTCTTTCCCTTTTTCAGTTCCCGGTTTAAAAAAACAAATGCGGTTTCATAGGAAGGAATCCAGTCCGGATAAATACCATCCCCATCCGTAAAATACAAAAGTCCCTTGAGATTAGTCAGTTCTTTTTCCTTGATCATCTCATCCACCAGCCGGAATACCGGGGTGAAATCCGTATCTCCGTGCCCTTTCACTTCCATATGATCCACATACTCCTGCCATTCTTCCTGACAGGTAATCCGCACATGCTCCTGAATCACACAGTCACACTGAATGATATGAAGGTTCATCTGCTCAAAGAAATTTTCCCGCTCCCGGAAGATTTCCCAGGTCTCCGACAAAAACTGCCGGACTACTTTGCCGGAGCAGGAACCGGACGTATCAATGGCAATGACAAATTCCCGCAGACGCCGCACTTCCTTATATTCCAGTGGCTCCAGGAGCAATAGATTGTCATACATCCTGCGGCTGTAATCATAGGGAAGATAGTCAAAGCTGTCCGTATCGAGGCTTAAAGTCTCTCCCCAGACTGCATATTTTTTCAGAAATTCCCGGTAATCATACTGCCGGTCCTCTTCCAGGCGAATCATTTCACACTGATTTCCGGCACTGCCGCCTGCCTGCCGTTTATGCTCCTGCCGCTGTATGGGAGCCTGCATCCAGACAGTCCGCCATCGATGAACCGCTTCCGTCTGAAGCCGCCGCTCTTCCAGCCGGGTATAAATCCGCTCTGCGCCATGCTCCGGACGATCTTCTTTCCGCCAGCAGGTATGATCATCCCACCGGAAAATCTGTTCCAGCTGCAGGATCTCTTCCTGTTCCAGACCGGTAAGCCATCCGGCAACGCCCTGTTCCGTCAGTTCCGCCCCTGCTTCCCGGATTTTCCGATAACAGCCGCTTTGCTCTGCCGGCACCGGATGGACAAATCCCGGCACATTCAGCCGGTTGATCCGATATTCGGTCATCAGATCGCAGGCCAGCCACCAGAGCCGTTCCTCTTCTCTGCATTCCCGCAGTGGATGAAGGTATAATCCATGGAACAGTAAATGCAGGTATTTACGGGCCAGCTTTGCCGTGCTTTCTTCAAAAAAAACGCAGACTTCCGCAGCATTCCAGCAAATCCGTACTCCATCTGTCCCGGACGGGCCGCTTTGCTTCCACTGCGTTTCCGGAACGGAACATGCGCCGCTCATCCAGGGCAGCCGTTTCCGAAGCCAGAAACCTGTCAGTTTTACTGCTTCCGCTGCAAGGGATCGTTCTTTTTCCGCATTCATACTGTCTCCTCGTCCTGCCTCATTTTGATAACAATTATCTTCATTATACGATGTTCCTCCCTGTTTTTCAATTGCAATCCGCCGTTCCTTGTGGTATGCTGTACGTATAAAAATACCTATAAAAATACCATGTCTAAAGGAACTTTTTCCGTAACTGGTCAGATACTGAGCAGTTACCTTTTTCCTTGGATTCGGGAAGTGAAGGGGGAAAAGCGAACTATGAAAATGCAGGAATCTCCTGAAGATTATCTGGAAGCCATCCTGGTACTCTCCAAGGAGCTTGGAAATGTCCGTTCCATCGATGTAGCCAACTATCTCGGTTACAGCAAACCAAGTATCAGCGTCGCCATGAAACGTCTCCGTGAAAATGGATTCGTTGCACT
>CAVCTH010000120.1:0-6714 GCA_963604695.1 Clostridiales bacterium | reverse complement strand
CAATCCGGCGGTAGAGATGCTCACGCTCATCATTGAGCACGAAGTAAGCAAAATTATAGGGTGACTGGCGTTCCCGCTGCTCTTCATTGTGCTCGGAAATCTTTTTCCCGGTGAGCTGATAAAATTCCAGCGCCCGGATCACCCTTTTTACATTGTTCTCATGAATGGCTTCCGCAGATTCCGGATCCACTTTCTTCAGTTCTTCGTGAAGCCAGGTGCTTCCTTTCTCTTCTGCCAGCCGTTCCAGTTCTTCCCGGTAAGGGCTTGCTTCATTTTCCGTAAAATCAATGTCCCGCACCACGGCTTGGATATAGAATCCGGTGCCGCCCACCAGAATGGGAATGTGGCCGCGGCTTCGGATCTCCTCCATGGCTGCCTTCGCCATCTCCTGAAAACGCACCACATGAAACTCCTCAAAGGGTTCCAGTTCGTCCACCAGATAATGACGGACGCCGTCCATTTCTTCGGGCATGATCTTGGCAGAACCAATATCCATATGTTTATAGACCTGCATAGAATCTGCAGATATAATCTCTCCATCCACTGCCTTTGCCAGCGCAATGGAAAGTTTTGTCTTACCGACCGCCGTAGAGCCGGTCAGTATGATTAACGGTTCTTTCAAAAAGAAGATCCCCTTTCGTCAAATAAATCCTGCAGAATGGCTTCTGCGCTTTTGTCTCTGTAATGTTCCGGATCCGTAAGGCCCCGCTCATCCGGATACCAGGAAAAACGTCCGGCTCTGCTACCTGTAAATGTCGTGTATTTCTCGTAAGATTTACAGACGGCTTCATAGCGTTTATTCCAGGCCGGGTAATAACGGCTCATATAGTGCCGCACCAGTTCTGTGGCCTGACAGTCCGGATCGTCGCTCAAAGCCGATAACTGAACGCCTCCGCCCGGATGCCCGGCGCGGCTGTCTGTGGGGGAAGAATGCAGGATCACCATACTTTGATCCACGCATAATCCCAGACAAATCCAGACGTGTCCATTCATACTGAACAGATCACCCGGCCTGAAATCCGCAGAGCTTCCGATGGTCTGCGTCCAGGTTCCAAGCTTTCGCTCTTTCGCCAGCGTATATGCCATATCCGTGGAAAAGATCACATAGCCGTCTTTTCCGGATACCGTCTCCAGTGTATTGTAAATGGCCCATCCTGCATATCCGGTACAGTCCGCACCGGCATATCCATATGCATTCTGATTATGGGCCGGATAATATTCTTTATACGTATAATCCGCATTCTGCTCCTGAAAAAATCGAATCCAGCTGTCCGGAACCCCGATGGAACATGCCTCTTTGGATGCCCCGGTATTTTCAAAATTCCAGCCGCCTCCATAAACATAGAGAACGGTTCCTACCGGCTGCATGGCCGTTGCCAGAAAATTTTTCAACGTCCGCTTTCCGGGTGTACAGGTGACAGGTATTTGATCTCTGTTTTTCATTTTCACAATCCTGCTGGTTTTTCTTTATCATACGTAAATCAGCAGAATCCGTTTCTATACAATTCGTTTAAATTTCTTTTCCAGTTCGTATTTGCTCATAGAAATAATCGTCGGCCGTCCATGCGGACAGTTGTAAGGATTTTCCAGAGATAACAATTCATCAATCAGCGCTTTTGCCTCCATGGAGGACATCTGGTGATTGCCCTTCACCGCTGCCTTGCAGGACATGGACGCCACTTTGTCCATCAGGGACTCGGAATTTCCGCTTCCCGTAATATCAGAGAGGCTGTCCAGAAACTCCATGAGAATCTCCCGCCTTGCCACGCCGGGAAGATTGGCAGGTACTGCACGCACTGCGTAGGCTTTCTCGCCGAATTCTTCGATCTCAAATCCCATATCCGTAAAACAGCTGCGGTATTTGAGGAACAGCTCTTCTTCCTGCATGCTCAGGTTCAGAACAATGGGCGGCGACAGCATCTGGGACTGGAAAGTCCGGTTCCGCAGATCTTTCATAAGCCGCTCATAGAGCACTTTCTCATGGGCTGCATGCTGGTCGATAATGTAAAGTTTGTCGTTATATTGCACCAGCCAGTAGGTGTCAAACAGCTGGCCGATGATGATATGATGAACGGCGGCTTCTTTCGATAACAGTTTGCCATCAAAAAGATCCAACTGCTCCGGTTTCTGCGGGGGCTGCTCCTCCATGGGGGTTTGCGGGACAGTGGCTGGCTGCTCAGATACCGATGTGGCTGGTTCCGGCGCTACGGCTGGCTGCTCAGGCACAGCCGGTTGCGCTGTCTCAGTGGTCTCAGGCTGCACAGCCGGGGCAGGTGCTTCCGGGGCTTTGTAGCGCTCCTCCACCCGCTTCCGCATCTGCTCCATAAAATATTCCAGGTTCTTATCCTGTGGTTTGACCGGTTCCTTCGGAGGCTCCGGCGTCGTCCACATCTTCTCCAGCGGTACTTTGGGTTCTGGTTTCTGCACCTGATAGGTACTCTCCGGCTCCCGAAGTGTCTGTGCCGTGGACACCGGCTCCGTTGCTGGCGTCAGCTTCATCGCCGGATTTACAATCGGTCTCTCCACCGGATGCACAGGCTGCTGTACCGCTGGCTGCGGCGCTCTTTCCTGCGCTGCTGCCGGTTTCTTCGGCTCATCCAGCGTCACTTCCGGGATCAGCTCCCGGCCGGACAGAGCGTCCTTCGTCATCCGCTCCAGCAGATCGTAGACCAGATTCTGGTTGCTGAACCGCAATTCCATCTTGGTCGGATGCACATTCACATCCAGCATTTTCCCGTCCATGTGAATATCCAGGCACACAAACGGATACCGATGCTGCATCATAAAGGTTTTATATCCATCCTCAATGCCCTTTGCAATGATCTTGCTCTTGACATATCGGCCATTTACAAAATAATTTTCATAATTCCGGTTTCCTCGGGAAATCTCCGGTTTTCCAAGGAAGCCCCGCACATGAAGCGGCCCCTCTTCCCGGTCCACTTCGATCAGACGCATGGCCACATCTCTTCCATAGAGATGGTAGATCACATCTTTTAAATTTCCATTTCCGGAAGTCTGAATCCGCATCTGCCCGCCGATAAGCACTTTGAATCCCACTTCCGGATGGGACATGGCCAGATGGGTTAAAAGTTCGTGAATGGCCGAAGCCTCACTCATTTCACTTTTCAGGAATTTCTTTCTCGCCGGTGTATTGTAGAACAGGTTCCGGATAATAAATGTGGTTCCGTCAGGCGCACCGATCTCCTCCAGGCTTTTCTGCACGCCGCCCTCAATGCAGCAGCGGCTTCCCAGATCATTTTCCTTCGTCTTCGTAATCAGTTCCACCATGGCCACGGCGGAGATGCTGGACAATGCCTCACCCCGGAATCCCAGGGAGGAAACGCCTAAAAGGTCATCCGCGCTTCGGATTTTACTGGTGGAATGCCGTAAAAATGCCACCGGAATGTCGTCTTTTTCCATACCGCTTCCATTATCCGTAATTCTTATGCAGCCGATGCCGCCCTCTTTGATCTCTACCGTGATCTGGGTGGCGCCAGCGTCAATAGCATTTTCTACCAGCTCTTTCACCACAGAGGCCGGTCGTTCCACCACTTCTCCGGCTGCAATTTTATCAATGGTCTGTTGATCTAATACTGCAATTTTTCCCACGATTGTTCTCCTATGTTACCAGCGGTTCTTCAGCTTGTTCTGAAGCCGGTACAGCGTGTTCATGGCGTCCATGGGCGTCATGTTGGAAATATCCAGTTCCTGCAGTTCTTTCACCACATCGTCATCCTTCACCGTATCAAACAGTGAAATCTGTTCCAGATCTACCTCATCATAGGTCTTCGGTTTGGTCTTCTGCTTTGCCTTTGCCTGGCTTTCCTCAGCAATGGCTTTGGCTTTCACGGAAATGTCGGCCTGGCTTAATTCCTCCACCAGTTCTTTGGCACGGGAAATGACGCTCTCCGGCACGCCTGCCAGCTTCGCCACCTGGATACCGTAGGATTTATCCGCGCCTCCTTTGACAATTTTCCGTAAAAATACAATGTCGTCGCCTTTTTCTTTCACAGCGATGCAGTAGTTATTGACGCCCTCCATGGTGCCTTCCAGCTCGGTCAGCTCATGGTAATGGGTAGCAAACAGGGTCTTGGCTCCCAGTAATTTTTTATCTGCAATATGTTCAATGACCGCCCAGGCGATGGACAGTCCGTCAAAGGTGCTGGTTCCGCGGCCGATCTCGTCCAGAATCAGAAGACTGTTGGAGGTGGCATTTCTTAAAATGTTAGATACCTCGTTCATCTCCACCATAAAGGTACTCTGTCCGCTGGCCAGATCATCCGACGCACCCACACGGGTGAAAATCCGATCCACAATACCGATATCCGCGCTGTCTGCCGGAACAAAACTTCCCACCTGCGCCATCAGCACAATGAGCGCCGTCTGTCTCATGTAGGTAGATTTACCTGCCATGTTCGGTCCGGTAATAATAGAAATGCGGTTAGCTCCATTATCCAGATAAGTATCATTGGAAATGAACATGTCATTGGAAATCATATTTTCCACCACCGGATGACGCCCTCCGCGGATATCAATCACGCCGCGGGTATTAATCTTCGGCCGCACATAGCGGTTCTTGTCTGCCACATAGGCAAGGGAAGTGAAAACGTCCAGCTTTGCCACGGCTTTGGCGGTCTTCTGAATCCGCAGCACCTGGGCTGCAATCTTATCACGCACTTCACAGAACAGCTGGTATTCCAGTGCTGTCAGTTTTTCCTCTGCACCCAGAATGGTATCTTCCAGTTCTTTTAATTCCGGCGTAATATACCGCTCTGCATTGGTCAGGGTCTGTTTCCGGATATAATCATCCGGCACCAGATCTTTATAGGAATTGGTTACTTCCAGATAATAGCCAAATACCTTATTAAATTTAATCTTCATGTTCTTGATTCCGGTGCGTTCCCGCTCCTTCGTCTCGATCTCGGCAAGCCAGGTCTTTCCCTCGGTCTTGGCCGTGCGGTATTTGTCCACATCCCCATTGTAACCATCACGAATCATATTTCCGTCGCGAATAGAAATGGGCGGCTCCTCTGCAATGGACTGTTCCACCAGTTCATGAAGATCCGTAAGCGGGTCCATCTCCTCCAGAATTTCCTGCATGAGCGGACTTTTCAGCTCTGTGAGCAGTGTCCGGATGGAGGGCAGCATTTCCAGAGACGCCTTAAACGCAATCAGATCCCGCGGATTGGCCGTCTGATAACTGATTCTTCCGATGAGGCGCTCCAGATCGTAAATGGGATTTAAATATTCCCGCAGCTCTTCACGGGTAATCATCTGGCTGTTCAGTTCCTCGATAGCCGTCAGACGTTTTTCGATTTCTTCCTTATCAATTAACGGCTGCTCCAGATAGCTTCGCAGGGTTCTGGCTCCCATGGCCGTCTTTGTCTTATCCAGTACCCAGAGCAGAGAACCCCGTTTCTGCTTCTCCCGCAGGGTCTCTACCAGCTCCAGATTTCTCCGGCTGGAACTGTCAATGATCATGTAATTGCCGGATACGTAAGGCTGCAGCTTCGTCATATGTGCCAGCGACGTCTTCTGGGTCTCCGTCAGATACCGAAGCAGTGCGCCTGCCGCAATGACGCCGCACCCAAAATCCACCACGCCGAGTCCTTCCAGGGACTTCACATGAAAATGCTCCAGCAGGGTGTTTTTGCAGAGTTCGTCGTCAAAATACCAGCTTTCCAGCGGATACATCACCAGATTCAGCCGCTCTTTTAAATCTTCCAGCTCCACACCGCTCATGAGAAGCGCCTCGTTGCAGATCACTTCCCGCGGCGTAAATTTATAGAGTTCGTCCATGAGCTTCCGGGCAGAATCTACCTCAGTAACAAAATAATCACCGGTCGTCACATCCGCAAAAGAAATGCCGAACCGGTCACTTACATAGACAATGCTCATAATATAGTTATTTTTTGACTCATCCAGCGCCTGGGCGTTGAGGTTCGTTCCCGGCGTCACCACGCGGATGACTTCTCTTTTTACCAGTCCCTTCGCCAGCGCCGGGTCCTCCACCTGCTCACAGATGGCAACCTTGTAGCCTCTGGATACCAGTTTGCTCAAATACCCCTCTACCGCATGGAACGGCACTCCGCACATGGGCGCCCGCTCTTCCATTCCGCAGTTCTTACCAGTCAGGGTAAGCTCCAGCTCCTTGGAGGCAATCTTTGCGTCGTCAAAAAACATCTCGTAGAAATCTCCGAGACGATAAAACAAGATGCAGTCTTTATATTCTTCCTTGGTCTTCATGTACTGCTGCATCATTGGTGTCAGATTCTGTTTATCCATGAATTCTCCTTGGTATTTATGTTTGATCAAATTTATCCAACGTTATTATATCCGCAAATCCTTCTGAACACAATTCCAAAATGAAAACTGCCACCGAAAAATTTCCGGTGGCAGGGCTTTTTCTTATTCTTTATGCATAATGTCAAGCATTTCCTTTGGAGTGACAACAAAAGATTTTATTGGAAAATGTTTAATATTTCCAGTTACAAGATATGTGAGATCGTGAGCCTTGCGTCCTTCCATAACCACTTCATAAAAAACAATATCTTTCGGGTCAGGAATTACTTCATCTACCGGAAGCGCGTCTATAAATATGCCTCTCTCGATAATTCCATCAATGAACACATCCACAGTTTCAGGATCAAATTTGAATTTGGGCCGCGCTAATACTTCTCTATATTCAGCTATTATTTCATCGCACAGCAATGG
>CAVCTH010000119.1:0-6717 GCA_963604695.1 Clostridiales bacterium | reverse complement strand
CAGCCTTTGCAAAATGATTGACAGTTCCGTCGTTGGCACCGACCTTCTCACTGGTCATGCTGAAGGAGTTCTCATTGGTCAGCAGGATGAAGGTCAGGTAATTGTGCCACAGATTTTTATCGAAGCCATACTGGGTGGAAAGATCCAGCAGCGCTTTCATCTGCTCATAGATCCGGCTGGTCAGCTCTTCTTTTTCTGCCAGACCCAGCTCAAAATCACGGAAAATGCCGGAGAGCTTTAAGAGGATGCTGTCCTCGCCAAGATCACGGTATAAAATTAATTTTGCAATTTCTCTGTACATATGTGTTTACACCCCTTATGTAATTTAACCCAGGAACAGGAAGTAACCCAGGACAAGAATACCGAGTACAATACGATAGTATCCAAATGGTTTGAAGTTATTTTTCTTAATGTAACCCATCAGGAAACGGATGGCCAGGATGGATACGATAAATGCGGTCAGCATGCCGACGATCAGGATGGCAAGCTCATAGCTGGTGAAATTAAAACCGAATTTTGCCAGTTTCAGAAGGCTGGCACCGAACATCACCGGAATGGACAGGAAGAAACTGAATTCAGCTGCCACATAGCGGGAAGTTCCCAGAAGGATACCGCCCAGGATGGTGGAACCGGAACGGGAAGTACCCGGAATCAGGGAAAGTACCTGGAAAACACCGATCAGAAAAGCGGTGGACCAGGGAAGGGTATCCAGTGATTTGAAACGCGGGCGGCGGTTCTTGTTATAATTCTCCACAACGATGAACAGCACGCCGTACAGGATCAGGGTCACGGCTACGGTCTGGTAATTGTAGAACAGATCATCGATCTGGTCGTTAAACGGAAGTCCGATGATGGCAGCCGGAAGGGCAGCTACAATAACCTTGAACCAGAGGATCCAGGTGTTTTTCTTGATCCATCCGTTTTTCGGGGAACAGAACGGCCACAGCTTTGGAAAATACAGAACCACAACGGCCAGAATGGCACCCAGCTGGATAACCACCAGGAACATTTCCATAAAATCATGGCTGACGTTCAGCTTGATAAATTCATCTACCAGAATCATATGTCCGGTACTTGAAATAGGAAGCCATTCGGTGATTCCCTCGACAATGCCAAGGAAAATGACTTTTAAAAATTCTAACATGGTACATACTCCTTATATAAAAGACTTTTCTCTCATTGTAACTACACTGAGGGCAAAAGTCAACGTAACAAAATCTTAACAAAAACGATAGATTATGCTATGATAAATTTAATATATGTCGAATTTGGTCGATTATGGGAGAGAAAAGTTTATGAAACAGCGGCTGATTGATAAATTCGGGGAGATCTACGGCGCTGGCGGGGACGTCAGAGCCTATTTTGCACCCGGGCGTGTGAATCTGATCGGAGATCATACCGATTACAATGGAGGGCATGTATTTGCCTGTGCCATTGCCATTGGAACCTACGCGGTGGCGAGAAAACGGGAAGACAACCGTTTTCGTTTTTATTCCCTGAATTATCCGGAGCAGGGAGTGCTGGAAATGTCATCCAGTGAACTCTATTACAGAGAGGAAGACGGCTGGGGCAATTATGCCAAAGGTGTGGTCCGAACCTTCATTAAGAAAGGCTGCAAGGTCAAAGGCGGTCTGGATATTTTATATTATGGAGAGATTCCGAAGGGTCTGGGAATCGGTTCTTCTTCTTCCCTGACAGTTGTCACGGGACTGATTTTGAGAGATCTTCTGGAAGTGCCGGATCTCAATATGGTAGACATCGCACTGTTCAGCCAGCTGACGGAGAATGAGTATCTGAAGACCGGAGGCGGCATTATGGATCCTTTCACCATCGCCATGGGAAAGAAGGATTACGCCATTCTGCTGGATACCAGCGATTTATCTTACGCCTATGCGCCGCTGTTACTTCCGCATAAGAAGATTATCATCACCAACAGCGGAAAGCCGCGGGACGGCGTGGAGGACTGCGTCAGACAGCGCCGGAAGGAATGTGCGGAGGCATTAAAGGAACTGCAGACGGTGATTGCTATCAGCCATTTAAGCGAGCTGACGGCGGACGTCTTTGAAGAAGTACAGGAAATGATCAAAGATCCGGTCTGTTTAAAGAGAGCCCGCCATGCGGTGACGGAGAACCAGCGGACCATGGAGGCAGTGAAAGCACTGGAAGCAGGCAATGTGGCAGAATTCGGACAGCTCATGAATGCGTCCCATATTTCCCTGAAGGAAGACTACGAGGTATCCTGCAGGGAACTGGATATTCTGGTCGAGGAGGCCTGGAAGCTGGACGGGGTTCTGGGATCCCGTATGATGGGAGCCGGATTTGGCGGCTGTACCGTCAGTATCGTAGAAAACAGTGCGGTCAACGATTTTATCAGCCAGGTAGGAACGAACTATCAGGAACAGACCGGACTGAAACCGGATTTTTATGTGGTGGAGACAGGCAATGGGGCTACAGCTTTGTAGCTCCATTTTTCTTTCTTAAAAAATCTTAATTATGCCCGCCAGGTCTTTCGTTCCACAGGGCGGACATGTTACACTTTCATTAGAAATTTTCCAAAAGGAAAAAACAGGAAAAAGAAGGGCGGTGAACCCATGGCAGAAAAACAGACCATACTGGTAGCAGACGACGAGCCGGAGATCCGGGATGTACTTCGGATGATGCTGGAAGGGGAAGGCTATCGGATACTGGAAGCATGTAATGCCAGGGAAGCAGTAGAACAGGCAGAGCAGGCGGATCTTGTGATCCTGGATATTATGATGCCGGGAGAATCGGGAATCTGGGCCTGTGAGCAGATCAGAGAGAAGACGACGGTTCCCATTCTGTTCCTGACGGCCAAATCCGGGGAGCATGACAAAGTACAGGGATTTTCCGCAGGCGGAGACGATTATCTGGTGAAACCATTTTCCTATATGGAGCTTTTATCGAGAGTGAAGGCGCTGATCCGGCGCTACAAGGTTTACCAGGGAAGACCGGAGACATCGGAGGATCTGGTATGTTACCGGGATATTACCATTGACCAGAACCTGCAGTCCGTGCAGGCAGGTGGAGAGAAGATTTCCCTGACAGAGATGGAATATCAGATTTTACTGCTGCTCATTTCCAATCCGCGGAAGGTATTTTCCGTAAAAGAAATCTATGAGACGGTCTGGAAGGAAGCGTTTCTTCCTAATTCCGGCAATACGGTGATGGTTCATATCCGGAATATCAGAAGAAAACTGGAAAAGGGCGGACAGTCCTGCATTCAGAACATCTGGGGAAGAGGTTATTGTGTCAATTAGGAAACATAAATGGTGGAGCCGCCTTACGCTGGAGCTGATTGTGATGAGCGGGATTTCCCTCCTTGTGGCGCTGCTGGTGTCACAGACGGTGGAGACCGCAGTCTTTCAATGGGCATTCAATGAGGCCTATTCAGGGACGAAATACGAAGATAAGACCGAAGAGGTAGTGGAGAGCCTGAACCGCTTTATTGAGAAGCATCAGGTAACGGAAGACAATATTGAACTGCTGGTAAGCTGGGTGCAGCATCAGCGGGATGTCTATGTGACATTCTACCGGAATATCGATACGCTGCTGGGACCGTATATGTCACCGGATTCCATCGAAGGACTGTATCAGGAGGATGAGGCGGAAGATCCGGATGGGAATGTGATCGATGCGGCAGAACTTTATCCGGCCAGTGATTACAGGGATGTGACGCTTTACGATGGTACAGTTATTAAAGTAGATCTGGAGGTATACCTGGATGTGGACAACATGTATTGGGTGGATATCGCCAAATATGTTTCCGGGGCAGTAGTCTTCATTATACTGTTGTTTGCACTGATTCACCGGAAAATCCGGTATATTAACCAGCTGGAACAGGACCTGAAAGTGCTGGGAGAGGGCAATCTGGAGTACCCCATTACCATCAGGGGAAAGGATGAATTGACCAGTCTGGCCGTCGGTATCGACGCCCTGAAAAATGGTATTCTGGAAGAGCAGCAGATGAAAGCGGAGGCGGAAAAAGCCAACATGGAGCTGGTAACCGCCATGTCCCATGATCTGCGGACGCCGCTTACGTCTTTAATCGGATACCTGGAGCTTCTCAATATCCATCGGTACGAGGATGAGGAGCAGTTGAAAAAATATCTGGAATACTGCCGGAAGAAAGCCTTTCAGATGAAGAAGGTATCGGACCGGCTCTTTGAATATTTTCTGGTCTATGGCCGGGAAGAAAAGGGACTGCAGCTGCAGAAAATTCCCAGCATAGAGCTGGCAGAAGATCTCTGCAACGGACAGTTCTTTGACTGGCAGGATCACGGCGGTACCATTGAGTGCCGGATCGGGGAACTGAGCGGAATCGTAAAAGTGGACAGCGAATATATGCAGCGTGTCATGGACAACCTGGTTTCCAATCTGAAAAAGTATGGAGATCCGGCATATCCGTTGCGGATTGCGGCTTCGGAGCAGCCGGATATGCTGCATATCCAGGTCACGAACCATATTCGTGACCGAAAAGACCGGACAGAGAGCACCCAGATCGGGTTGAAGACCTGTCGGAAGATTATGGAAAATCATGGAGGCGCTTTCACCTGGCAGCAGGAAGGAAATGATTTTGTGATTACCATTGAACTCCCATTGGTGAAGATATAAAAATACCGCCCGTCTGTGGAAAGAAAGGTTTCCGCAGACGGGCGGCTCGCGTTATATCAATTATAGGAACTGATTAAACTCCACTTTTTCTTTGTTGGCGCCTTCGATGGTGAAGAATTTTACGCCGTTTTCAAAGAACGGAAGAGAATGGATGGTATCGTTGGTGTTGTTCAGGCCGGCCTCATTGACAAATCGGAACGCTTCCTCGATATCCTTTACATTGATGGCAATGTGATCCACAGCGCCCGGCATGAGTTTCGGTTCTTTGGTCTCGTAGGTCTCAATGACCAGATCACCAAGTTTGAAGAAATTCACCCGTCCGCCTGCTTCTGCATTGACAGTCTCAAAGATGGTCTCAAATCCCAGTGCATGGTAGAAACGGATGGTTGCATCCATATCTTCGGTAGGAACGCCGATGTGCTGCAATCCTGTTGCAATGTCTTTCATGTTCATGAATATACCCTCCTTGCGGAATTACCGCATTTGTTTACAAATAGTGTAGTACCAGTGAGATAGTTTTTCAATTGTTTTATGCAAGATTGTTTACAATGAGCTGTTACTGTTTGATTTCCTTCAGAATGGATAATACCGGTTTCAGATGCGGCCGGGCATTTTTCTTGTAAAAGATCCCGTAAGATAAAGGAGCCTGTCCTGTGAAGGGAATAAAGGTAAGTGCAGTATCTGCAGATGGAATTTTCGGTAATACTCCGGTTCCATAGCCTGCTTTTATAAGTGAGAGTGATACCTGCAGATTTTCTGAATAGTAGGTCGCTCCGGGGGAGGCTTTCTGGCCAAGACGGTTCTGGATGCCTGCAATTTGCGACGGGATTTCATAGGAATTGCAGATGACAATCGTTTCAGAGGCTACATCTTTCTCCGACAGTTCATTTCGCTGACACAAAGGATGGCTGGACGGAAGCACGGCACAGACCGGGATTTGCTCTAACTCAAAATAAGAAAAGCCGTCACGCATGGGAATATCATCTTTAAAGGCAAAGAGGATATCTATTTCGTCATGGATGAGCATATTGATCACCAGTCGTGACGGAATAATGCGCAAGAACGGGTGGATTTCAGGGGCATGTTCCCGGATAGAGCGCAGCAGCTGCGTCATCAGGGACAGATCGACATCGGAGATGCAGCCAATAGAAATAATCTGTATATTTGCGTCGGAATGGCTTTTGATTTTCCGGGAGGTCAGCTGTAATTTCGCTAAAATCTCTTTTGCATCGTTCAGAAAGATAATCCCTGCAGGGGTCAGCGTCACCGTCCGGGTAGAGCGCTGTAAAAGCCTGGTATCGAGTTCCTCCTCCAAAGCGCGGATTTGTCTGGATACGGCAGAAGCAGTGATGTTCAAAACCTCTGCGGCCCTTGCAAAATTAAGATTTTCAGCAACCTGGATAAAGGTTTCAAGCTGTTGGGTGGTCATAAAATCCTCTCCTTTATTATTGCATTTTGCGCAATAATATTAACATTTATTCACTTCACTTTCAACAATAAAGTGTTTAAGATACGTACATCATATAAAAATGTAAAGGAGATCCTATTATGACAGTTAATGAAAAAATCAGATTAATGGAAGACAGATTACATAAGCTGGAAAGCAGTGAAAAAGAGAATTTTGAGATTTGCAGAAAAATCAGACGGAATATCCGTAATTTCCGGAAGAATATGTAGAAGAAAGAAGAACATGAACAAAGTGACAGAAAAGCAAACATACGTTGGAAAAAAAGTAATTCATAATCCAGAGGGAGTATGTGTGGTTGCTGAAATATCGGAATTGCCCACTTCATTCATGGAAGTACGGAATTATTATAAGCTGATTCCGGTGAAGGATCAGTCCGCGGCAGTCTATGTTCCGGTAGAATCTGTAAAAGAACATGTGAGGGATCTGCGGAGCACAGAAGAAATTATGGGAATCCTGAAAAGCTGCGGGGATGCGAAGATTTCCTGGGAGAACAGTGAGCAGAAACGAGTCACAAAGAGACAGGCGGCCATGCAGAATGATGATGGAGTCGCTTTATCAAAATTGATAAAATCCTACCATGTGAGAAAGGAAAAGAAGCATTTATCGGTGGTTGACAG
>CAVCTH010000118.1:3624-6729 GCA_963604695.1 Clostridiales bacterium | reverse complement strand
CAGCAGTAAAAATACAGATACGGGATGTCTCATTTGATTATGTAGATAAAAAGCACAGGTTTACGGCGCTGGAACATATAGATCTGGATATTTTTTCAGGAGAATTTGTCTGCATCCTCGGTTCTTCGGGCTGCGGGAAATCCACCCTGTTAGGACAGCTGAATGGATTGAATAAAGCAAAATCAGGAGAAATTCTTCTGAACGGTGAGAAACTGAAAGGGCCGGGTCCGGACCGGGCGGTGGTATTCCAGCAGTATTCCCTGTTCCCGTGGCTTACAGTAAAGGGAAATATTCTCTTTGGAATCCGGCAGAGCGGAAAGAAATACACAAAAGCGGAGCGGGAAGAAAAGCTGCAGGAATATCTGAAAAATGTGGGGCTGACAGGTGCAGCTGACCGATATCCCAACCAGTTAAGCGGAGGAATGAAGCAGCGGGTGGCAGTAGCAAGAGCGCTGGCTCTGGAGTCAGAGGTGCTTCTGTTCGATGAACCGTTTGGGGCAATCGATCCGAAGATGCGCCAGGAATTACAGGAGTTAGTGTCCAAACTCTGCACCGAGGAGAAGAAAACGGCGGTTTTTGTTACCCACGACATTGATGAAGCCATTCTTCTGGCAGACCGGATTGTCGTGATGGAACCGGGTAAAATCAGTACCGTGATCAATGTGGATCTGCCCCGGCCGAGAACGAAAAAAAATCTTATGGGTACAGCGGCCTATGAGCAGCTGTACCGGAAACTGATTTCCAGTTTTTATACCTATGTAGGAAAACATATCGATGCGGAGGTGGCACTGTGAAAAAGATACTTCTTCCGGCAAACTATTACGTGGAATACAGTATTGCGGCAGTTCTGTTTGTTGTTAATCTTCTGCTCACCTGGAAATTTCCATATTTGACAGAGCATAAAGCCTACTATGACAGCAATGCCTATATGGTTGTGCTGCTCGTGATCTTTGCGGTCTATACACTGGCGTTACATCTGACCAGGAGAAAGAGCCATTCGGATATTACAGTGATTATTTTCAGCTTTCTGATTTTTTGGGAAGTTTCTTATAAAACAGGGTTGTTTCATAACGATCTTCTGATTCCGTCACCGGAAGGGCTGTTTCATGTATTTATAGAAAAACCTGATGAAATTATAAGCGATGTGGCGGGCTCGCTGTCCCTGTTATTCTGGGGATTTCTGCTGGCAATCATTTTTGGAACACTGCTGGGCATGCTTGCAGGATGGATCAAGAGAGTCCGGGAAGTGCTGCTTCCCATGTCAAATGTGATTACCCTGATTCCTCCGCTGATGTTTTCCGCTTATCTGATTATGGTTTTTTCCACATTTCGTGAAGCGGCAATCGCGGTCATCTTTTTTGCCGTTTTCTGGCCGACCTTTCAGGGAACCGTGGCCAGAGTCGGACAGATTGACAAGTCCGTCATCGATGCGGCCAGAACCATGGGAGTACAGACGCCGGGGATGCTGGTGAAAGTCATTTTTCCATTCTGTTTTCCGGAAATTATCAAGAGCATTTCCAAGAGTTTAAGAGGCGCTTTTATGTGTCTGTCGGGAGCAGAAATGCTTGGAATGAATCTGGGAATCGGTTATTTCATTGAAAAGTATAAAGCATTTGCGGACTATCGCTGCGTGCTTGCCGGAATTATTTCCGTGGGCGTGATTACCACACTGATTGACATCGCAGTAAATAAAATTGAAAAAAATGTAATCGGATGGGAGTGAGAAAGTTGGAAGCCAGAAGAGTGGAAAAAGAGTGGGAGCGCGCCGGTGTTTATTACATTCGGACGGAAGCCATGGTGCTTGGCTTTGATCTGCCGCTTCAGGGAGAATTTGCGGATGATACGGTGGACAGCAGCTATATTCTGGTCCTTGACGAGCATCAGAAACCGGTGAGCACCAATCGCATTCATCCCATACCAGAGAAAGGATATGTCAAGATTGAGCGCGTCGCAACCATCAGTGCGGCAAGGCATCTGGGCGCCGGAAGAGTGGGAATTGAAGCGGCAGAGCAGTGGGCCAGAGAGCTTGGCTATCATAAATCTGTCATTACGAGCCGGGAAGAAGCAGTGGGATTTTATCAGAAGCTTGGCTATTCCGTAAGAAATGATATGAATGCGGATACATTGGAACCGAAAACAGATCATGATCCGGTTCGGGAAGACCAGGATCCACGATTTATCTGTGTATATATGGAGAAGGAACTGTAACATGAGTAAGATTTATCACGGAATAGAGGAACTGATCGGACATACGCCGCTGGTTGAACTGGATCGGTATGAAAAGAAAAAAGGATACAAAGCACATATTCTGGCGAAACTGGAGTCTTTTAATCCTGCAGGATCTGTAAAGGACAGGGCAGCTTTGAATATGATTCTTGAAAAAGAAAAATCCGGAGAATTAAAGCCCGGAGGAACCATCATAGAAGGGACCTCCGGCAATACGGGAATCGCCATTGCGGCCATTGGCGCTGCCAGAGGATATCAGGTAAAAATCTGCATGCCGGATGATGCTTCCGTGGAGCGGCGGACTTTGATCCGGTCTTATGGAGGAGAAGTAATTCTTACTCCTGGCGAGGACAAGATGGGCGGCGCCGGAAAGGCAGTGGAAGAACTTCTTGCCAGTACTGAAAATGCGGTTGCCATGGGGCAGGGAGCAAATCCCAATAATCCAGGCGCACATTATCGTACAACCGGACCGGAAATCTGGCAGGATACAGATGGAAATGTTGATATTTTTGTAGCTGCATCGGGAACAGGCGGAACCATTTCCGGAATTGGCCGTTTTCTTAAAGAAAAAAATCCGGAAATCAAGGTGGTAGCAGTAGAGCCTACGGGAAATGCCGTGCTTAACGGCGGACAGCCGGGACCTCATAAGATTCAGGGAATCGGAGGCGGACCGACCCCTCCGGTGACGGATGAGTCTTTATTTGACGAGGTAATCGATGTAACAGATGAAGACGCCTATGAGACGGCCCGGGAACTTCCTAAAACAGAAGGAATTTCCATTGGAATTTCTGCGGGAGCCGCACTCTGGGCAGCGGGACAGCTTGCTTTAAGAGAAGAAAACCGTGATAAGACGATTGTTGTGATTTTCCCGGATAATGG
>CAVCTH010000118.1:0-3614 GCA_963604695.1 Clostridiales bacterium | reverse complement strand
GATCTGTACGAATAAAGGAACAGGGAGGTACTGCAAATGGGATGCTGCGGACAGACAGAAGAATTAAAATTCGGAAAAGTAGCCACTTCGGAAAAATCAAATGAAATTGGAGAAAATGGAGCTTTTATCCGGCAGAAAAACAGATTCGATACCCCATTTGGATCCGGAGAAGGAGAACTTCCGGTAGAGGCCAACCGTTATCGGCTGATCTGGACGCCCCTGTGTCCATGGGCAACCAGGCAGGTCATTGCGTTTAAGCTTCTGGGTCTGGAAAATGTGATCAGCCGTGGAACCGTGGCTCCGGTACGGACAGAAAACGGATGGGAATTTTCATTGGATGAGGGCGGCGTAGACCCTGTGCTTGGGATCCGTTTCCTGCCGGAAATCTATGCGGCGACCGATCCGGAATATAATGGAAGAGCAACAGTTCCCACCATTGTTGATCTGAAAACAAGAAAAGTTGTGAACAATGATTACCACCATCTGACAAATTACTGGGAAACTGTATGGAAACCATTTCACAAAAAGGGCGCGCCGGATTTGTACCCGGAAGAACTCCGTGAGGAGATTGATGCCCTCAATGAGATTCTCTTTCATGAGGTTAATAATGGCGTGTATAAGGCTGGTTTTGCAGAAACTCAGGAAAGCTATGAAGAAAACTATCACCTGGTATTTCGCCGCCTGGACTGGCTGGAAGAACGCCTCGGCAAAAACAGATTCTTGTTCGGTGACCGGCTGACGGATTCAGATATCCGGCTGTATGTGACGCTGGCAAGATTTGATACCGCGTACTATTTTGCATTCCGGCTTAACGGGAAACGGATTCGCGACTACGATAACCTCTGGAATTATGCGAAGGAACTGTACAGCATTCCCGCTTTCAGGGAAGCTACGGATTTTGATGCCATTAAAAGAGGCTATATTCTTGGAACGGCAGAGAATCCATACAATATTCTGCCGCTGGGCCCGGACAACAGTGTCTGGGAAGAGCCAAATAACAGAACAGAGAAATTTGGGCCGTTAAAATACCAATATTCATAAGCGGATAAGAAAAGAATCACGTATAATGAGACAGTCGAATAAAATCGGCTGTCTTTTTTATTGCATTTTATATGAGATCAAATAAAGAATGACTCCGTCTAATGTATGTAAGGAAGGAGGAGGAAATGCAATGCAGAAAAAAGAACTGCTGCAGCTGATCCGAAAAGCAAAGGCGAAAGATCCGGATGCATTTTCCAGTCTGATCTATTTTTATATGAAGGATCTGTACCGGGTGGCGATTTCCATTTTGATGAATGATGAGGATGCTGCCGATGCGATTCAGGATACGATCCTTGGATGCTGGGAGAAGATGCATACATTAAAGGAAGAAAAATATTTTAAGACCTGGATTACCAGGATTCTGATTAACCGTTGTTATGATATACGGAAAAAACAGCAGCGGATAACCGTCATGGAGGAATTCGAGGAACCATCGGCGGAAGATCAGTACAACGTAGAACTGAAAGAGGCTTTAGGGCAGCTGGATGAAAAATATCGGATTGTGATGGTTCTTTATTATAGTGAAGGATATCAGACCGGCGAGATTGCGGAGCTTCTGGAGATTCCCAGAAGCACGGTGCAGACCAGGCTTCAGCGGGGACGGGAAAAGCTGGAAGCCTATTATCGATGACGTGGAAAGGAGCAGGGACAATGAGAGAAGAAAAACAGATTCTGAATGGTGATGTGGAGATTCCGGAAGTAGTTCTGAAAAAAACGGATGATGCGCTGGCGCAGATCCGGGCAAATGCAAAACCGGTGAAAAAAACAAAGAAAGTAACCCGGTTTCCGGGAGGTTTCCGCTATGCACAGGCGGCAGCGATTGCATGTGCAGTGCTGGTTGGAGCAGGCGGAATTACCGTCACGGCAGCAGTTGTTCATCATTTGTGGAGCCGGGGCATGCAGGGCAATATACAGGCAACGGAAGAGCAGCAGAAAGACCTGGCAGAACAGGGAATGGTGACACAGTTTGATCAATCAGCTGCACAGGAGGAAAAACTGGATCTGTCATCCATGGAAGTGACTTCTGAGGGAATTACGGTAAAACCGATGGAACTCATTGCGGACGGACATTTTGTACATGTATCTTTTCAGGTATCAGGATATGATCTGGCAGATGGGGCAGAGCCATGTTTTGAAGATGTGGTGACCTATACTGGTGAGGATGAAAACGCGCAGGATGGCTGGGTCAATATGAGCGGCAGTTTTTATGATGGAATTATTTCCAATAATAACGGAGAACCGGTCTATGAAGATGGAACTTCTCTGGAAAGTGATGACTTTGCAGAACATTTCAAGGCAGAGGATGGAACGCTGGAATATGTGATGACGCTGTATAAGACTGACCCGGAGGAGAGTCTTCTGGGACAGACGCTTCATGTCCGCTTTGAAAATCTGGGAACGGTGGAGAAAACAGAATTTATGAACGGAATCGGCGGAATATGGGAATTTGATATTCCGATCAGTGGCAGGGATGCTGCAAAATCCTGGGAATTAAATACTGCTTTGGAAAATGCAAATGTGACCGTGCTTTCCGCAGCTATTTCGCCTATTTCCATTCGGGTCGATTATGAAGTGACCGGTGAACTGCAGGCCCAGGAGGATGACAATGGACTTCCTACTGTTGGAGGAGTGGTATTAAAGGATGGAAGCCGTGTATTGTATCTGCTCAACGGAGGACAGAGCGGCTATCAGGAAGGCTCTGATACGCACGCATATTTGATTTCCACGTTTGACCGGGTCATTGATGTGGATCAGGTACAGTCACTGTTGTTCCGCCTTCATGCGGGAGACCAACCGGAAGAATATGTGACCGTGGATTTGCCACAGTAGTATTTGAAAACCGCATGATTGTATAAACAGAGCTGCTATAGTATAATCAACAGTAGGAACCGAGAAAGAGGGGATTTCAATGAAGAGATTACTGATTCTTACTGGGGATGTGGCAGCTGGAAAATCTACATTTGCGGGGATTCTTTCGGAACGTTATCAGATCAATGTATTTTATAAGGATAAAATCAAGGAAGTGCTGGGAGATGTCATCGGATTTTCCAATCGGGAAGAAAATCTGAAGCTGTCCGATGCCGCCGTACAGCTGATGGTCCGCACGTTTGAAGATTTTGCAAAGCTGGAAAAGCCGTTGATTCTGGAAGCCAATTTTCATAAAAGGGAATTGCAGCAGCTTCAGGACATTGCGAAGACCTATGAGTATGAAGTGATGACTCTGGTGCTGCAGGCAGATCTTCATATTCTGCATGAGAGATATATGAACCGTATGAAGTATGAGAACCGCCACCCGGTTCACATGAGCGCCAGACAGGATCGCTTTGAAGATTTCAAGGATTATGTGGAGCGGGCCCGGAAAGAAGGCACGGTCGGAACGGTGATTCAGATTTGTGCTGATGATTTTTCTTATCGGACGGATGAGGACTTATTAAAAAAGATTGATGGGTTTATGAATCAGTGATTGATTTGGATGGCAGGTGATCTATACGGATTGCCTGCTGTTTCTATATTTTATAAACCCATCTTCGACACTTAAAGAAAAGTATAGTGGCAGAACCCCTTGATTTTAC
>CAVCTH010000117.1:0-6762 GCA_963604695.1 Clostridiales bacterium | reverse complement strand
TCTGCAGTCCGTACATCAGTCCCTTGGGATAACCGCCAAAATCTGCTTCCCGATAGCGGAATTCGTAATAGTTGATACCTGCCTGCAGTGCTTTCCGGTCAAATCCATTTTTCACAATACCGGTCAGTGTATCGCGGACTACCTTTACAAATTCTTCCTTCTGCTCTTCCTTTGCCTGTTTGGCAATGACAGAAAAATACGGCTGGGCAATGCCATTTTCATAGCTGCTCAGAATATCATGGCCAATTCCCGCATCCAGAAGCGCCTGTTTCAGCGGTGCGCCCGGCGCAGAGAGAAGCGCATACTCCAATACCTGGAAAGCCAGATAGAGATCCGCATCCAGAGAAGTTCCAACCACTGCATTGTAGGAAAGATAAGCCTGGTCTTCTCCTTCTTCCTCTGCGGAAACCGGATATTCCATGGTCCGGTCCTTCGGCTCATGGAACGGTTTCTGCAGGGTAATCTCAGAATCCACTTTCAGATAGTCATACTGGGACAGATAATTTTCATCGATCCATTCCAGCTTCTCGGTCATATCCATATTTCCATAGAGATAAATGTAGCAGTTGGACGGATGATAATACTTTCTGTGGAAGTCCAGAAAGGCCTCATAGGTCAGATCCGGAATATTTTTCGGATTTCCGCCGGACTCATGGAAATAGGTAGTCTCCGGATAGAGGGTGGTCATAATCTCCCGATCCAGCATATCTTCCGGGGAAGAGAAAGCTCCCTTCATTTCATTATAAACAACTCCATTGACGCTTAAGGGTGCATCCACAGAGTCCATCTCATAATGCCAGCCTTCCTGACGGAAAATCTTCTCTTCTTTATAAATATTCGGATGGAATACCGCATCCATATAAACATGCATCAGATTCTGGAAATCCTGATCGTTGCAGCTTGCCACCGGATACATGGTCTTGTCCGGATAAGTCATGGCATTCAGGAAGGTATTGAGAGATCCTTTTACCAGCTCTACAAAAGGATCTTTTACCGGGAAATCCCGTGAACCGCACAAAACGGAATGTTCCATAATATGCGGAACTCCCGTACTGTCTGACGGCGGCGTCCGAAATCCGATATTAAATACTTTATTTTCATCCGCATTTTCCAGCAATGCCACTCTTGCTCCTGTCTTTTTGTGGCGCAGCAGATATCCAACGGAATTAAGCTCCGGAATTTCCTCCTTGCTGAGCAGTTCATATGCGGCCAATCGTTCCATGATGATCAATGATTTTACCTCCGGTTTTAAGTGCAGACACCCGCACAGAAAAATCCGTGCGGGTGTTCTCTTCATTCAGTCGTGTTTTTTTCTTCTCTTACAGGTTGGTTTTGAAGAACTCTTCGATTGCTGCTGCAGCTGCGTCCTCATCCTCACCCTCAACGGTTACGGTAACGACAGCGCCTTTTTTAACGCCCATTCCCATGATAGCCATCAGTCTCTTAGCGTCAGCTTTCTTGGTTCCGTTGTCGATCATGATAACGCTCTTGTAACCTGCTGCTGCTTTTGCCAGCATTCCAGCCGGTCTTGCGTGAAGTCCTAATTCATCCTGTACAGTGTAAGTAAATGATTTCATAATCTATATTCTCCTTTTTTATAAAAAATATTAACAAAATTTATCTGCCGTAAATTCTAGCATTCACGGATGCGTTTACGAAGCTCCAGAGTATATCCCGGAGATACGCTCAGCTCATCAATACCCATCTGGATAAATCTCTGGGTCAGTTCCATATCTGCGCCAAGCTCTCCACAGATACCGCACCATGCGCCGTATTTGTGAGCATTCTCGATGGTCGTCTGGATCAGACGCAGGATTGCTTCATGATGCGGATCAAAGAAGCTGTCCAGAGACTGGTTCTGACGGTCAATTGCAAGTGTATACTGGCTTAAGTCGTTGGTTCCGATACTGAAGAAATCTACATGCGGAGCAAGCAGATCACTGATCACAGCTGCTGCCGGAGTCTCGATCATAATACCGAGCTCTACCTCGCCCATGGGCTTGTCCTCTCTTGCCAGCTCCAGTTTTACCTCTTCCACGATCTCCTTGATACGGGTGATCTCTTTGACAGAGATAATCATCGGGAACATGATGGACAGGGTTCCGAATGCAGATGCACGATAAAGTGCACGCAGCTGGGTACGGAAAATATCCTCTCTGGTCAGGCAGATACGGATTGCACGGTATCCAAGTGCCGGGTTATCCTCTTTCGGCAAGTTAAAGTAATCAATCTGCTTATCTGCACCGATATCCATGGTACGGATAATGACTTTCTTGCCGCCCATGCGGGACAGAACTTTCTTATATGCCTCAAACTGTACTTCCTCGCTCGGATAATCATCGCATCCAAGATACAGGAACTCACTTCTGAACAGACCGATACCTTCACTGTCGTTCTCCAGAACAGCATCTACGTCCTGAATCCCACCAATGTTGGAATACAGGTGAATGTGCTTTCCGCTCTGGGTTACAGTCTCTTTGCCTTTCATTTCCTGAAGAAGTGCACGCTGCTGGTCTGCACGGCCTTTCTTCTCTCTCATTTTTGCCATGGTCTCTTCGTCCGGATCAATGTAAATCAGGCCTGCAAAACCATCCACAACTGCCATCTTTCCGTTGTACTCCGGATCCACTTCAATATCCGTGGTTACCAGAGACGGAATATTCATGGTTCTTGCAAGAATTGCCGTATGGGAATTTGCAGAACCTTTCTGGGTTACCAGTGCAAGAAGTTTATTTTTATCAAACTGAACAGTCTCACTGGGTGCCAGATCTTCTGCCACAATGATTACCGGCTCCGGCATTGCTTCCGGGCTTACCTGGCTTCCGTTCAGGATAGAGATCACACGCTCAGAAATGTCTTTGACATCTGCTGCACGTCCTCTCATATAATCATCATCCATGCTCAGGAACATTGCTGCGAACTGCTCGCAGGTCATGAATACAGCATATTCTGCATTCATTTTGTCATTCTCAATGATATTCTGGATAGACTCGTTGTAATCAAGGTCATCCAGCAGCATCTGATGAACATCAAAGATCATGGCCTCTTCTTCGCCCACATCTTTGAGTGCTTTCTCGTAAAGAGCTTTCAACTGAGACATTGCTTTTGCTTTCGCTTCTTCGTAGCGGGCAAGTTCAGCTGCAGTATCCGTAATCTTTTCCTGGCTTACGGTTTTCTCTGCTTTTTTGTATACAAAGATTTTACCGATGGCAACACCTTTGAATACGCTCTTTCCTTCTCTTACTATCATAGATTTTTCTCTCCTCCAGCCCTCTTAAATTTCATCCGTCTTCGGAGTTTCTTCCAGTTCCTCACGAGTTTCAGCAGCTTCTTCTGCTGTCACGGAAACAGATTCTGCTGCTGCGGGCTCTGCTGCAGCTTCCTCTTCTTCGTGGCTCTCCGGCTCAATCGTAACAAAACCTTTCTCAATCTCCTCTACTGCGATTGATAACGGTTTCTTACCACGGCTGTTTACAAAAGCTTCCTCTCCTGCAATCAGCTGTCTGGCTCTTTTTGCGGTTGCAAGAACGATGGAATACCGGCTGTTTACTACCGGGGTATCGCCCTCCTCCACTTCACTGTTGATCGTTTTCATTAAGTCTGTATAAGACGGATGTAACATAATTTATTCTCCTTTCGCAAAACCTTTCAGGTCCTGTCTGATTTTTTCTATTCTTTCTTTGTTATGCTCAATCTTGCGGTGCTCAGCTTCGATGATGCCGTGTACCTGCTCAACACATTCTTCCAGCACATCGTTGATCACCAGATAGTCATATTCTTCCATACCCTCGGACTCCTGTACGGCACGGGCCAGTCTCTGGGCAATCACCTCCGGTGATTCCGTTCCTCTGCCCTCCAGACGCTCCTTCAGTGTCTTTGCGTCTTTCGTGCTCACAAAAAGAAGAACCGCATCCGGATACTGTGCTTTAATCTTCCGCGCTCCCTGGATCTCAATCTCCAGAATCACGTCATGTCCCTTTGCCAGCTGTTCTTCCACGTAAGCCCTTGGTGTTCCATAATAGTTATTGACATAGCAGGCATGCTCTATGAGCGCGCCCTCTGCAATCATCTGCTCAAACTGTTCCTTCGTTTTGAAGAAGTAAGCGACTCCATCCTCTTCCCCCGGTCTCGGAGAACGGGTTGTGGCGGATATGGACAGTGCATACTGTTCATACCGTGCAGTCAGCTCCTTCATAATTGTACCTTTTCCGGCTCCTGAAAATCCGGATACAATAATTAAAATTCCCTGTCTGTCCATCGGATCTCCCTGCTTTTCTTTTTTCCGCAGCGCTCCAGCTCGATTACGCTTCGCTCAATGCTTATTCAAGGTTTTGAATCTGTTCTCTTACCTTCTCAATGCCGGTCTTCAGATCAATCGCGCAGTCTGCCAGAGCCAGATCATTGGCCTTTGACAGCGTAGTATTTGCTTCCCGGTTCATTTCCTGTGCAATGAAATCAAGCTTTCTGCCGATGCTTCCGCCTGCCTTCAGTGCATTCTTCATCGCCTCAATATGGCTCTTCAAACGGACAATTTCTTCATCCACACAGATCTTGTCCGCAAAGATGGTTACTTCCGTGGCAATTCTGGCCTCATCCATCTGCGTATCTGCAAGCAGTTCTTTTACTTTATTCTCCAGCTTCGTGCGGTACTCACTGACAATCTGCGGAGAACGTTCCTCTATCATGGCTACCAGGCCGAGCATCTCGTCCAGTTTCACCAGAAGATCTGCCTTCAGTGCTTCACCTTCCCGGACACGGGTCTCCACAAACTTCTCGCAGGCTCCACGCACTGCCTGTTCCAGCATCTGCCAGATCTCTTCCTCATCCTCCTGCTGGTCTTCCAGCGTGAGCACCTCCGGGCATCTCGCCAGATCCGTGACCTTTACGTTATTTTCAAGGCCAAACTCCTCTGCCATCTGCCGGAAATAATCCATATACTGAAAAGCAATCGCTTTATTATAAGTAAGAGCTGCTCCCTTGCTGCTCAGATCTTCATAAGTAATAAACACATCAATCTTGCCGCGCTGGACGTATTCCTTCAGAAGTGTCCGGATGGCTGATTCAAAGAAATTCAGCTTTTTCGGCATCTTCAGCGTTACATCCAGATAACGGTGGTTGACCGCTTTCATTTCCACCGTGATCTTGCGCTCTCCTTCAGACAGCTCATACCGTCCGAAACCGGTCATACTTTTTAACATATTCATCGTCCCCAAATGAAATGCGAGGACATTCCCTCGCCATAGTAATATTCATTATAGTTGATTTTGCCAATAGCGTCAAGTATAATAACGGAGTACGAAAAGGAGATTTATTATGGCTTTTGATGGTATTACCGTTGCCTGTATGGCACATGAATTAAATAAAAATCTTACTGGAGGCCGCATTTCCAAGATTGCGCAGCCGGAGACAGACGAACTGCTCCTGACGGTCAAATCCCAGGAAGGAAACTTCCGCCTGCTGCTCTCTGCATCCGCAAGTCTGCCTCTTGTCTATCTGACCCGGAACAACAAACCCAGTCCTATGACTGCGCCGAATTTCTGTATGCTGCTCCGTAAGCACATCAGCGGCGGGCGCATTATTTCCGTTACCCAGCCATCCCTGGAGCGTGTGCTCCGCTTTGAGATTGAGCATCTGGATGAGATGGGCGACCTCTGCCGTAAATATCTGGTGGTAGAGCTTATGGGAAAATACAGCAACATCATTTTCTGCTCAGACCAGGATCAGATCATCGACAGCATCAAGCATGTATCTGCTCAGATCAGTTCCGTCCGGGAGGTACTTCCGGGACGTCCGTATTTTATCCCGGAGACCCAGGAAAAGGAAAATCCGCTGACAGTCACAGAAGAAACATTTATCCGGCTGGTCAGTGCCAAAGCCGCAAAGCTTTCCAAAGCGCTCTACACTTCCCTGACCGGATTAAGCCCCATTGCAGCGGAAGAGATCTGTCACCAGGCGTCTCTTGATTCCGACCGTCCGGCAGGTACCTTTGAACAGGACGAACTGATCCATCTTTACCGGACGCTGACCCGCTATCTGGAACCGCTGGCTTCCGGTGATTATACGCCCTGTATTTATTATGATGGAAAGAATCCGGCAGAATTTTCCTGTCTGCCGCTGACGCTCTATGATCACTGCAGAAAGGAAACCTATCCGCTGGTTTCCAATATGCTGGAGCATTATTATGCCGAAAAAAATACACTGACCCGTATCCGGCAGAAATCCACAGATCTGCGCCGTATCGTGCAGACAGCCCTGGAACGAAATGTCAAAAAATACGATCTGCAGGCAAAACAGCTGAAAGACACCGAAAAGCGTGAAAAATACCGGATTTACGGCGAACTGATCAATACCTATGGATATGATGTCGCCCCCGGAAGCAAAAGTTTCCAGGCGCTGAACTATTATACCGGCGAGGAGATCACGATTCCACTGGATCCGCAGCTTCCGGTACAGGAAAATGCCATTAAATATTTTGACAAATATGGAAAATTAAAACGTACCTGTGAGGCTGTCACCAAACTTCTGGAGGAAACCGGCGCTGAAATTGAGCATCTCCGCTCCATTCAGACCGCTCTGGACATTGCCCTTCAGGAAGAAGACCTGACCCAGATCCGCGAGGAACTGATCCAGTCCGGTTACATTCACAAACGGCCTGCCGGACACAGGAAGATAAAGATCACGTCCAAACCTTTCCACTATGTATCCTCCGACGGATTTGATATGTATGTGGGAAAAAATAATCTGCAGAACGATGAACTGACC
>CAVCTH010000116.1:1897-6784 GCA_963604695.1 Clostridiales bacterium | reverse complement strand
GTCTTTCCTTCTCCTAAATAGGTGTCTCCTTCCGATACTTCCATGGCCGTAATGACACCGGAAATAGGAGCTGTTACTGTGCAGGCCGCAATCTGCTCTTTGTAATCATCAATGGTCTGGTCACTGCTGTTGTTGGAATATTCTTTTTCCTTCTGTGCTTTCTCCAGAGAATCTGCCGCATTGGAAATATTCCGGTCATTGTTCTTAGATGCATCCGTCAGGTTATCAGATGCTGTCTCATAAGTATCGGAAGCTTTCTCTTCTGCGTCAGATGCAGAATTATAAGCCTGATGGGCCTCTGTATAGGCTGCCTGAGCCTCGTTGACTGCCTGGACAGCTGCGTCATAGGCTGCTTTTTCTGTAGATGCAGAATCATAGGTTGCCTGAGCAGCATCCACTGCCTGCTGTGCAGTATCAACAGCTGCTTTTGCATCTGCATAACCCGGATCTGTCTCCTCCAGTTTTGCCAATGCAGTCTGAGCATCTGACAGAGTACTCTTCGCACTCTCCAGTGCATTGGCTGCCGCAGTATAACTTTCCGTCGGATCTGTCAGTGCATTCAGCGCCTCTTTTGCAGCACTCAGACTTTTTTCCCGTTTTTTCAGAGTGCTGGCTGCGCTGCTCAGGTCATCCTCTGCATCCTGCAGATCTTCCTTCGCCTGAGACTCATTTTTTACTGCCTTATTATAATCATCCGTACCATCTTCCACCGCCTGGGTATAGCTGTTAGACGCTGTCTCAATGGATTTATTCTCATTATATTCACTCAGAGCCTGGCTGTTCTGGGCTTCCGTCAGTTTACGTTCCAGTTCGGAGCTGTCCAATACGGCTACTACATCGCCTGCATTTACATAATCTCCCACTTTATAATTGACGGTTTTTACTTTTACATTGGATGCAATGGCAGACACATCTCTGGCATCCGCACTCGCAATGGTTCCGGTCACGCTGATGGAATCGATAAGATTCTGCTTGGTCACCTGAGTCGTTTCCACCTGGCTCATCTGCTCCGCCATGGCCTTCTTTGCCTTCTGGCGGTTCAGTGCATGCACGCCAAGTCCTCCCGCCAGGATCAGCACGATCACTGCCGGAATCAGCACTTTTTTCTTATTTCCTAATTTCTGCACTACATTCGGTAGTTTTGGTACGTTCACAAATTTCCTCCTTACCAGGCTCTCTGTTTATCACAAAGCCACATTTACTCTCCAGAATATCATAATGGGAATTTGTGTTAAAAAATTGATTAACTTGTGTTTAATTTGTGAACGGAAGACTTTTTACATATGAATACATGAACAGTTATTGCATTTATTCAGATGTTCTGCTATACTATAGAAAAAGAAAACGGATCAGATAGCCATGTCTGCTCCGCTTTCCTTCTTTTTAGAAAGGACACGCCATGCCAGATACTATTGTGATTCCCGCAGAGGAAGAAATTTACGACCTCTCCGAATTTTATAAAGTATTCGGAGATTCCACCCGTATCAAAATTCTGTATGCCCTGCGGCAGCAGGAACTGTGTGTCAATGACATTGCCACTGAGCTTTCCATGACCCCCAGTTCCATTTCCCATCAGCTTCGCATTCTGAAGCAGCACCGCCTGGTAAAATACCGCCGGGATGGGAAGACCATCTGCTATTCCCTGGCAGACAACCATGTGGTTAACATTCTGAATCAGGGACTGGAGCATATCGAGGAGTAGGTTCGCCTGCCCCTTTTTATGTGCGCGAATCCAGCCTCTTCAAGAATTTCAGATCTGCTTCCAGGGAATCCAGTATCATTCTCTGGCTTTCCAGCTCCTGCATCCACGGCTCCCGGCACATAACCTGCCATGCCATATGGCGGCACAGCTGCTTCATGCGCTGCACATCATACGCCGTCAGGCTTCCCTTCTGAAAGCTCAGTTTCAGCGCATCCGCTATGTCCCGCATAATAAAATTCTTCCAGGCCTTTTCTTTTTCCTCCTCCGTTCCTTTCAGATTTCCAAAACAGTAAAATAAAAACGGCAGAAATAAGATCAGTCCCTGCTCTTCCAGCTGCTGTGCCGAATAATCCGCCAGGGTAATGACCCGAAAAGGCAGCACTACCCGCTCATGCCCCGGAAATTCCAGCGTCGTGCTGTATTTCTCCTGATGATTTTTTCCAAAATAAAATATCTGCGGCTCCTTAATCCGGATTACATTTCCAGCCGCCATATTTTCATAATGAAATACATACCCCTTGTCCTGGGCACAGATCTGCAGACAGCCATCCAGCCTTCTTAAACTGAATTCATAGCGGTTGGTTCCATCCACCCGAAGAGTGACCGTCAGCCGGTCCTCATCCTGCCATTCCTTCCAGATCTGGTTCTTTTCCGTATAGCGGGTATCAAAAAGCCGATTTAACAGCCTGGCCAGCGCATGGTCGGACAGCTGAAAAATCTCCTGCAGGATCCACGGATCCTCCATATCTCTCATGTGAGTACTCCTCCCTCATACTTAACAACGTCATATATACCTCTAGCAGTATCAAAGTTGGGAAATCGTAATGCAGACTTGCAATTATTGAAATTATTTTTTAAGACATTTATACAATACAGAACTTTCAGAAGCTTGTCAATAAAAAAGACACATCAGGCCGATGTGTCATTTTTGATTCTTCATATTTTTAAGGAAATCCACAATATGTCTGCAAGCCTCTTCTTCATCCTCGCCCTCGCACTCGATGACAACTTCTTCCCCAGGGCAAACCGGAAATGCCAGAAGACTCATCAGACTCTTGCAGTTCATTTTATGTTCTCCGTAGTACATCATTACATGACAGCGGAATTTATTTGCTTCTCCCACCAGCATTCCTGCCGGACGCAAATGAATGCCGTTCTCATTTCTGATGGTTAACTTCTCACTGACCACGATCATTTACCTCCGTTTTCTCCTATATCATTCCACTGCCTATTATAGCACAAAAGAGAAGCGTTTGGCACGCTTCTCTTTCAATTTTAACATATTATTCATATTTCCTTACAGGACTAAAATGATACCGCCCTGATCTGCATAGAGGGTGCTGACGCCGGAGCTCTCCAGAATGACCACATCTTTCACTTTCATGGTCTTCAGGATCTCCGCTTTTACGGCCTCTGCACGTTCTGCGTTGTTGCAGTGTACCAGTCCCACGACTTTTTCTTCCGAATTCTTTGCCTTGTTCTTCAGAAGCTCTACCATCAGGCGAAGGGCTTTCTGCATACCTCTGGCCTGGCCTGCCTGCTGAATGACTCCCTTGACACCTTCCATGACCGGTTTGATATTCAGCGCAGATGCTACAAATGCTTTCACGGCACTGAGACGGCCGTTCTTTCTCAAATGATCCAGATCTTCCAATACAAAATAGGTACACATCTCATCAATAAATGCATCTACCGTCTTGATGATCTCTTCAAATTCCATGCCAGCCTCTTCGCATTCCTGGATCTTCTTCGCTACCCAGGTCTCGCCTACGGATGCAGAGCAGGAATTGAATACATGCACTTTTGCATCCGGATGCTCTTCCAGATAAAGATTCTGTCCCAGCACTGCGCTGTTGTAAGAGCCGCTTAACTCCGCTGACAGCGTCACTGCATAGAGATGTTCCTCCCCGCAGTCAAATGCCGCCCGGTATACTTCCGGTGACGGACAGCTGGATTTCGGACAGTTGGGACTTGCCTTTACTTTTTTCAGGAAATCCACTCTGTCGAACGTCTCGTCATCCGTGAACTGTTCCCCGTCTATTTCCAAATGGAGTGCTGCATGTGTAAAATGAGGATCCTGCTGCATCTCCTCTGTAAACTCCCCACAACTATCTACTACGATCCGATAACCCATATCTGATACCACCTTTTATTCTATCTATCGATTTGAAAACGGCATGATAAAAATATCCGCCTTGTTTTTATGTAGTTTTTAATACCACATAATATTACCACAACCTACAGATATATGCAAGTAGTATCCCCGGAATTTACAAAGTATAGTATGCGCGGATCATATCGGCCAGTGCCCGGATATCCTTCACACCCATGAGCTCTCTGGAAGAATGCATGGCAAGCAACGGCACGCCCACATCCACTGTGGGAATCGGAAGAAAGCTGGATGCAATGGATCCCAGGGTGCTTCCGCCGGTTCCGTCGGACCGGTTAAAGAATTTTGTATAAGGGATCTCCTCCTGACGGCAGATCTGCTCCACAATGGCAACTGCACGGCAGTCGGTAGCATAGGACTGGGAACTTGCCTCCTTAATACAGAATCCGGTGTTCAGCGGGCTCTGGTTGGTGGGATCCATCTTGTCTCCATAATTCGGATGGTAAGCATGTCCCACATCCACAGACAGCAGCATGCTCTCCGGCATCTGCTGCAAATACTCCAGCCGATCCATGCCAAGTCCCTGGAACAATTTTTCCAGTACCATGGTGAGCAGCGTGGAACCTGCTCCCTGCTTGGTCCTGCTGCCAATCTCCTCATGATCAAAGAACGCAGCCACATTAATGCCGTCCCTGCTGCCCTCGGTAATTCCCGTCAGAATGGCCTGCACACCGGACAGGTTGTCAATACGGGGTGCGCTTAAAAGATCTTCGCCGATTCCCACATACTGCGGCTCATCCGCATTATAAAGTCCCATCTCATAATCCAGAATTTCCTCCGGTTCCACTTCCAGTTCTTCTGCCAGAAGCTTCCGGAAAAAGTTGTCGGTCAGCTGCTCTTTTCCCACTACTGCAATGGGAAGCATCTCTTTCTGACGGTTTAGTTCTGTTCCCTTATTCACTTCCCGGTTCAGATGAATGGCCAGATTGGGAATAATGAAATACGGCTTTTTCAGATCCACCAGTCTTGTCTGGGGCCGGAACACATCATCACTTTTCAAAGCCACTCTTCCCGC
>CAVCTH010000116.1:0-1887 GCA_963604695.1 Clostridiales bacterium | reverse complement strand
CATCACTCTTTAACGCCACTCTTCCCGATGCAGAAAGCGGGCGGTCCAGCCAGGTATTTAAAATGGCGCCTCCATATACTTCCACATTCAGCTGGCCGTAATTTCCGCGGATCATTTCCGCATGCTGTTTCACACGCAGTCCCGGGAAATCCGTATGAGCCGCCGCAATCCGGAACCCTTCCTGCCCATTCCATCCGTCTCCAATGGTAAAGGCAAATAAGGTGGATTCCCGCACGGACACATAGTAGCGGCCACCCTTTTCCAGCTGCCAGGGCCGTTTCATGGACAGGGACTCAAATCCCTGCTCTCTCAATCGTTTTTCTGCCACAGACACGGCGTGAAAGGGTGAGGTTCCCTCCCGGATCAGTCCGCATAATTCTTCTGCACAGTCTCTGTTTCTCATTCTATCTTTTCTCCTTCAGGTAATTTTCTAAATCCAGTATAGCAAATCCTGCCTGTTTCTTCTATAATAAATACATCTTATTTCAGGAGGTATCTCTATGATCGCCCTTCAGATTGCCGACATTAAAACATTTATGAAAAAACTGCTTTTAAGTGAAAGCTTTGACCGTTTTCTGCTTCTGGAAGGAAGCATTACTACTTTTAATACGTTTCACATTGACGGTACGCTTCAGAAAGCATACTATACCGCGGAAGAACAGGAACAGATGGAAAGCCGCTCCCTCTCTTACTGGAGTGAACTGCGCCCCTTCTGCTTTGAGCTGATCAAAGGAAAGAAGACACCGCTGGCCTTTCGTTTTACCTTCCAGCTGGCTTCCTCTAATGTAGAACGACTGCTGGCCCAGACCGGCATTTCTATTCCTGCAGATCAGGTCCGCGGGCTTTTGCTGAACCTTCACTACGACGGCCGTACTCTGTCCTGCACCACCGGCACGTCCTTAAGCATTTTCACCCTGGACAAAAAACTGGACCATGCCTGGGATGACATGGTCCAGAAATATTTCCATCAGCAGGAAATTCCTTTTGAAATTTTATAATGCTTATTTGGTCAGGAGCATCATAATCTCGTTGCTCCGGTTTACAAATTTTGTCATTGCTTCCGGATTCAGCGGCTGGTGGCTAATCATGGCCAGATCGTAGAGCTGTTCACAGATCATGGTGCTGTGCTCGCTTTCCGGATTCTCAAACAGGTATCTCACCAGTGCATTATTTGCATTCAGTACCAGTGTGGTGGAGGTGCCGAACATGGACGGATCCATTCCGTACATATTGTACATCTTCATCATTTCCTGCATTCTGCGGTTTTCCTCTGACAAGGTAATCATAGAAGAAACTTTTTCATTTTTCAGCTTCTCTACTTTAACTTCCAGTTTGTCGTTGTTCAGTGCTTTGCGGAACAGTGCGGTCAATGCATCGGTCTCGCCCTTCAGCTCTTCCTCAGATACTTCCTCTTTCATGGAATCGGTTACATCTGCATCGATGCGCTGGAATTTAACTTTCTCATTCTTTGCTTCCAGATGGCTGATGAACGGATTATCAATGTTGTCTTTCAGGATGACTGCGTTCATCTTCTGCTCACGGAACATGTTAATGTACTGGCTCTGCTGAATCTCATCCGTCACATAGTAAATGGTGGTCTTCGGAGCTTCCTTCTCCTCACCATCAGCCTTTTCTTCCGTCTTTTCTTCGGTCTTTTCCTCAGATTCTTTAGCTTCTGCTTCTCCGTCAGCCGGTTTCTGTGCTTCCAGATACTCATTCATGGTAGTGTATTTACCGTCCAGATCCTTGAACAGTACATACTCCATCATACGCTCACAGAATTTCTCATCCTTGATGCAGCCGAATTTGATGAACGGACTGATATCGTCCCAGTATTTCTCATAGTTTTCACGGTCGGTCTTGCACATGCCGCTCAACTTGTCTGCC
>CAVCTH010000115.1:0-6825 GCA_963604695.1 Clostridiales bacterium | reverse complement strand
AAGCCGTGACATTACAGGTAACTGCGATAGATGGCTCAACCATTACAGGTGATGTTGGTGAGCTGAGTGAAGCTCCATCCGATGATCAGACACCGGGTGGGGACAACGATCAGAAGCCGGATGATCAGGCATCCGACAATCAGCAGACGCCGCCGGAGAAGCCAGATGGTAATAGCGAGCAGAAGCCGGATGAACAGACATCCGATAACCAGCAGACGCCGCCGGAGAAGCCAGATGGTAATAGCGAGCAGAAGCCGGATGATCAGGCATCCGATAACCAGCAGACACCGCCGGAGAAGCCGGATGGCGACAGCGAGCAGAAACCAGAAGCCGGTCAGGCACCGGACGGACAGCAGCCGGGTGGTCAGGCACCGGGCGGCGCACCTCAGGGAAGTCCGTTTACAGCCAGTGGTGAGACACAGACGTTTACGCTGACAGATACTACAGAGATTACCGTAGAATCCGCAGGAAATACGACAGAAGGATCTGCGGACGATATTACCGTTGGAAGTATTTTGGAAGTGACGCTGGATACAGACGGCAATGCGCTGACAGTCATTGTGAAAAACATGAATGGTGGAGGAGGCCCTCAGGGCGGCTTTGGCGGCAGCAGTGAGGTGACCAACGGAACCTCTGCCAATACTATTGACGAAGATACCTCTGTGGATGGAGAGACCTACTCTTCAACCGGAGATGATGAAAATGCTCTGCGGGTAGATGGAGCTACTGTCACATTATCCAATATTACTGTGGAAAAAACAGATGGAAGTTCTTCCAATACTGAGGATGGTGATTGGTATGGACAGAACGCAGGCCTGCTGGCTTTGAACGGTGCGACGGTGAACATTACCGGAGCAACCGTGAACACCAGTGTCCAGAATGGAAACGGTGTGTTCAGTTACGGGGAAGGAACGACGGTCAATATCTCCGATTCTACGATCCGGACTACCGGAAATAATTCCGGCGGCATCCATACCACCGGAGGCGCTACCATGAATGCAGACAATCTGGATGTGGAGACTTCGGGCAACTCAGCGGCGGCAATCCGCAGTGACCGGGGAGGCGGAGATGTGAATGTAACCGGCGGTACTTATACCACCAACGGAACAGGAAGTCCGGCTGTTTACTGTACCGCGGATATTTCTGTAGAAGATGCTGAACTGACAGCCAATGCCAGTGAAGGTGTCGTTGTGGAAGGAAAAAACTCCGTATCATTAAAGAACTGCAATCTGGTATCCAGTATGGATAATACCTATAATGGGGACTCCAGTGAAAATATTCACGGTATTATGATTTACCAGAGCATGTCCGGCGATGCTGAGTCCGGAACGGCAAGCTTTTCCTCCGTAGACGGCAGTATTACGGCTAAAAAGGGAGATCTCTTCTATGTCACCAATACAGACTGCGAGATTTACCTTCAGAATACGGCGCTTGCCATGGAAGATGTTGACGGCGTGCTGCTCAGAGTAGAAGGAAATAACAGCTCCAGAGGATGGGGAACACAAGGCGCCAATGGCGGTACGGTTTCTATGACCACGGAGAAGCAGACTATGGATGGAGATATTGTGGTGGATGAGATTTCCAGTCTCGACCTTACCATGGACAATGGTACAACCTTTACCGGAACCATCAATACATCCGGTGACGCAGGTACGGTCAATGTGACGCTCAGTGATGATTCCGGCTGGACGTTGACCGGGGACAGTTATATCACCAGTTTCAGCGGCGACCTGTCCCATGTGACGGCTAATGGCTATCATCTCTATGTAAATGGAGAACAGAATTTGTAATAAGAGTATATAGCATAGAAGAAGTATAGAAGGGCACAGAAAAATTTTTTGTGTCCTTTTTGAAGTGGTTTAAATTTTTGGTATTCCTCGTTAAAAATTAGATTATTCTTGATAAAAATGTATACAATGATACAATGATACAAAATGCTGGAAGGAAACGAGATACGGGCGAACAGAGGTGGATATGAGGAGGAATGACAGATGAAAAAATCACTGATACTTGGAATAGCAGGTTCTTTTTTCTTCGCATTTACGTTTATACTGAACCGGAGTATGAATCTGGGAGGCGGATACTGGATGTGGAGTGCAGCACTCCGGTATCTCTTCACCCTGCCTATGGCCGCCATCCTGATTCTGCCGGGCGGTGGGATACGGAAGGTCTGGACAGAGATCTGCAGGAAACCGGTTTCGTGGCTTCTCTGGAGTACGGTAGGCTTCGGACTGTTCTATGCACCGCTTACCCTAGCCTCGGTCTATGGAGAGTCCTGGCTGGTGGCATCCTGTTGGCAGATGACGATCGTGGCAGGCGTGCTTTTGACACCCTTGTTCGGAAAACCAATACCGATGAAGAACCTGATGTTCTCTTTCCTGATTCTTGCCGGTATCTTCCTGATGCAGATACAGAACCTGGAAAATCTGCGGGGAGGAAGGGCAGTAACGGCACTCCTCCCCATTGTAGTTGCAGCATTTTCCTATCCTTTGGGAAACCGTAAGATGATGGAGATCAGCGAAAATCGGCTGAACACCTTCCAGAGGGTATTTGGCATGACCCTGTGCAGTATGCCGTTCTGGCTGGTTCTCTCGGCTGCCGCATATGTGAGAGTTGGACTGCCTTCCCGGGGACAGGCGCTGCAGTCGGTTCTGGTGGCATTATTTTCAGGAGTGATTGCAACGGTATTATTTTTCCGGGCAACAGATCTGGTGCGCCATGACCAGAAGAAGCTGGCACTGATCGAAGCCACCCAATGCGGGGAAGTGATCTTTACCCTGCTTGGCGGGATTCTGATCCTGGGGGACAGTGTCCCGGAACTAACCGGTTTTGCAGGTATCCTTCTGATTGTAGTCGGGATGGTATGCAATAGCCTTGCAGCATCTTAGAGTCCCCGGGAAAGCGGTATTGCTTTCCCGGGGCTTTTTGTATTATAATGTTACGGAATATAGAAAGATAAAGGAGACTACATCAAATTTATGATGAACATTTTATTTGTATCTCTCGGCTGTGACAAGAATCTGGTAGATTCTGAGGTCATGCTGGGACTGCTTTCCAACAAAGGCTACGCATTTACCGATGACGAGACGGAAGCCGATGTCATTGTGGTAAATACCTGCTGCTTCATCGGCGATGCCAAGGAGGAGAGCATCAACACCATTCTTGAGATGGCAGAGTACCGGAAAGAAGGAAGGTGTAAGGCACTGATCGTAACCGGATGTCTTGCGCAGCGCTATAAGCAGGAAATCATTGACGAGATTCCGGAGGTCGATGCGGTTCTGGGAACCACCACTTACGACAGCATCGCAGAGGCCATTGAGCAGGCCATGGGCGGTGAGCATATGCTCAAATGTGAGGACATTGACCGTCTGGTACTGACTCCGGCCAGGAGAATGCTGACCACAGGCGGCCATTATGCACATCTGAAAATTGCAGAGGGCTGTGACAAGCATTGTACTTATTGTATTATTCCGAAGCTGCGCGGCAATTACCGGAGTTTCCCTATGGAGCGTCTGGTAAAAGAAGCAGAGGAACTGGCAGAGCAGGGGGTAAAGGAGCTGATTCTGGTTGCTCAGGAGACTACCCTTTATGGAACCGATTTATATGGAAAGAAAAGCCTGCATCTGCTGTTAAAAGAGCTTTGCAAGATCAAAGGCATCCGCTGGATCCGCGTACAGTACTGTTATCCGGAGGAAATCTACGATGAACTGATTCAGACCATCAAGGAAGAACCAAAAGTCTGTCACTATCTGGACCTTCCGATTCAGCATGCATCCGACCGGATCTTAAAGAGAATGGGCCGCAGAACTTCTCAGGCGGATTTAAGAGCCATCGTTGCAAAATTAAGAGAAGAGATTCCGGATATCTGCCTTCGTACCACTCTGATCAGTGGATTCCCGTGCGAGACCCAGGAAGATCATGAAGAACTGATGGCCTTTGTGGATGAGATGGAATTCGACCGTCTTGGCGTATTTGCTTACTCGCCGGAGGAGGATACCCCGGCTGCCACCATGCCGGATCAGATCCCGGAAGAAGTAAAAGAAGAGCGCCGGGATGAGATCATGGAGCTGCAGCAGGAGATTTCTTTTGAAAAAGCAGAAGACATGGTGGGAAAATCCCTGTGGTGCATGATCGAAGGAAAAGTGGCTGATGAATATGCCTATGTGGCAAGAACTTACAAAGATGCTCCGGGTGTGGACGGTTATCTGTTTGTCCAGACCATAGAGGAACTCATGTCCGGCGACTTTGTAAAAGTGAAAGTGACCGGTGCGGATGATTATGATTTGATAGGAGAGATTGACGATGAATCTGCCGAATAAACTGACGGTGTTCCGGGTAATCCTGGTAATTCCTTTTGTAGCACTGATGTTGAATGGTTATGATCTGTGGGCGGTAGCGGTATTTATTATTGCGAGCCTTACGGATCTTCTGGATGGAAAGATTGCAAGAAAATATAATCTCATTACGGATTTTGGAAAATTCATGGATCCGCTGGCAGACAAGCTTCTGGTGTGCGCGGCCATGATCTGTCTGGTAGAGATGGGACGGCTTCCGGCGTGGATGGTCATTGTGATTATCAGCCGTGAATTTATCATCAGCGGTTTCCGTCTGGTGGCTTCCGATAATGGTGTGGTCATCGCGGCCAGCTACTGGGGAAAATTTAAGACAACTTTCCAGATGCTCATGATCATTGTACTGATTCTGAACCTGGGTGGTATATTTGACACCATTGGACTGGTGCTTACCTGGATTGCATTGATTTTGACGGTTGTATCACTGGTTGACTACCTGGTAAAGAACAAACAGGTGATTCTGGAAGGAGATATTTAAAATGGAGAACGAAGCGTATTCCAAGACAGTGAAACTCTGCGGAATGGAAGTACCGGAAGTCAGAGAACAGTTAAGCGATCTTTTGATTGCACAGGATCAGGTGAAATTTGACATTAACGGCGCATTTGGAGAAGTGGTGATCCAGATCTCTTCAGAGGCAGAGAATGCGCGGGAGAAGGTGAAAAGCCTGGTGCGGGAACTGAAAGTCCGTTTTGGAAGCAGCATTTTCACAACGAAGAAAAATGTGTCACTGGAACAGACCATTGTGGAGCTCCTGAAAGAACAGAAAATGACCGTCTCCACGGTAGAATCCTGTACCGGAGGACTGGTCAGTGCGCTCCTTACAGATGTGCCGGGAGCATCCGAAGTATTCCGGCAGGGATTTGTAACCTATTCCGACCGTGCGAAACGGAAAATGGTTGGCGTGAAGAAACCGACTCTGAAAAAATATACGGCAGTCAGCGCACAGACAGCAAAAGAGATGGCAAAAGGCGGAGCTTTTATGGCAGAGTCCGATGCCTGCGTCAGTGTCACCGGATATGCAGGACCGGACGGTGGCGAGAACGGAGATCCGGTAGGACTGGTCTATATCGGCTGCTGTGTACATGACCATGTCTATGTGGAAGAATATCATTTTGCAGGAGACCGCCCCAGTGTACGGAAACAGGCGGTGATCCATGCGCTGACTCTTTTAAGAAAGAGCATTCTGGAAAATTACGAGATGTAACGAGGCGAGACTTATGCGGTATCATAACATTACAAAGGATGATATGCTCAACGGAGACGGACTTAGGGTAGTACTCTGGCTGGCTGGATGTACACATCACTGCAAAAACTGCCAGAACCCCATCACTTGGGATCCGGATGGCGGAATTCCTTTTGATGAGGATGCAAAACAGGAAGTATTTGCGGAACTGGAGAAAGATTATGTGGATGGCATCACCTTCAGCGGCGGAGATCCCCTGCTGGAGCGGAACCGGGAAGAACTGACCGGACTGATCCGGGAGATCCGTACCCGTTTTCCGGAGAAAACCATCTGGCTGTACACCGGTTATCTGTGGGAGGAGATCTGTGATCTGGAATTGATCGGGGATCTCAAGGTGCTGGTGGACGGCGAATTCATGGAAGACCTGAAGGACAATAATCTTCCGTGGAAGGGCAGCGCCAATCAGCGTGTCATTGACGTACAGATGACGAGAAAACTTGGAAAAGTAGTTCTGTACGCATAAAAGAAAGCATAAAAAGAACAACAGAGTCAGGCAATGCATTCGCCTGACTTTGTGTGAATAAGGAGACTTTATTAAATGGAAACCATCAAGATTAAATATTTTTCTGACAAAATCGAGAAACTGACTTATATCGAAGGAAAATCCGACTGGATTGACCTGCGGGCAGCGGAAGACATTACCATGAAGCAGGGCGAGTTTAAGCTGATTCCGCTGGGAATTGCCATGGAGCTTCCCAAAGGATATGAGGCGCATGTGATTCCGAGAAGCAGCACCTATAAAAATTTCGGACTGCTGCAGACCAACAGTTGCGGACTCATCGATGAAAGTTACTGCGGAGACAACGACCAGTGGTTCTTTCCGGCGCTTGCCATGAGAGATACGGAGATTCATGTGAATGACCGGATCTGCCAGTTCCGTATTATGGAGCATCAGCCGCAGATTGTTTTTGAGGAGACCGAGAAACTGGAAGGCAAAGACAGAGGCGGCTTCGGAACAACCGGACGCCAGTAAAATATAAATGGGGGAAATGGTATGGCTTGCAAAATTTTCGGCGCCATTGATGTGGGAAGCTATGAAGTCAATCTGAAAATCTATGAGCTTTCCGCCAGAAACGGGATTCGGGTACTGAATCATGTGCGTCATCGGATGGAACTGGGAAAAGATGCCTATGCAACCGGCAGAATCAGCACGGAGCTGGTAGACGAGCTCTGCAGTGTTCTGAATGATTTTCAGAGAATCATGAAAGAATTCGGTGTGGAGGAATACC
>CAVCTH010000114.1:0-6908 GCA_963604695.1 Clostridiales bacterium | reverse complement strand
AACCCCTGTTTTCGCCGTGAGAGGGCGACGTCTTAACCGCTTGACCAATCCACCAGATTGCTGCCGCATTTCGTCGACTTGCTTACTTTACCATAGCCAAAACAAAAATGCAAGCATTATTTTTAAAAAATTACATATTTTTTTCAAAAGCCTCGCATACTGTCAAAAAGGAGTGGTTTTTCATGGATTATATCAATGCATTCTGGGTTGGAGGACTGATCTGTGCCCTGACGCAGATTCTGATGGAGAAGACAAAACTCATGCCAGGGCGGATTATGGTACTTCTGGTATGTACCGGCGCAGTACTGGGGGCAATTGGAATTTATGAACCTTTTCAGGAATATGCGGGAGCGGGAGCCAGCGTTCCGCTGCTGGGATTTGGAAATGTATTGTGGAAAGGGGTAAAGGAAGCGGTAGATACGGAAGGCCTGCTGGGAATTTTCAAGGGTGGCTTTACTGCAGGATCTGCCGGTACCTGCGCGGCGCTGGTATTCGGATATTTTGCAAGTCTGGTATTTGATTCCAAAATGAAAAAATAAAGAAAGTCAAAAGAATGGCGGAAACCTGCAAAAAGGCTTCTGCCATTCTTGTTTTCTGGAATGGCATTTGCTATAATAAATCAAAGTATGGGTTTTTGTGCCCAAAGAGCCAGAAGGAAATCATATGGAAATACTTATTACCGTTGTGATATTTTTTATTCTTTCCAGAATAGGGAAGCAGAACAGGCTCTTACGGGGACAGAAGGATTCGGAAGAAAGAGTGCCGGAGCGAAGGACACCGACGCCGAATAAGCCGGTCCGTCCCATGGTTGAAAAGTTAAAACCGACAGCGAAACCTAACCAGCCGCGTCCGAAGGAAAGAAAGATGGAGCGTCAGGCGGAAAGGGACAACTGTCACTATGAAGCTGCCTATTCCAAAGGAAAGCCGGATAGAATCGGGCGTCGTGGCGATTACGAACCGGGAACGCCTTCCGGAATGGAACGAATTAAATGTGCTTACTGTGGAGCAGAGAATTTTGTTCCCACAGGCAGCCGCCAGCATTATCATTGTTATTTCTGCTGGGAAAAATTATAGAAGAGGATAATAATCGTATGAGTAAAATAGCAATTGTAACCGACAGTAACAGTGGACTGAGCCAGAAGGAAGCAAAGGAGATGGGAATTTTCGTACTCCCGATGCCGTTTCTGATTAATGAAAAGGAATATCTGGACGGAGTGAATCTCTTCCCGGATCAGTTTTATGAGTTCCTGAAGGAGGACGCAGACGTGTCCACTTCCCAGCCGTCCCCGGATTCCATTATGAAATTATGGGATGAGGTGCTCAAAGAGTATGATGAGATCGTGCATATTCCCATGTCCAGCGGACTGAGCGGAAGCTGCCAGACAGCCATGATGCTGGCAGATGATTATGATGGAAAAGTACAGGTGGTCAATAACCAGCGTATTTCCATTACCCAGATTTCTTCCATATTAGATGCACAGAGACTGATTGCAGCAGGAAAGACAGCAGCAGAGATAAAAGCGGTTCTGGAAGAGGAGGCTCTGCAGGCCAGTATATATATTACAGTAACGACACTGAAATATCTGAAAAAGGGCGGCAGAATCACTCCGGCGGCAGCGGCTCTCGGAACCATGCTCCGTCTGAAACCGGTACTGCAGATTCAAGGTGAGAAGCTGGATTCTTTTGCGAAAGTGCGTACTATGAATGCAGCGAAACGTACCATGATCGATGCGATCCGCAGTGACCTGGAAAACCGTTTTGAGGGACAGCCCATGTGTATAGGCGTGGCTCACACCAATAACAAAGAAGCGGCAGCGGAATTTGCAAAGGAGCTGGAGGCAGAATTCCCGGAATATCAGGTTCAGAGAATAGACGAGCTGTCATTGAGCGTGGCATGCCATATTGGAGATGGTTCCCTTGCAGTAACATGTTCAAGAATCGTAGAAGTATAGGAAAAGAGGGTATCCAACATTGGATAAGTATGAGTACCGTCTGAAGGCGGAACAGATAGAAAAACTGGCAGATAAAAAAGACTATGAGGCAGCTGCCAAGATTGCGGACACCATTGACTGGCGTCGGGTGAAGAATCTGAATATGCTTTATATTGTAAGTGATGTATATGAAGCCATGGAGCGTTATGAAGACTGCATGGAGATTCTGAACATTGCCTATGATAAGGCGTCAATGGGACGGATGCTTCTGTATAAGATGACAGAGGTTGCAACGAAGATGCATCAGTTTGAGGAGGCCATTACCCTTTACCGGGAATTTGTCAATGTTGCACCGCATGATCAGAGCCGCTATATTCTGAAATATCAGATTTACCGGGAGCGCGGATCCGCGGTAGAGGATCAGATTCGGATTCTGAAAGATTATAAAACTCATGAATATCAGGAAAAATGGGCGTATGAGCTGGCATCTCTTTATGCGGAAGCGGGAAAGATCGATGAATGCGTGCGGGAATGTGATGAGTTGATTTTGTGGTTCAGCGAGGGTGAGTATGTCAGAAAGGCCATGGAACTGAAGATGCAGTATGCACCGCTTACTGCGGCGCAGCAGGAGAAATATGAGCATTCTGACAAACCGACAGTGTCAGAAGACGATTTTGAAGGAACAGAAGTAGATTTTAACGCGGATAAATTCAGTACCATGAATCTGCAGGCAGAACTGGCAGCGAATCTGGATGAACTGCTGCAGACGGATGAAGAAGAGATTGATATTCCGGATCTGGAGACTTTGTCGGAAACTGTCGGGGAGGAAAAAGCAGAAGAGCCGGAATTGGAAGAACTGGATCTGGCTCTGGACGCAGAGCCGGAAGAAATGGCGGAGCAGCCGGAGTCCGAAGAGGTGGATATTCCGGAACTGGATGAACTGGACGTGGATCTGGAAGCTGAGGTCGAATCAGAGGAGATTCCGGAAGCTGAAAGTGTGGAATTGCCGGAGTTGGAGGATGATCTGCCTGAGTTAGAACCGCTGGAGGATATCGCAGTGGAAGAAGACGATGCTGAGGAACCTCTGGAACTGGAATCGCTGGAACTGGAGTCTCCGGAGACGGCAGAAGAGCCGGAAGCAGAACCGGAAGCAGAACCGGAGTTGGAGGAACTTCCGGAAGAGCTGGAAGCAGAACCGGAAGAGGCAGATGAACCGCTGACGATTCCGGATGTGCTTGCCGAGTGGGAACAGAAAAAAGCAGAGACAGAAGCAAGGCTGGAAGCCAATGCAAAGAAGGAAGAAGAGCGGAAAGCTCAGGTAATGCAGAAGACAGCAGAGCTGATGAAACTGATTTCCGGGGAATCCGAGGAGATCCCACAGGATGTACGGGATCTGCTGAATGAGATTGAGCAGGAAAAGAAGGAGCAGGCATCTCCGGCTGCGACGGAAGATGACCTGCCTGCTGATACAGAGGCTGCGGAGGATCCGGAGGAGGAAGAAAGCGAAGCATTGGAAGATCTTACGGAACAGATTCAGATGGAACCGGAAGTGAAATCCGAACCGGAATCGGAGAAAGTATTTTCTGAGACATCTTCTCTCAATATGATTCAGGATCTGCAGAATACCATGTCTCTGAAAGTGGCAGAGTTGGCAGTCCGTGCAGGACATCTTTCCCGAGAGCAGGCCAGAGTATTCAGCTACTTTGCAACGGTAAAAGGAATGGGCAAGCAGCTGTCCGGCCTTTTGAAAGGCGAGTCACCGTCAGCCAGAAGTAATTCTTCCAAGGGAAATGTAGTGATTACCGGTTCCCGTGGAAATGGAAAAACGACACTGGCCATCGACATTGTCCGGGCGCTTCAGAAGGAAAAAAGACTGGATGGACATAAGCTGGCAAAGATCAGCGGCGCAAAACTGAATTCCAAGGATATTCAGGAAGTCCTTTCCAGATTGAAGGGCGGAGCATTGATTATTGAGAATGCCGGAGGACTGGAAAGTGAAACACTGATGGCTCTCAGCCTTGCCATGGAAGGAGATACCGGAGGATTACTGCTGATTCTGGAGGGGACAGAGGAAGATATTCAGAAGATTTTCCTGAAAAATAAAAATTTTGCTTCCAAATTTGATTATACAGTGAATGTTCCTGTATTCTCCAATGAGGAGTTGGTGAACTTCGCAAAATCCTATGCCATGGAAAATGGATATGTACTGGATGAGTTTGCGGTATTGGCATTATATGACAGGATAGGATCCCGTCAGACACTGGATAACAATGTGACAGTGACTGAAGTAAAGGAAATTCTCGATGAGGCGATGGATCATGCAGAGAAAGGCGGCATGAAGCGCTTCTTTGCGAAAATGACGAAAAAGAATATCGACGAGAATGGAAATACCATTCTGCGCGAAGAAGATTTTGAAGAAGTATAGAGCAGTAAAAAGGCCGGATATGCATGAATTTGCATATCCGGCTGTTTTGTTACGAGAAAATAGCGGCTATGAGAAGAGGGAAGCAATGACTTCCGGGACAGTGCTGATATGGTCGAGATAGGCGGCGTTATCTCCGCAGAAAATAAGGCCGTCTTCCACATTGCCCCGGACTGCACGGATCAGAGCCTGGGTGATGCAGTAGGGAGTTTCCTTCGGATTGCATTTTTCCAGGCAGCGATAGCATTTGGTGATCTTCTCTTTTCCAAGTTTGATCTTTTCCAGAAATGGATTATGAATGGCTCTTGCAGGCATGCCGACCGGACTGATAACGATCTCGATGTCTTCCGGGCGGGCATTCACATAAGCTTCTTTAAATTCCGGAGCGGCGTCACATTCTTCGGTGGTGACAAATGGCGTTGCCACCTGGATACCGTCTGCACCCAGATTCAGCATATGGCAGGTCTGTCCGCTATTCATGATGCCTCCGGCCACAATAACCGGAATGAAAGTATGATATTTGTCGGCATATTCTTTTGTGCAGGCAATGATTTTTTGGATTTCCTGGTCATACATACGATCGTATTCCGGTTCATGGAGGCGGGTCAGTTGCTCTCTGGAAAATCCCAGATGTCCGCCTGCATGGGCGCCTTCTATGACGAGAAAATCCGCGGTGCGCTGAAAATGCTTGTCCCAGCGTTTCAGAATGATGCGTGCTGCCTTTTCGGAAGAGACGATGGGTGCAATTTTCGTGTCTGTTCCTTCCACATATGCGGGCATGTCCACCGGCAGACCTGCTCCGGAGATAATTACGTCCGCACCTGCGTCAGCGGCGGTTCGTACATAATCTGCATAGTCATGGGTAGCTACCATGATATTAAATCCAAGGAGCCCGTCGCAGGCCCCGGCGGCATCGCAGGCCAGTCTTCGTGCTTTTTGAAGTTCTTCTCTCATGGCACGCAGATTGGCGGTCTTGGAATCCTTTGCAAAATCCGGTTCGTTAAAACCAATCTGTGCAGTGGAGATAATACCCACTCCGCCTGCTTTTGCCACAGCGCCTGCCAGCCGGGACAGGCTGACACCCACGCCCATGCCGCCCTGAATCAAAGGGAGCTTCGCGATCTTATTTCCAATTTGTAATGGTTTGATGTTCATACGTACTCTTTCCGGGCAATCACCCTTTAAAATATTATTTTGACTATCAAACTAATGATAACAGATGCGGAAAAGAAAGTCAAGTGATATAGTTTTGAAAACTATATATTTTAAAAGTATAATTTGCCGATAATGAGAGTGGAAGTGACAGCCTGTGAAAGGAACGTCTGCAGTCCCGCTCACAAGCTGTCACTTCCACGTATTTAGTTATTCAGCAGCTTTTGCTGCGAAAGTGGTGTCCACCAGATCTTCATAAGGCGTCCATGCGGGCAGTTCCCCTGCCTCTTTCAGAATATTCTGCAGAAGATCGAAGCTGCTCTGCTCAAAAATCAGATCACTTTTCCAGGTGTCCTGTTCATAGTAACGGGTGACGATAGTAGTGATGGTATCCAGATCCGTCTCTGCAAACTGGGGCTGGATCACCTGGGCGATTTCCTCCGGAGTATGGGTCTGCACATAATCCATGCCCTTCTGGAGCGCGTTGGTGAATGCCTGCAGAATATCCGGGTGAGCGTTCAGGTAGCTCTGCTTCACACTGTAAGCGGTGTAAGGTACATAGCCGGAAGCTTCGCCGAGAGAAGCAACCACATAGCCTTTGCCCTCCTGTTCCAAAGCGGTGGCAGCAGGTTCAAATTCCACTGTGTAATCAGCAGGAGAACCATTTCCGGTAAATGCGGCAGCAGTGGAGCCAAAATCAATGCTCTGGTCAATGGTCAGGTCAGCAGCCGGATCAATGCCGTTCTTTTTCAGGATATATTCAAAAACCATTTCCGGCATGCCGCCTGCCCGGCCGCCATATACATAAGTCCCTTTCAGATCCTCCCAGTGGAAAGTATCCGAATCGGTTCTGGCTACAAGGAAATTTCCGGCCCGCTGGGTCAGCTGGGCGAAATTTACCAGATAATCATCGGGATTCTGATTGTAAATATAAATGGAAGATTCGCTTCCCATGAAACCGATATCCGCCTCGCCGGATACGACGGCGGTAGCGGTCTTGTCAGCACCAAATCCGGTGACCAGGGTCAGATCGATTCCCTCGTCCTTGAAATAACCGTTTTCAATTGCCACATATTGGGGAGCGTAGAAAATAGAATGTGCCACTTCATTCAGTGTGATTCTTGTCAAGGCACTGGACGTCAAATCACCTGAACTGCCGCAGCCTGTGATAGCAAGGCTGCTAATTAAAAGTATACCTGCCAGAGATGTCGTCAGCAGGATGGAATATTGTTTTTTCATAATGAAAATCCTCCTTTTTTGAATACTATATAGTATACGGGCGGGAGGAAAAGGTGAATTTCAGTTTTCAAAAAGGAGAGTAAAAAGTCTGATTCACAAACTTTTTACTCTCCTTATCTTAGATAAATCCCGTTTACTGCATTATTTTTTCATTTTCTCAAAGG
>CAVCTH010000113.1:0-6930 GCA_963604695.1 Clostridiales bacterium | reverse complement strand
ATCGGGGTAACAGGATTCGAACCTGCGACCTCACGGCCCCCAGCCGTGCGCTCTAGCCAAACTGAGCCATACCCCGACAACGGATTAATTATACCGTATGGTTTTAAAAAATGCAACTGTTATTTTTCCTTTCTGAGTTTCCCACCCCTGAATCCGGTTCAGCTAAATTCTTCCAGTCTTTTTTTCACGAATTCCAGATAATGTCCTGCCCAGCCGTCCATAGGTTCCCCCTGGCGGGTGACATAACCGAAGAGAATCGGCTCTTCCTCTCCATAGAGGGAATACCCCGGGTAGCCTCTGGACTCTTTTTCCCGGCTCAGATAACCGCCGCTCACATTTCCAAGGTCCGTTTTTTCCAGCAGCTCATTCATGACATAGTCACTGTTGGTAATGACGGAAATCTTCATCCGGTTTGCCGGTGACATCTGATCTCTTTCCTCTGTCATATTCCGACCCAATGTATATTCATCCTCATAGCATTGCACCAGACGGACTTCATCCAAAGGTATTTCCCCGATGCCGGATTTTCCTGCCAGAGGATGATTTTTCCCGAAATAAAGATATTCCTTCGTCCGCTTCAGCTCCTGAAAGACCAGTCCCGCACATTCCAGCCGGTACTGAAAGGACGGCATCTGGTCTTCCAGCACGTAGACAAATCCAATATCATCCTTTCCGGCCTGGCAGCGCGCCAGTATTTCTTCGGTTCCCGCCGTCATCACATGATAGCAGACGTCTTCCTGCCGGTGTTCCTGATAAAATGCGGCAAAGCAGGACGCCATCCAGGAACTTGGATTCCAGGACGCCAGCAGTTCCTCTCCCTTGTCCATTCTGGCAAAGGACTGGAGCTGCTCCACATTTTCCATGGCGCGGCTTGCATATTCATAGACCCGCTGCCCTCTGGCTGTCAGCGTAATTCCCCGGCTTTGACGGACAAACAGTGGAAATCCCAGTTCATCCTCCAGCATGCGGATGACTTTGCTCACGTTGGGCTGCGTGGTATACAGCGCCTCTGCTGCCTTGCTAAAGGACTGGAGCTGTGCACAGACTACCAGATACTGCAGCTGTTTGGTTTCAATCATGAAGTATATCCTTCCTTATTAGAACAGACAGCTTTGGCTCCGCCCATCTTCACAGCACTGATGAGGAACATGGGAGTAGACGCATAGTTGGCTTTTTCTGTGGAATCCCAGACTCTCTCCCAGACGTTCTCGTCTGCTTCTACTTCATTTCCCAGGCGGTCTCTTAAGACCTGTACATCCCACGCCGGACGCATGGTTCTGCTCATGGGGATCTGTCTTGCAATATCCTCCATGGCATCAATGTCCGTGCAGGTATAATGATCATCCATATGAAGATTTTCCACCCGTTTCCGGTCTTCTTCATATTCTTTTCTCTTCTCTTCATCGAAAAGGTGATGGTACCAGTTGGCATCAAAGTTCAGAAGACGGCCGCCTTTTTTCAGCACACGCATCCACTCGGCGTAAGCTTTTCCCGGTTCCTCCAGATTCCAGGTCAGGTTTCTGGAAATGACAACGTCAAAATACCCATCCGGGAAATCCAGTTTCTGGGCGTCCATTCTCTGAAAATGAATTCTGGAAGCAAGTGCACCTGCATTTTTCTTTGCTTCCTCCAGCATGGCTTCCGTGTAATCCACAGCCGTCACATCGTATCCTGCCTTGGTCAGCAGAATGGCAAAGAAACCCGGGCCGGTTCCTACGTCCAGAATTTTCATGGCTCCTTCCGGCAGATGGCGGCGGATCTCTCCTAACCATACCCGGTCCTGCCCGGTGGCCAGTTCATGCTGGTTTACCTGGGAATACCCTTCCGCCCTTCCCGTCCAGTACTGCTCAATCTGTGATAATATCATCCCCATATCCTCCTGTGGGTTCCGTTCTTTTGTGGCCGGATTCATGGCATTCTTCCGACCGCTCATGATACTAGATTAGCATATGGTTAAATTCTTCACAAGCCGGGTGGGGGGTTATTTTTTATTATTCAGAGCCATGCAAATGCCCATAAATATGTGACTCATGCTTGCATGAAGAAACATATTTTGGCGCATTTATATGGCGAGCAGCCATAAATGAGCAAAAGGGAAGCCTCATAGAGGCGGTTTTGCGAATTGGCTCTGAATAATTGCGATAACATGGCGAGCGGTTCCGCTCACAGGCTGTCACTTCTGCCACATCCAGATGCAAAAAAACAGCGGTGGAAGTTTCTCCACCACTGTCTTTCTTACTCTGTTACTCTTCTGCCTTTTCCGGCTCTTCGGTCGATTCCGTCTCGTCTATATTTTCCTTGGCTGCCGCCCGGCGTTTTTTTCTGTGCACATGGAGTCCTGCCACAATCAGAATTGCCAAGATCAGTGCTGCAATGGAGATTACGATCTCCACCCAGATATCCACGCGGTTCAGCACCACGATATATCCGGCAGAACTGATCTGTGTATCAGATGACAGGTAGCTTCCAATGGAATCTGCCTTCTGCACTTTTCCTACAGTCTGATACTCGGTATCCATGGTCATCATACTGTCAGCCAGTTTTGTATCGTTCAGCACACGCACGATGGCGCCGGTTCTCAGCGGCTGTGCCTGTGTCACTTCGTAGTAATATACTTTTTTCAGATAATACTTATAGAATGGACTATCGTTATTGATATTGGCTCTGACCTGTGCCAGTTCTTCATCCGTCGCCTCCCTTACAGAGATCTTGGTATCCGGATAGAATTCTCCTCCGAAGAGAACCGGGGATTTCCCGGTCTCTTCATCGGCGGTCAGCGCCGGTATGTAAGCACGGTATACCGCATGAACTGTTACATTTCGCTTAATCGGACTTACATCTTTTTCTTCCCAATAGACATATCCATCCTGGGATGTCGGAATATCCGGATAATTTTCTTCCGGAAGTTCGTCGCCATATGCATAGGTATTCTGCCAGAGCACTTCATCCCCGTTCATAAAACGGACAGTAAACTGCGTGAAGTTAAGCGGCATGCTGCCGGATGCTACCATAGAAGCATAATCCATGCTCTCTGCCTCACTGCTTCTGGTCACACCATCTACAGCGCCATAGCCATTGTCTACAAAATAATTTCCCTCCACGGTTCCATCTGCTTTTCCAACCACGGCACCGCTGGATTTTACATAACTGTCCATATCAAGGTAGGAGCATACATAGTTGCCGCTGATGTCCTCAGCCCTTCCGGCCACACCGCCTACATAACCGTCCCCACTGACACCGCATAATACATAGCTGTCACGGATGGTATTATCGCATCTTCCGGCAATTCCTCCGGCATATTTTCCACCGTCGGCCAAAATATCGCCATAGTTTTCCCCGGCCACGATAATTCCATAGTCGGCTTTTCCCACAATTCCTCCGGCATAATCGCCTTTTACCGTAATATCTGCCGTGTTGGAGCTGGAAAAAATCGCTGCCAGCAGATGGCGGGTGATGCCGTCGCTGTCATCCTCCTCATCGTCCTCATCGCTCTTATCCTGGAAGAACCAGGTGACTGCTTTCTGTGGGTCAGTCTTTACGATGGCTCCCGCGATACCGCCTCCCTGAGTATCTGCATACACCTCTCCGGAATTGGCACTGGAAATAATTTTTCCGTTTCCCGGTGTGGCGTCGGTCAATTCTGATACATCCACATAGATGGATTTGTCATCAATCCGGTCCTTCAGCTCATCCAGCGCATCGGAAACGGTGCCGCGGATCACGTCGAACTGATCTTTCACCCGGTCAAGTGAATCTTTGACCGAATCAAAATCTGCATGAAGGGTATCGGATGTATTGTCCAGCGTATCAGAAATGTTGTTGCCTTTCTGACGCAGGTCATCCTTCATGGTATCCATTTCATCGTCAAAATCATCCAGGATATCGTCCAGCTCGTCAGTCATTTTATCCACATTTCCGGTAATGGATTTAATATCTGCCATGAGCTGGTTGGTCTGTCCCGGCATCTCACCCAGCAGACCTGCGATGGTACTCATCTGGGTACGGACATCCTTGCTGAGGGTCTGCAGCTGCTGTAATGCTGCTGTCAGCTCTGCCGGAACCTGTACATCCGGGACTTTCACATCCACATTTGGAAGATCTACATTCGGCAGCTGTGTTCCATCCGGGCTTGTGGTGGAAGTGACCACACGGTAAGAGACCGTTGCCATTCTGCCCGTGGAGGCCTGCTCTTCGCCCTGGCTTTCTGGGCTGCTCTTCTCGTCCGGGCTGCTGTCATCTGATTTTTCCTGATCGGAACTGCTGCTGTCATCTGATTTTTCCTGATCGGAACTACTGCTGTCATCTGATTTTTTCTGACCAGAACTGCTGCCAGCCTGGCTGTCGGATGTATCATCTTTGGACGGAGTCACCGCTGTGCTGTCGCTGTTTTTACCGGCATCTCCGGTACCAGCTGTCACGCCACTGTCGGTAGAACCGGCATCTCCAGCTGCTTTCTGACTGTCATCGGAAGCAGTTCCACTGTCTGTATTTCCGGCCTCCGTCGTCGCCTGATCAGTTTCCTTTGTATCTTCCGCCGTATTGTTGTCTGCATCTACATTTTTCTGCGCGTCGTCTGTACTGTCATCCGCAGGTGCAATCTCATCTACAGACGGTGCTGCCTGTGTAATCTCGTCCGGTACTTCCTCCGGCAGACTCTGCTCATATTCCTGCAGTTTTCCAAGGGAATCAATCCAGCCCTGAATCTTCTCCTCATACTGTTTCAGCAGGGCGTCCAGTTTTGCATTTCCCTGATCCACATAGGGCTGCAGCTGCTCCATGATTTTTTCCATCTGCGTGATATCATTGGAAATCTGCTCGATGGCGGTATTCAGCTGTTTGATCTTCACATCATACTGCATACCGTCGATGGTTTTCTTCATTTTCTTTACGTTATCATGGATGGCGTCTTTTCCGTCGCTGGCCATATCACTGTAATCATCCATATAACCCCGGAGAGAATTTCTCAGAGATTTCAGCTGATCGGACAGGATATCTGCATTGTCGGACAGATTGTCGCCCAGCTTCTCACTCTGGCTGGACACATCATCCAGCAGATCACCCAGACGGTCCAGTTCATCGGAGAGCTCCTGCCGGTAATCTCTGTCATAGGAAGATTCCTCATAGGGTTCCAGCACACCTGCGATACCACCCACATTTTTGTGGCCATAGACCACGCCTTTGTTAGCAGAATAGCTTAAGCTTCCCTTCTGTCTTCCCACGATACCGCCGGTAGAACTTCCCAGACGCTCAAAACCGATGGTCGCCGTGTTGGTACAATAGGAAATATCTCCTGAAGAATTTCCGGCGATCCCTCCGGTCTCGTTGGCCCGCTCATCTGCTGTCAGCCCGCTCACTGCATTCGGGATGGAAATATTCACGCTGTTTCCGTCTCCCTCTGCCTGCTTTTTTACTTTCTGGTTGGTATTGATTTTACCGCTGTTGACGCAGTCGCTGATGCTTCCTTCATTTAATCCGGCAATACCCCCGGTCTGCATCTTTCCGTCAATGACCGCTTCATTGGTTGACCGGGAGATCGTTCCGGTCTCCTCATTCTTTCCGGCAATGCCTCCAATGGCAGTCTCACCGTTCAAGGTACCGCGGCTGATACAATTTTCAATGGATCCGGCGTTGCTTCCTGCCAGAATACCAATATTTTCCTGTTCCTCCCCGCCAAGGATTTCTCCTTCCACGGACAGATTTTTAATGATGCCGTTGGCGCCTACATAGCGGAACAGACCGTAATCCGACATTTCCTCATTCAGAGCCACTCCGGTAATCTGATGTCCGTTTCCGTCAAAAGTTCCGTCCATCACCGGAAGGAACAGATTTTCATAATCAGACAGATCAAGATCCGCATCCAGCCGAAAAGTCTTTCCGGTGGAAAAGGTTTCGGTCTTGCAGTTTTCTGTCAGCAGAACGAAATCATCCTCGCTGGTAATGGATACCACGCCGCTGTCAGATCCTTCTGCCGCAAACACGGCAAGATCCGGCTGGGCAGCCAGCAGGGACACAGTAAGGAAAGAAGCGGTTACGCGCCATGCTAAACTTCTGTTTCTTCTCATTTTTCTGCCCCTCCATTCGTCTGTGTTTCTCCGCCGCCAATATTGATTCTTCTCTTACGGTAGGTCTTATTGATGATTCCGTCAAATACATACAGAAGCTGCGGCAGAATCAGCATAACCAGTACAATTGAAGTCAGGGTACCGGTTCCCAGTGTCGTACCGAGGGAAGCAATAACCGGATTGGATGTAATCTGCCCTATTACAAATCCCGCAGATGTCATAATCGTTCCGGAAGTAATAATCGTAGAGAAGCTCTCATTCAGGGTTTTGATAATGGCAGTCTTCTTATCGACATTTTGCTTTCTGTATGCGGTATAACGGCTGGTAATGACAATCGCATAGTCAATGGTCGCGCCCATCTGAATGGAGCTGACAATCAGATAACTCAGGAAGAACATTCCCGTTCCGGTCACCGCAGGGATGGAAAAGTTAATCCAGATACTGGTCTGAATGGTCGCCACCAGAATCAACGGGAGGCTGTAGTTGGTAAAGGTAAATAACAGGATGATCGCTACAAAAGCAGCTGTCATAATACTTACCATCAGGTTATCCTGTGTAAAGGATTTACTTAAGTCATAGTCGCTGGTGGAATCACCTACCACATAGGCCTCATGATAATATTTAAGCGCAATATTCCGGATCCGGTCAATGGTATCGAAGATTTCGTCACCCTCGACAGCCCCGGTGGTCATAACCAGCATACGGGAATATTCCGTTCCTTCCAGCTGCTCCCTGGCATCGGATACCGTCTTGTGCATATCCTGAATATCCTGTGAGAAATCTGCTGAAAAATCAAAGGTCTCGTTTTCTTCCTCTCCATAAATAAAATCAATCATGGAAAGCAGCGGAATCTCGAACTCGTCAATGG
>CAVCTH010000112.1:0-6942 GCA_963604695.1 Clostridiales bacterium | reverse complement strand
AGCAAAAGAAAAAGGCCCTAACGGCCTTGATTTTCGAGGGAGTGGAGGATTCTTTCGAATCCCCCAAGTGTTATGAATGAAATACGGATATGTCGTCCTTACAGATATTACTATACCAATGAATTGTGTCCAAAGTATGGAAAGGTTCTAAAAGAATTCTAAAGTAAATAAAGAATTCTGGAAGCATTTCTTAAAGGGAATTTAAAAGGTTTTCCACACATATACTGAAATAACGGAAGATTCCGGGGTTTTGGATGAAACGATGGAGCTTGGGAATTCTGCTGGTAATGGCAGTGGTGTGGATATGGACAGCAAAGAAAGATGACAGGGCAGAGACAGAACCGGAGCAGATAGTTCCGGTGGAACAGCTGGTGCTGCCGGAAGAGGAAAAAACAGAAAAGAAGCGGATTGCGCTGACCTTTGATGATGGTCCGCATCCCATTTATACGCCGCAGATGCTGGAACTTCTGGAAGAAGAACAAGTGCCTGCGACGTTTTTTCTTCTGGGAGAAAATGTAGAACTGTATGGGGATGTGGTGAAGGACATTGCCAGAGAAGGGCATCTGATTGGAAATCACACCTATCACCATGTGCAGGTTACGACCCTTTCGCTGGACGAGGCGTGTAAAGAGATCCAGGAGACCAGTGATCTCATCGAAGAACTGACCGGAACCGGGACCGAATATGTGCGTCCGCCTTTTGGAACGTGGAATGAGGAACTGGAAGAACGGCTGAATCTGATCCCGGTCATGTGGAGTATTGACACCAAGGACTGGACTACGCAGAACGTGGACTGGATTGTCCGGGAGGCAGTGAAACATGCAGAAGACCATGACATTATTCTCATGCATGACAGTTACCAGAGTACGGTGGATGCGGTGAAGCGGGTCATTGAGCAGCTGGAGGCGGAAGGCTTTGAGTTTGTGACCGTGGATGAGATTATTATGGATTAAAAAATTTGCCAGCGAAAGAGGAAGAGACTATAATAGAACCGTAGCAGAAAGAAATCACAGAGGAACTTACGTATGGATTTATTTGATTATATGAGAACCAATACCATGAAATCAGAAGCGCCGCTGGCGTCGCGGATGCGGCCGGTGACGCTGGATGAGATTGTGGGGCAGCAGCATATTATTGGTCATGACAAATTACTGTATCGGGCCATTAAGGCGGATAAACTGCGTTCGGTCATTTTCTATGGCCCGCCCGGAACGGGAAAAACGACCATTGCCAAGGTGATTGCCCATACCACCAGCGCGGAATTTACCCAGATCAATGCGACCGTGGCTGGCAAAAAGGATATGGAGGAAGTGGTCCGGCAGGCCAAGGACAATCTTGGTATGTACGGCAAGCGGACCATCCTTTTTGTGGATGAGATTCACCGGTTTAATAAGGGGCAGCAGGATTATCTGCTTCCGTTTGTGGAGGACGGAACGCTGATTCTCATTGGCGCGACTACGGAAAATCCCTATTTTGAAGTAAACGGGGCACTTCTTTCCCGGTCCATTATTTTTGAATTGAAGGCTCTGGAAAAAGAGGACATTAAGAAACTTCTGCACCGTGCGCTCACGGATATGGAAAAGGGAATGGGCGCCTATGATGCAGTGGCGGACGAAGATGCGCTGGATTTTCTGGCGGATATCGCAGGCGGAGATGCAAGAAATGCATTGAATGCGCTGGAGCTGGGAATCCTCACCACAGAGCGGTCGGCGGATGGGAAGATCCATATTACACCTCCGGTGGCATCCGAATGTATTCAGAAGAAGACGGTGCGCTATGATAAAGGCGGAGACAATCATTATGACACCATCTCGGCATTTATTAAGAGTATGCGGGGAACCGATCCGGATGCAGCGGTCTTTTATCTGGCGAAAATGCTGTATGCAGGGGAAGATATTAAATTCATTGCCAGAAGAATTATGATCTGCGCGTCAGAAGACGTGGGAAATGCAGATCCCCAGGCGCTGCAGGTGGCCGTAGCGGCGGCCCAGGCGGTAGAACGGGTAGGAATGCCGGAGGCCCAGATTATTCTGTCCCAGGCGGCTTCTTATGTGGCTTCTGCGCCGAAGAGTAATGCGGCCTGCAATGCGGTATTTGACGCCATGGAAGTGGTAAAGACGACGACCACTACGGTTCCGGTGCATCTGCAGGACAAGCACTATGGCGGAGCGGAGAAGCTGGGCCACGGCGTAGGTTATCTATATGCCCATGATTTCCCGGAGCATTATGTAAAACAACAGTACCTGCCGGATGAACTGGTGGGACGTACCTTCTATCATCCATCGGAAAATGGATATGAGAAGCAGATCGGAGAACGACTGAGACGGCTGAGAAGCCGGGAAGAATAAGACAGAAGAAAAGTCCGGAGAAGTATCTCGTCTCCGGACTTTTTTCACGCTATCTATTCCGTGACAATCCACGTATTATATCCCATGCGTTTTAATTCCTGTTCCAGATCTACGGCATTCTGCAGCTGATAAAAAGCGCCCACCTGCACCCGGTACAGCGGACGGTGAGCGGGAGCAGGATCTTCCCGGGCGGCGTCCTTCAACGTATCCATAATGCCGTCGGCAATGGCCTGGGCGATTTCTTCAAACCGGGTATCGAACCGTTCATTGTCGGCGGCGCTGTCGATAAATCCCACTTCCAGAAGGAGCGCAGGCATGGAGGTACGTCTGAGAACGGCCAGGTTGGGGCGGGCTTCCACGCTGATATTCCGAAAGCCGATGCCTTCCAGATTCTGGTTGATATTTTCTGCCATGGTCAGCTTCAGACCGCCGAGATCATAGAGAAGGGTCTGTACGCCCTCGTACTGGCCGGGATAGGAAGCCATATTCCGGTGGAAAGAGACAAAGAGATCCGCACCGGACTGGTTGGCAATCTGGGCTTTCTGCGTCACGGACTGCGCCACATTTCCCGTGCGGGTATATTCCACATCGTAACCGCTCTGGGATAAAATATTTCCAACGGCCATTGCAAGGCGGAGTACGTCGTCACTCTCCCGCCTTCCTTCGTAAACGGCACCGGGATCGGCCAGCCCGTTGTGCCCTGGATCCAGCATGATTTTCATAGCCATAATTTTTTTGGTCCCTTACAGTCTTTTTTTAAGATATGAGAAAAATTGCATTTCGTGACATGGAATCTCTTGCTGAAACTGGATTTTTTTCCTTAAATAGGGTATGATAACCATAAAAAGACATTGGAGAAAAGACAAAATGAACACAGAAAAAGACAAAAAAATACGGGGAATTGTATTAACATTACTGGGAGGAATTCTGTGGGGTTTTTGCGGAAGCTGCGGGCAGTTTCTATTTCAGTATAAGGAGGTCACTTCGGACTGGCTGGTGCCGATCCGGCTGACTGGAGCAGGTCTTTTGATTCTGCTGGTATTGTGGATGAAGGACAGAGGGAAAATATTTGAAGTATGGAAGAATCCGAAAGGAAGAAGGGACATTCTTATTTTTTCCGTGTTTGGCATGATGCTTTGCCAGTATGCATATTTTACAACCATTCAGTATTCCAATGCGGGAACGGCAACGGTACTGCAGTACACCGGACCGGCTATGATTCTGGTGTGGCTCTGCCTTAGCAGCCGGAGAAAGCCGAAGCTCTATGAGATCATTGCACTGATCTGTTCCATGACGGGTACTTTTATTCTGGCAACCCATGGAAATGTATCGCAGCTGGCCATTCCGGCAAAAGCACTGTTCTGGGGACTGCTGGCAGCCGTGGCGCTGGTGATTTACACGCTCCAGCCGGCCAATCTTATGAAAAAATATACGACGATCCAGACTTTGGGATGGGGCATGTTTATCGGAGGAGGCGTGCTGATGCTGCTCCGCCGTCCGTGGAATGTGCATCCCATCATGGATGGACAGACCGTTTTAACCATGGCGGTGATCATTTTGTTCGGAACCATTTGCGCGTTTTATTTCTATCTGCAGGGAGTACAGCTGGTGGGCGCGGCAAATGCAAGCATGCTTGCCTGCGTGGAACCGGTGGCAGCTACGGCGATTTCTGTGGTGTGGCTGCATGTACAGTTTCAGATGGTAGATCTTCTGGGATTCGTATTTGTACTGTCTACTGTATTTATTGTGTCAATCAATCAGAAAAAAGAAGAGGAGGGTGCTTGCACCAATGGACGATAAAGTAAAATTTCAGGAAGCGCTGGCATCATTGCAGAGCCGCGCAGAGGAGCATGGCGGCGTGCTCACCATAGAGGAAATGCAGGATTACCTGAAGGATATGAATTTCAGTCAGGAGCAGCTGGAAATGATTTCTGCCTATCTGACCGGAAAGGGAATCCATGTGGAAGGGGCAGAACTTCCGGAAGAGGAGCAGAAACCTTATACGGAGGAGGAAGAAGAGTTCCTTGCTCAGTACAGAAAAGAGCTGAAGGCAGCCCGCCGTCAGCCGGAAGAGCAGCTGGCGTTGTTATGGCAGCAGGTGCAGGACGGAGAACAGAAAGCCAGAGAGCTGCTGGCTGAGCACTACATGGAAAAGGTGCTTGCCGTGGCAGAAGAATATGCCCATCAGGGAATTCTGATCCAGGATCTGGTACAGGAAGGAAGTCTGGGACTTCTCATGGGACTGAGCAGCTTTGAGCAGTTGGCGGAACTGGGACCAGAAAAGCATCTGGAACGGGAGATCCGTAAGAGCATTCGTCAGGCCATGGAAGAGCAGAACGGCGAGAGCAGCGTTGGCGAGGAAGTGACCAGAAAATTAAATCGTCTGGCAGATTCCATTACGGAACTGACGGAAGACCTGGGACGGCAGATTACCCCGGATGAACTCTCCATTTATCTGGAAATGCCGCTGGAAGAGATTGAAGATCTGCTTCGGATTGCAGGTGACACCATTGAGATGGCGGACGCAGGCAGCCAGAAGGAGTCCTAAATGGAGATGGAAGAGAAGCTACAGTTTGCAGTGCTGATTGATGCAGAAAATATCAGCGCCCGCTATGCACAGATGATTTTTGACGAACTGGAGAAATATGGATTTGCATCCTGCAGGCGTATTTACGGAAACTGGTCCAAAGAAAACGGATGGAAAGAAAATATTCTGCTGGAATATTCCGTAACGCCGATCCAGCAGTTCTCCTATACGACCGGAAAAAACAGTACAGATATGGCCATGGTCATTGACGCCATGGATCTTCTGTATCAAAATAAAGTAGACGGATTTTGTCTGGTTACCAGTGACAGTGATTTTACAAGACTGGCCATGCGGCTTCGGGAAGAAAAGAAGTTTGTGCTGGGCATGGGCGAATCCAAGACACCTCTGGCTCTGACCAGAGCCTGTAATAAATTTATCCATCTGGATCTCATTGGAGAGGCCAGAGGAGCGGGCAGCAGTGAAGACAGTGCGGAAAACAGCGTGACCAGCATTGAAACCGTGGTCAGCGCCATCACCGGAATGTTAAATGAAGGCGGTGGAGAAGAACTGGAGTTAAGTCTGGTGGGACAGCGGCTGTCCGATAAGTTCCCGGATTTTGATGTCCGAAATTACGGGTACTCCAAGCTGAGTGTATTTCTCACAGAAGAGATCCCCATGCTGCGGGTACATCGGGAAAGCGGCCATTACCGGGTTGGTAAAAGCGAGGAAATTTCCCGTGAGCAGATTGAGCGGGAAGTGATTTCCATCATAAAAGAAAATGGAGGTACTGTTGATAATCTCGCCATGATCAATGAGGAACTGAAAAATCGTTACAGCGGATTTGATCAGAAAGATTACGGGTACAGCCGGATTTCCGGATTTTTGAGGAGTATCCGGGGATTAAGCGTAGACGGCAATGTGGTGAGACTGAAGAAGAAAATGTAACTATTCAGAGCCATGCAAAACTGTGTTCTGCGAATGCTTGCATTCAAGCAGATAAGCAGTTTTATATGGCGAAGTAACCACATGAGCAAAAGTAAAGCTGCATAGCAGCGATTTTGCGAATGAGGTTCTGAATAGTTATGAAAAATAAAACAGAACGAGGGGGAAGAGTATGAACAGAACATCATGTATTGTAAATATCCAAAGTAAAATGAAAGTTCTGACAGGCTCAGAGAAAAAAGTTGCAGAATATGTACTGAAAAACTATATGCGGGTATTGGATTTTACGGTGACAGAGCTTGCAGAGAAAGCAGGCGTCAGTGATGCGACGGTGGTACGTTTCTGCCGGAGCGTCGGATATAAAGGTTACCAGGACATGAAGATCAATCTGGCGCAGGATGCCATTGTGCCTTACAAACATCTGAACAACTCTCTGGAAGAACGGGATACGCCGGAACAGATTGTGACGAAAGTCCTCCGCTCTGAGATTGAGACGCTGGAGGAGACCATCCACATCCTCGATATGGACGAACTGGAGCAGGCGGCCAAGGCTATTAAAAATGCAGATAAGGTGGTATTTTTTGGCTCCGGCGGAAGTATTATGGTTGCCCATGATGCCCTTCACAAACTGCTGAAAATCGGAATCCGCTGTATCGTGGAAGAAGATGCGGACGTACAGGCGATGGAGTCGGCACTTCTGAAGGAGGGAGACGTGGCCATCGGCATTTCCCATTCCGGAACCAATAAAGGGGTTCTGGACTGCCTGCGAAATGCCAAAACCGGCGGCGCTACCACCATCGGTTTGACCACCTACGGCAAATCACCCATGCAGCGGCTGTGTGACTATGTGCTTATGACTTCCACGAAGGAGACCGTGTTCAAGTCCGAGTCCGTAACCGCAAGAATTGCTCAGCTGGCAGTCATTGATTCCCTGGTAGCGGTCATTTCTTTCATGGATTATGATACGGCATATACGGCCATTCAGAAGACGAGAAATGCGACATCGTCGCATAAGTTTTAAGGTAAATAGACAGGATATCACAAATGGGGGATGTGATATCCTTTTTTTATGCAAAAAATTGACACAATATCATGGGTTGAAAAAATATTACATATATGATATTC
>CAVCTH010000111.1:0-6956 GCA_963604695.1 Clostridiales bacterium | reverse complement strand
CTATATACATGACCATATTATGGGGAATTGAAGCAGCTCTGCTGATATGGGCCTATATTGTCTCAGGATCCTGGATCCTTTTTATTGCCATATGTTGGGCACTGGTTTGCCTGGGAGTTCAGACAAGCAGAACCACCTATGACAGAGAGAAACAGATCCTGACATGCAGAAGATGCGGATTTGCGAAGCGATATGATATGCGCGAGTATCATGCAAAAACGGGATATGAGTACTCGTTTCTGCGAAAAATAAAAATTTATGACGATAAGAAAATGGTCACTGAATTTACAGTTTCTCCGGCATATAAAAACCAGATAAAAATGATTTACGCGATCTGTAATGAGAATGCGTAAAAAATAATTGCTGGCCTTTCGTTCCTGTTTTCAAAAAGATCCACCGTATAATACACGATGTACGGTGGATCTTTTCGTCAGAAATTTAATGCTTCAGCAGTTCCTTAATCCGTCCATAAATCTCCGGTGTGCAGGTGAGAATATCGGAATTTGCAAGGAAGGGAAGGCGGGTGCCGTTCCAGTCGGTGATCGTTCCTCCTGATTCTTCGATGATCAGGGAACCGGCAGCATAATCCCACGGTTTTAAGTTCAGCTCAAAGAATCCGTCGATGCGTCCGGCAGCCAGATAGCAGAGATCCAGTGCAGCGGAAGCACTTCTGCGGAAATCAGCGGTTTCTATGAAAACTCTCTGGAAAATAGGGAATAACATGGAGGCACGCTCTTTTTCATAAGGCGCAGAGCCAAAGGCAATGATACAGGTATCAAGGGCTTCCCGGTGGGACACATGGATGGGTTCACCGTTTAAGAAAGCGCCCTTTCCGAGAGAAGCGTGGAAGGTTTCTTCTGTAAATGGGTTATAGACGACGCCGAAGGTCATATGGCCATTTTCATAAAGTCCTAAAGAGACCGCGCTCATGCGGTAATCGTGAATCAGGTTGGTGGTGCCGTCGATGGGGTCGAGAATCCAGTAGGATTTTGCCGGATCCAGATTGTTATTTTCCTGCTCCTCTGCAAGCAGAATGATATCCGGCGTCCGGTCAGCCAGCTCTTTTCGTAAATATTCCTGGACAGCGACGTCCACTTTGGTCACATAGTCTGCAGCACCCTTAACGGTGACGGCATGGGCCATCTCTTTGTTGTAAATAATGGATTTTGTGCTGTGTACCAGCTCTATGATTTCTTTTTCGTTAATATTCATGGGATACTCCTTGTCTGTTCTGAATTCTACTGTAGTATAGCACAGGAGGAGGGAAAAGACTATAAAAGAAAAAGCTAACCTTTAGTTAATGTTTTTCTAAAAAAATCCATCGTACATTGTATATGTACGGTGGATTTTTTACAGGGAGGAAAGAAACATGAGAAGGCGATGGTTGATTGGAATACTGGCAGTTCTGCTGCTCACGGTCTCTTCCTGCGGCAGAGAGGCGGAAACGTCAGAAGAGATTCCGAAAGGCGATGGAAGAGGGGATCTGATTCCGTCAGAGACGGTAAAGCAGTCCATTCCCGTTCTGATGGGAGGCGCACTGCCGTTTACGGGGATGGAAAATCTGCGGACGGAGAATGACGAGGATGGCACGTATCTCTATGAAGATATGACAGCGGACGGACAGACGGTGATTGTCAATGGTTCCTACCGAAGTTCCTGGCTGGGGGAGTGCCCGGTGGAGGAGTATCTGCAGGATGCGGCCCTTGCTGTGGTGGAATCGGATACCTGTGAACTTCTGTCCTTTGAGCAGGATGAAAATCTGACGGCATCCCTTTCCTATCCGGCTTATATGGCGGTGTATACGGCAGGTGAAAATGAAGATCTGCGGCAATGGGATGTGCTGGTGATGGAGACGGACGGCTATACGTATTTTTATGGAATTTCAGCAACGATGGATGCAGCGGAGGAAAATAAAGAATGGTATCAGGATATATTCTCACAGCTGTATTTATCTGATCCGGAATAAAGAAAGGAGCGAGTGGAGTATGAGGAAAAGGAAAGGAATGGCATGGACTTTGTCATTGATACTGGTGATGGCGCTGACAGGATGCGGAGATTCCGGAGCGGAGGAGACAGAGACGACAGAAGCAGTCCGGCAGAATCCGCTGCTGGAAAATGATGATTTTGATAACACCTCACCGGCGGAACCCGTCAGTGATGATGAATTTTATTCCGAGATGGAAGGTGTTTTGTCAGGAACTACCTGGGCGGGAATTTCCAGGGCGCAGAAAATTCTGGTGGCATCGTTTGACGGGGAGTCGGTTTATCTGGCAGCGCTTGATACAGACGGAACATTGTCCGATATCAGTGGTTACTGGCAGGTTGATATGTCAACGCTGTATTTTTATGAAAATGAGGATTATTCCGATGATCCGGTGACCCTTGATTTTGACTGGTATACCACGGAAGAAGGGAAATATATTCAGATTGGGGACGTGATCCTGTCCCGGGAAGAAAATGACGATGGTCTGGAGGCAACTTTGGACGAAATGGCAGTTACGGCCAGCGTGATTGAATATGTGGCGCAGGGAACATACTGGATTGGTTCCGGGGATGACACCGCCATGATATTCTATTTTGAAGATGACCATGCCTTTTTCGATCTTCTTTACGAAGAGGACGGAGAGATCAAGGATCAGCCCATTTCCGGGCTCTGGAGTCTGGATTATGACTATCTGACCATTATTGATGATGAGACGGATATGTCCTATGAGCTGGAATGGAATCTGTCGCAGGAAGGGGATAATTACTGCTTTGAACTGACAGAGGACGGAGAGACCTACTATCTCTATGAATCTGCGGCGGAAGATGTGAGCAGCACGCTGGAGATTCTGGCCAGCTATCTGACGACGGAGGAAGAAGTGGATGAGACGGAGATTGATATCAGTACTTTTCTGGAGGGGTATGTAGGTCATTCTGTCATTGACGCTTTCATGCTGAGCGGACTGTCTCCGGATTTTGAAACCAGAAGTTACTGTGCATCCATCCTCGGATATTCCAGCTACAGCGGTACCAGTGAGGAGAATCTGACCATGATCGAACTTATGGGAGGCACTGTCCGGTAAAAGGAGAAAAGATGAACGATCAACAGCTGTCGGAACAATTAAGACGCAGTCAGCGAATCCGTCGAATCTGTCTGCCGGTGATGGGTGTTTGCTTTCCTGGAGGTCTTGTGGCCGGAGTATGGTTCCGGAATCTTCCAGCCTATCTTGTTCTCACCTTTGGCGGGGCAGGAGGAGCATTTTGGCTGAGGCATCATATCAGAAAAAGAAATCGAAAACTCATTGATGAACATCTGAAAAATTTTTATAAGGAAGAACTGGAGCGGGCGTTCGGACCAAAAGGACATACACCGGAACTGGCAATCACAAAAGAAGTGATTCAGGCAAATGGATTTATGGAAGGGGAATGGGAAGAGTGCCGGGTGGAAAATGAGTATGAAGGTGTTTACCGGGGGCATCCCTTTTCCGCGGCAAATATTTCCCTGTATCATGTTTATCGGAGAAAAGTGGATCAGGGATACAGCATCGAAAGAAAAGAAGTATTTCAGGGAATCTGGCTGATCTGCCGGATGGTGCACCAGGATCGTTGCCTGGCGGTGGAAACGAAAGTAAAATTTGCGGCAATACAGGATGAGGAGGATATCAGTGATATGGCCAGGCTGCGTCAGGGATTTTTAAAATCCCTGGCGTATGTGGAACAGCTACTGGATGAAATGCTGGAAGGTATGATAGAATAGAGAAACAGAAGAAGGGGAGGCATACCATCATGCCAAAAGGAAAACAAAATCTGAATACCATCTATATTTCTGAACGGCTGCAGGAGTGTCTGCGGCCGATTGCCGGTTGTGCGCTGACGACGATCATAGCACCTATGGGCTATGGGAAAACAACAGCGGTGAACTGGTATCTTGCGCGAAAGGTGAAGGCGGAGCAGGCGGTAGTGGTGCGGATCAGCGTTTATTCGGATAATCTGCCTATTTTCTGGAAAGGAATACAGAATGGTTTCGCGTTTTCCGGTTTTGATTTCCTGGCACAGTATGAGTGCCCGTCGGACGAGGCGTCAGCCGGATTTCTCATGGACCGGATTGTACATACTTTGGCAGGTGAGACGCCCTGCTACATTTTTATTGATGATTTTCATTTGCTGACTGACGGCCGGATTACGGAATTTTTATGCACGCTGGCGAACCGGCTGCCGGAAAATGTCCATCTCATTGTGGCGAGCCGGGATCGTTTTCTGTCCGGGCAGGCCATTGTCCGGCTGGGCGGAAAGCTTCATCGGATACAGGCGGATGAACTGCGGCTGAATCACACAGAGCTATCCACCTATGCCCATCAGTGCGGGACAGATTTAAGCGAACCGCAGGTGGACGCTATTTTGCATTCCAGTGAGGGATGGTTTTCTGCCGTTTATCTGAATCTCTGCGCTCTGGTGAAAAATGGAGAGCTTCCGGATCAGCAGTCGGATATTTATGAAATGTTCACATCGGCCATGATTGATCCGCTGCCGGAAGACCGCCGGGAGTTCCTTATTGTCATGGGGCTGGCGGATGAATTTACGCTGGAGATGGCTAAATTTATTACGGAAAATGCGGAGGCAGAGCAGATTCTTTCCGGGCTGACGGAACAGAATGCGTTTGTCAGCCGTCTTGATAACCGGGCATTCCGATTTCATCACATGATGAAAGAGTGTGCAGAGCGGGCATTTTCAGCGCTGGATTCCCAAAAGCAGGAGCAGTACCGGGACCGCTATGGCAAATGGTATGAGGAGCATGGATTGTATCTGCATGCCCTGTCTGCTTACTGGGAGAGCCGGAATTTTGATGCGGCGCTTTCGGTGATTCTGGAAGATGCCGGAAATCTTCTGGCTTCCATGAAACCGTCCCAGGTGCTGGAATTCCTTGCCCGGTGTCCGGTAGAGATTTTGAAGAAGCATCCGTTGACGCTTCTGGTGCTCATGCGGCGGATGGTGACCTGGGGAATGGTACCGAAAATGATGGAGCTGAAAGAACTGCTGCTCACTTCCATCGAAGAGCACCCGGAGCTGTCACAGGAAGAGAGAGGAAATCTTCTGGGTGAATGTGATCTGATCATGAGTTTTCTCATGTACAATGACATTACGAAAATGAGCCAGTTCCATCGAAGTGCCAGTGCCCAGATGACGCGCCCGGCCATCAGTATTCAGAAGAGCGGAAGCTGGACCTTTGGTTCCCCGTCGGTGCTCTGGATGTTTCACCGGGAGCCAGGCGGACTTGCAGAAGAACTGCAGGAGATGAAGGAATGCATGCCCCATTATTATCGGATTACCGACGGACACGGGCAGGGAGCGGAACGGATTATGAGCGCGGAAGCGGACTATATGCAGGGACGCTTTGTGGACGCGCAGATTGCATTGGAAAATACCTATCTTCATATTGCGGAGAGCGGGCAGATCAATATGATTCTCTGCTGTGATTTTCTCGCATTGCGGCTTTCCCTGTGCATGGATCTGCATCTTCATTACGGAACGGAAGAACGGCGGAAAGCGCTGATGCAGCAGCATAACATGATGTGGCTGAACCTCTATGACAGTGCATGTGCGTTCCATTATGCGCTGGCGGGACAGACAGAACAGATACCGGCGTTGTTCCGGGAACACCGGCTGTCGACAGTCAGTTTCCTGACGCTTGGCAAACCAATGATGGAAATGATTGAAAATCAGGTTTATCTGGCGCAGGGCGCTTATGCGGCGGTGATTGGAAGAAGTGAAAGCCTGATGGGCATGAGTGAACAGCTTCATTATGCGCTGCTCACGCTGCATCTTCAGGTGCAGACGGCGGCTGCTTATGAGCAGCTGGGAAAACGCCCGGAGGCCCGAGCTCTTATAAAGCTGGCGCTAAAGGAGGCGGAGCCGGATCAGTTTTATATGCCCTTTGTAGAAAATTATCGGTATCTTGCAGACCTTCTGGAAGGAGGAGATGTTTCCGGAAAAGGGGCATTTTTATCCCGGATTCAGGAACTGGGGCAGCAGTATGAAAAGCGGCAACGGGAGAAAAAACAGACGGATGCCTATCCGGAACAGTTTTCTGTTCTGACGGAGCAGGAGCGGAAAATCGTGGGGCTGATGGCGGAACATCTGAGCAATAAGGAGATTGCGGAAAAGTTGTTTCTCTCGGAGGGAACAGTGAAACAGTATATCAATCAGATCTACTCCAAGCTGCAGATTAACGGGGATACCCGTTCCAAACGGAAGGAGCTGCTTCGAAAACTAACTATTGGTTAATATCATTTTCAGGAGATCCATCGTACATTTATTGTACGGTGGATCTCTTTTATCGTATAGGAAACTTTGTTTCCATACGACAAAAGAGCGCTCCGCGAAGATCGCACTGCGGCGATATGGAATTATGTTGCAATAGCAACCCGCCGCAGGCGGAGAATCTCGCACGCGAGATTCTTTTCCATACAAAAAATAAGTCTGGCAGGAAAAGGGGGCAATCATGGATCGAAAATATATCGTAGCGGTAAAGCCGATGGACCAGTACATTTTACAGGTTGATTTTATATCCGGCAGCAGGCTTTTGCTGGATATGAAACCGTATCTGAACAAACTTCGATTTCGGGCGCTTGCAGAGCCGGGGGTCTGGGAGAGCGCAGTGACCAATGGCATTTTTGTCCGGTTTGGAAATGTGGAATTAAGTCATGACGAGATTCTTGCCATGGCGGAACAATCTCATGGAAGTGAAAAAGGAGGATATCTATGAAAAAGAAATGTGTGTATCTGTTGACAGGATTGACGGCGGTTCTGATTCTGACGGCCTGCGGAGGAACGGCATCGGAGAAGACGTCCAATGAGACGGCGGAAGCGGAGACCACGGCGGTGGAGGAAGAACCTGCAGAAGTGAGCGATGAGGATGCCATCAACGATCCCAATGAGGGACTGGGTGGCGATATTGTAGTCTCGGAGGATGATCC
>CAVCTH010000110.1:0-7029 GCA_963604695.1 Clostridiales bacterium | reverse complement strand
AAACGGTACAGCAGATTGCAGAAGAAAATAATGAAGATCCGTATGAGATGGCTCTGGATATTATCAAAAACAGTGAGAATAATGTGATGATGATCGTCTTTACCATGGATGAGGAGGATATTTCCCGTATTCTGCAGGATCCGTATTCCATTGTCTGCACCGACGGTTTCCCCGGCCTTGGACCCTATCATCCCAGATATACCTCTGCCTTTATCCGCGTGCTGGAGAAGTATGTCAAACAGGATTATCTGCTCTCCCTGCAGCAGGCTATTCACAAAATGACCGGCATGCCTGCCGACAAGATTGGTCTGAAGGATCGTGGTCATATTGCTGAAAATATGAAGGCCGACATTGTGATCATGGATATGGCTAAGATCCATGACAATTCCGATTATGTGAACTATAATGCACTGGCAGACGGTATCAACTACGTGCTTATAAACGGCCATATTTCCGTAGATGATGGTAAGTTTGACAATCTCTGTATGGGTCGTGTGCTGCGTCGTCAGTAATTTGCAGACACGGCCGGCCTTCGGGCCGCAATCGTTATGTTGGAAGAAGGAGGGAACATTATATGGAAGCAGAAAGAAGACACATTGATCCGGAAAGCCGCGATTATGATTTTAAGACAGATATTGATATAGATCCCAGATTCAAGGTCTGTCTTCGGGAAATGTTGATCAGCTTTGGGGTGTTTGTTGTATTTGCAGCTGCTATGCTGTTCGTTGTTTTTGTGGTCGGCGGCGGTGATCCCCGTGAATACAGCTACATTCTCGGCATGCCCGCCTGGTATTTCTGGGTATTCGTGGTCTGCATTGTGACAGCCGTCGTAGTTGCATTAATTCTCGATAAATTTTTCACCCATATGAGCCTGGAGTCTGTCGGCGACATCGAAGAGAAGGAGGGAAAATAAATGGAAGTTTCTACATCAACCAAACTCACTGTGATTATTGTCTTCGTCCTCTATACGGCAGCTCTGCTCATTGTCGGCTGGCTCTACAAGAAGAAGCTTGACCGGCAGAAAGGCGAATTCACGGACAATTTCTACACAGGCGGACGTGCTATGGGCGCGCTGCTGGTTGCCATGATGGTTGCTGCAGGTATCTGTTCTGCAGGAACATTTATAGGCTCCCCCGGTAAGATTTACAGCAGCGGCATGTCCTGGGCGGCTGTCGTACCAGGTCAGATGCTTATGAATTTGATGGTTCTCGGCGTCATCGGCAAAAAGATAGCAATTGTTTCCCGCCGTTCCAATTCTACGTCCTTTGTAGGTCTGCTTTTTGACCGTTATAACAATAATAAACTGCTTTCTGTTCTGGCTTCGCTGATTTTACTTGTCTTTGTCGGCTACTATACGGCCTCTCAGTTCATCGGAGGCGGCCGTCTTTTTGAAGTCATGACCGGAATTCCCTATTGGGTCGGTCTCGTTGCCTTTACAACCGTGGTAATTGTGCTGGCTGCATTCAGCGGTCTGCAGGGGGTTGCGGCAGCAACCGTTGTTCAGGGCTGCATCATGACGCTGGCCTGCTTCCTGCTTCTGTTCCTTGGCTTTGGTTATTGCGGCGGTGAACAGGCATTCCGTAACCTGGCGGAAATGAATCCGGATCTGGTTTCCGGTAAAGCACTGTACAGTCCGTTGATGATGCTGAGCTATTTCATGACCTTTGGCTTCTTCAATCCCGGTTATCCCCATGCAGTAATCGGCTGTATGTCCTATAACAGTACACGTAAAATGAATACCGCCATTAAAATCGGTATTGTGCTTGTTGCTGTGTGGAGCATGAGCCTTTCGCTGCTGGCCGGCACCATCCAGAATGCTTTTCCGGATCTGGCGGTTTCTGACTATGCACTGCCTACGCTGGCGGTAGCTGCACTGCCGGGCTGGGTTGCCGGTCTGACTCTGGCAGGCGTTGTCGGTGCGCTTCAGTCTACTGTAGGAACCATGGTAATTGTTATGAGTGCGTCAGTTGTGAAGGATCTGTATCAGTCTGTGATCAAGCCGGATGCAAAGCCTGAGACAATGAAGAATCTGACCACAGTTTCTACCATTGTCATTACATTGATTATTTTCCTGTTGTCCTTGAATCCGCCTGACAATCTTCAGAATGTCGTTATCTATGCAGTTGGCGGTATGGTATCCGCCTTCTACATTCCGCTGATGCTGGGACTCTATTGGATGCGTACCAATGAATGGGGCGCGCTGGCCGGCATGATCGGTGGGCTTGCCACCTATCTGCTTAACGGTATGGGGATAGTCAACTGGAAGATGGGCATGGAACCTATTGTGATTGGCGTCGTCGTATCATTGGTCCTGACCGTTGTAGTCAGCCTTGTTACGCCAAAATCACCTTACAGGGTTATTGATACCTGGTTTTCACGCAAGCCGCTCTATATGAAAGACAAAGGCTGATTAATTCATATTTTTTGACATTCTTATTTAGATTGCCGCTTTCCGGTATAGTCCATTTTCTTTCGCTCATTAACGAAATGATTGAGGATTCCGCCGCCGATGATGATAACGGCCGCCATCAGAAGCACCCGTTTGGCACCCTCCTGAGGGAGGGTGCTTTTTGATGCGATGGATGCGGGATCGAAGGTCAGGACATACTGTACTTCGTGGGGCGTTCCCATGGCTAGGGTGTCTGCGATGACCGGAAGGTCTTCTGTGAGATCCGGCACCGGAATGGTGAAATGGGAATTGGCTTCTGCGTCACTTTCATTCAGGTATTTCTGACCGTCCACAATCATATAATCGTAGTTGGAACTGCTCCAGGTGATGGAGGCGTAAGCTGTGCCGTCGGTAATGGTAAGAAGCGTCGGGCTCTGCACGGTGGCTTTGCCGCTTCCGCCGGTCATGGTGACGTTAATGGCATACTCCCCGTCCTCCAGGGAAAGGGAGCCTGAAGCATTTACAGGAACAGCGTTAAATGCACAGAGTATCAAGATCAGCAAGGTATTTATAAAATATTTTCTCATCACATAGACTCCCTTCTACAGATTCTTTTTCTTATACAGGAACCAGGAAGCAGCTCCGGAGAAGCAGATCAGGTAAAGCAGAAGGATCGCAATGCTGGTACAGGAAAACGCTTCATGGTTGGCGATGCTTCTAAGAGCGGCACTGGTCTGGGACAGCGGCAGAAATTCTACGACCTGCCGGATTCCATTTGGCATGGACTGCGAAGAAAAGAACGTGTTACAAAGGTAGGCCATAGGCATGATCACGTAGTTGGAAAACCGCGGCACATCCGTGTGGCTTTTTGCATAGAAGGAGACCACCACTCCGATGGTGGAGAAGACGGCTCCGTTCAAAAACATCAGAAGGAAGGACCAACCATTGAAGCATAGTCCGGTTCCGATGGGAAGTACCAGAAAAATAATGATGACGCCCGCATACAGTCCCCGGAGACTTCCTCCGATGACCTGTCCCGCAATGAACTGCCACAGCGGGGTGGGAGAGATCATGACCTGGTCAAATGCTTTCTCATAAAGACGCTGTACATTCAGGTTCTGGGCAATGGCATTAAAACTTCCATTCATGGTGGTCAGGGCGACCACACCGGGAATCAGGAAGTTTAAGTAGGACTGCCCGTGGGACATGGTCTGAATACCCATACCGAAGACCAGAATGTAGAGGAGCGGCGCAATCATGGCCGCCAGGGTGATTTTATAAAAGTCCCTGCGGAATTCCACCCATTTTTCCCACAGTACGGTAAGGATTCCCATAATTACTTACGTTCCAGCTGACGGCCGACTTTTTCAAGAAAGACATCTTCCAGCGTGGTGCTGCGAAGGGTAGTCTCATGAGAACAGTCGGACAGAAACTGAATCGCTTCCTCCTTTCTGTGGAAATAGTGGTTTTTCATGCCCTCCTGACAGACTTCATCAACGGTGTAGCGTCCGAGAAGCTCAATCATGGACTTGGGTGCGTCGGTCTCTTCCAGTACGCCGTCGCACATGAATCCTACCCGGTCACAGAGGGTTTCCGCCTCTTCCATATAATGGGTGGTGAGCAGGATGGTGAGATTCTGCTGATTTAATTTCTTCAGAAGATTCCACATCTGGCGTCTGGCCAGGGCGTCCATACCAGCGGTAGGCTCGTCCAGAAGAAGAATCTCCGGTTCTGTGAGCAGGGCGCGGCAGACCATAAGCTTCCGTTTCATGCCGCCGGACAGTTTCCGGACGGTACGTCTCCGGTAATCAATAAGTCCGCAGAAATCCAGAAGTTCTTCAGAGCGTTCCTTGATCTTTTTCAGGGGCATATAGTAGAGCCGTCCCTGATATTCCATGACTTCATCCATGGTCATGTCCTGGCGCATGGAATATTCCTGGGTGACGACGCTTAATTTCCGCTTCAGGCGGTTGTTCTGACGGCTTAATTTCTCGCCGTCGATAAAGATTTCTCCTTCTGTCGGCAGCAGAAGCGTGGAGAGCATACAGATGGTGGTAGTCTTTCCTGCTCCGTTAGGACCAAGAAGACCGAAGAACTCTCCGGTCTCGATGGTCAGGTTTAACTTGTCTACTGCCAGAAAATGATCATATTTCTTAGACAGATTCTCCAGTTCAATCATGATGTTCTTCTTTCACAACAATAATCGAATAGTAGCTTGCCTGATCCGGAATCTCGTCTACTCCGTGATAGATGTGTTCATCCGGCATACTGCAGTTCTCAATCATGGAACCCTTCAGATCATTGCGCTGCAGGGTCTCTTTCACCAGATGCATCTTGGAAGCTGCCTTCATGAGTACCTTGGTTCCCGGAAGCTTCAGCCCGTCTTCGATATCATAGGTGGACGGGATGATATGAAGCTGCTCGGAGCGGTCTACCAGGCTATCGCCAAGTTTTGCGCTGACGGCACAGAAGGACGGAATACCGTTAATAATCCGGGTCTCATAGCCCTGCGCTTTCACCAGACGGTGGATATAGATGTAGGTGCTGTAGATGGTGGGGTCGCCCAGCGTCAGGCAGGCCACATCCTTACCCTCTTTTAATTTCTCGGTAATTGCGTCAGCAGCAGCCTGATATGCGGCGTTTAGCACAGCTTTGTCCTTGGTCATGGGGGTGGATAGATTCAGGCATTCTTTTTCGTCGATGCCCTCCACGATGCCGCTGGCAATCTTGTAAGCCACTGCCTTTCCTTTTCCGTCTGCCGGTACGGCAATGACCGGACAGTTTTTAACCGTATCTACTGCAAGGTAGGTCATGAGCCGTGGGTCGCCCGGGCCAACGCCTACGCCAAATAATGTTCCGTTTGTCATAGTGTTCATTCCTCTTCTTATTTATAGTATCCTAAATGTTTATTTTACCATAGAAGGAAAATGGGTTCAACCATTTGTTCAAATGACTGTTTAAAACGAAAATGTGTTAAAAAACAGACAATAAAAATGATTAAAACAATAAAAAATGTTGGAAATAATCTTTAAAAAAAAAAAAAATATGTTGAAATAACAAAAACAATATGGTAGCATAAAGATAAATTCAAACAAGGAGGTAACTGTATTTATGAAAGCACTTGCGAGATATGGAAAAGCATTTGGTGGCTATCGCATGATTGACGTACCGAAACCGGTCTGCGGACCTGATGATGTGGTGATCAAAATCAGAGCGGCAGCAATCTGCGGAGCGGATATGAAACATTATAAGGTCGAGAATGGATCTGATGAGTTTAATTCTATCCGTGGCCACGAGTTCGCAGGAGATATTGTGGAAGTCGGAAAGAACGTGACAGACTGGAAAGTCGGACAGAGAGTGGTATCCGATAACAGCGCACATGTATGCGGCGTATGCCCGGCCTGTGAGAGAGGCGATTTCCTCTGCTGCGAGCATAAAATCAACCTTGGACTGGACAACAATACCTGGGGCGGCGGATTTTCCAAATACTGTCTGGTACCGGGTGAGATTCTGAAAATCCATAAACATGCACTGTGGGAGATTCCGGAGAACGTGAAATATGAGGAAGCAGCAGTGCTGGATCCCATCTGTAATGCATACAAGGCAGTAGCACAGCAGTCTTCCCTGATGCCGGGACAGGACGTGGTTGTGTTTGGTACCGGCCCTCTGGGACTGTTCTCTGTACAGATGGCGAGAATCATGGGTGCTGTGAATATCGTTATGGTAGGTTTGCAGGATGATACGAAAGTCCGTTTCGGCGTTGCAAAAGAGCTGGGAGCTACCCACTGTGTCAACGGTTCCACAGAGGATGTTGTGGCAAAATGCCAGGAGATCTGCGGAAAAGACAATCTGGGACTGGTCATCGAGTGCTCCGGCGCCAACATCGCATTAAAACAGGCCATTGAAATGCTTCGTCCTAATGGCGAGGTAGTACGTGTTGGTATGGGATTCAAACCGCTTGAGTTCTCTATCAATGATATCACTTCCTGGAACAAGAGCATTATCGGACATATGGCATACGATTCCACTTCCTGGAGAAATGCAATCCGTCTTCTGTCCAGCGGAGCAATCAAGGTTCAGCCGATGATTACTCACAGAATGGGACTGTCCCACTGGCAGGAAGGCTTCCAGGCCATGGCAGACAAAGAGGCAATCAAAGTAATCTTTACATACGATTATGAGGATGAGGACTAAAGGAGACCTGATATGAAGAATACAGAAGCAATTCTTGTAACACCGGGTACCATGCAGATTCAGGACGCTCCCATGCCGGAACCGAAGGATGATGAAGTCCTTCTGAAGGTAGAGTACGTGGGAATCTGCGGATCAGACATTCACGGATTTGAAAGCGGTCCGTTTATTCCGCCGAAAGATCCGAACCAGAAGATTGGTCTTGGACATGAGTGCGGAGGTACCGTAGTAGGCGTTGGCTCCAAAGTAAAGAAAATTAAAGTGGGCGACCGGGTTAATATTGAACCGGGTGTTCCCTGCGGAAAGTGCAGATTCTGCCTGTCCGGACATTATAACATCTGCCCGGATGTGGATTTCCTGGCAACACAGCCCAATTACCGCGGAGCGCTGACCAATTACATTACCCATCCGGAGGCACTGACCTACAAACTTCCGGACAACATGGACAC
>CAVCTH010000109.1:2895-7062 GCA_963604695.1 Clostridiales bacterium | reverse complement strand
CAAAACCTGAATGAAAAAAATAAAATTTTACTGACAACTACCTTGACAATCAGCGTAAGCCCTCCAGCGCAAACAGGAAAATGCCGTCGGCTTCCGCTCTGAACTTATCCAGAAGATGCGGGTCCCGCTGCTCTACCGGCACCGTATGATTGAAGCGCACAATAATCAGCCTTCGATAAAATCCGTCCGACCGATCACCATAGTTCTTCGGAATACTGTTGCAGGAAAACAAAAGCCTTGCATTGGACTGAAACGAAAACGGATCCTTGTTCTTCTTCTCCACCGTCAGATAATCCTCTCCAACCAATGCCTTAAAAATGCCATTATCATCAATGTTCTTCGTCGGCAGATCCGCAAAAATATTCGCCAGCTTTCCGAAGAGCTCTGCGGTCTTAAACCGCTCATTCAAAGCCTGCCAGGATACATTGCTGACATTCTCCTTCCCCAGAAGCAGCTCATTCAACACCCGAAGCAGCACCGATTTCCCTGCACCTGCTGCCCCGACAATTACAAAACACTTCTGCGCCGAATTCACCGGAATCAGAAAATACCCCAGCATCTCCTGCAGCAAGTCCACCTGCTCCCTGTCGCCGCCCATACTGTCCAACAGAAATTGCTTAAACAGCGGGCAGTCCGCTGACGCATCATAGTTCACATTCAGCTGTATCGTCGAATAATACATCGGCGAATGCTCGCTCAGCGTATCATCCAGCACATTGTAGAGACCATTTCTCACATTCAGGATAAAAGGATTCGCATTCAGCTCCCGGATCTCTTTTCGGATCAGCAGCCGCCACTGCCTTTCTGCGTCCGTGATCTGATTCATCTTCGTCTCAGCCGGCAGCATCTTATCTCTCACCATCTTCTGAGCCTCCATCTCATGAATCGGCTGATACACTCCGCCGCGATAGCTGTAATGCTGCTCCGCCGCATAAAAGACCTTTTCCTTACTGCTCAGCTCCTCCGCCAGTACTCCCGGCATAAACTTCATGCCATGCTCCGTCGGCACATACCAAAGCGGCAATTCATTCTCCACCTTATGCTTGCGCGCCTTCAGTCCTTGCTGATATACCTTCGCCAGCTCCTTATACCGCGCGATCAGCGGCTTCACCTCTGTAGCCTTAAGTTTAAAATGCTCCTTCAGCTCCGTTGTAATCATGGTCTCGGCAATGACATTGTCCTGATTGTAAAGATACTTCTCTACGAAGCCATTGGCCATCTTCATATTGTCCAGAACCTTCTCCGTCACCGGAACCGCCGCAATCAATTCTCGCAATCCCTCCAGGGCCATGGGCTGATAACACAGCGCCGCCGGCGCCTTACAGCTGCATTCCCCGCTTTGCAGTTTCGGACACTTGAAGCCCTTTTCCGCAATGGTCTTACAAGTCATCGGTCGGGTACCGGACTCCAAAAAGTGATTAATCTTCTTCTGCGTATCCACCGCATCATAACCTTCATAGGGCTTCGAGAGGACATGGATCAATTCCACACCGCCCTCAAATACCGCCAGATTGGAAATCATGGCGTACCAGTCATGCTCCGAAAGCGCTGCCGCATTTTCCTTACAATGCTTCACAAAATCACATTCATGCAGTACAATGCTCAGTCCCTTTTCCGCCCCCTTCTTAGACTCAACCGCTGTCTCCTCTACCTTCGGCAGTGCCTCCGACAGCTCTTCCTGGGTATACCGCCTCTCCGGATGAAACGAGATGCACTCCACCAGTACCGGCTCTTCCTTGCAATGATAAAATCCCGGAAGACGCAGCACACGGCTCTCATTTACGCACATGGGATCCCCATGAAACTGCTTCACCAGCTGCTTCTGTATCCCGCGAAAACGATCCACCTTTCCACCCTTCACAAACCAATAGGTATGCAGGGATTTCCTTGTCCGGATGATCATGGACGGCGGCAGCGCAAAGGCATCAATCTGCGCCTGCTGCTCCTTAAGCGACAGCTCATCACTCTCCACAAACTGCGCATTGATACGGGTAATCAGGCTGTCCTCCTGCCCTCCATAATTCACCACAAAGAAAATCCCCCGATTCAGTGCATTATGCTCCTTAAGCGTCTCTTCCAGGGAAGCATATTTCCCGCACTCTATCGAATACTTCTGACCGGAGAAAATCCCTGACTTTCTATCATCAAAGACACGAAAACATACCGTATCATTGGGATTAAACAGGCTGTTCAAAATATCCTGTGCCTTAATATCCATCAAATTCCTCCTCTTGCATCCATAACCTACTCATCCATTTCCTCCATCTTGCCAAAGGACGGCCCCACCGATGCTTCTGCCAGCAGCGGCAGATCAAAGGCCGGAAAGGGCTGCGGCTCCATACAAGCCTTGATAAATGCCACCGCCTCGGACAATCTCTCCTCCGGGATAATGAAGGTCAGCTCGTCATGAATCTGTAAAATCGGCTGAAGCCACGGCCTTTCCGGCAGCTCCGCAATGATCCTGCCCAGCGCCAGCTTCAAAATATCTGCTGCCGTCCCCTGTATCGGCGTGTTCATGCTGCAGCGTTCCGCAAAGGACTTCTTGCCCCAGTCACACGAATCGATATTCGGCAAATATCTCCGCCTCCCCAGCCTCGTCTCGCAATACTTCCTCCGCGCTGCCTGCCGTTTCGTCTCCTCCTGCCAGGTCGTCAGACTCGGATAGCCCGCCTTCAGGTTCGCAATGATTTCCTCGCATTCCGTCACCGATTTCTCCACTCCGGCCTTAAATTTCAATGTCTTCTGCAGGCCTCTCGGAAACAAGCCGTAGAAAGTACCGAAATTCACATTCTTGGCAATTGTCCTCCGCTCCTTGTAATTTTCGGCATGCTTATCCACCGCCTGTTCATAAGGAATGTTGAAAATGACACTGGTGGTCGCAGCATGAATATCGCCACCTCTTCGATACGTATCCAGCATGATGGCATCCTGACAATAATGAGCGCCTACCCTCAACTCAATCTGAGAATAATCACAGCTGACTATCAGATGTCCCTCCGGTGCCTTGATGAAATTCCGCACCCCGATGGGATCATTGGTCTTCCGCGGCATATTCTGGCAATTGGGCTTGGAGCAGTTAAACCGCCCGGTATCCGTAGATAAAGCAAAGAAATTCGGATGCAGCTTCCCCGTCGCTTCATTCCGAAACTTTAGATACCCATCAATATATGTGGACTTTATTTTTCCCCACTTACGATATTCCTGCACCAGGGTGAAAAGCCTCGATAACTCCGGCTTATGCTGATCACACCATTCCTTCAGCATGATCATGGTCGCATCATCCGCCGCCTCCCTGTTAGACTCCGTCACCTTCAGCACCGGCAGCCCCAGATCCTTATACAGATACTGTTTGAAGGCATTGGTACTGCAGTTGCTTCCAATGTTTATATCCCCGATCATAAAGGCAATGTCCTGCCGGATTCGCTCCATCTCCCTCTCTGCCTCCGCCTTACGCGCAAGCATCAAATCCAGATCCACCGGCACACCATTGCATTTCATAATGCCCAGATACACTGCCGTCGGAGATTCAACATTCTCTACAATCCACCTGTGACGCGGCAGGAATTTGTCAAACCAGTTGTTAAAAATACGCCGCAGCCGCAAGGCAAAATCCGCATCCGCGCAGCTGTATCGAATGGTCTCCGCGTCCGTCGGATCCAGCTCATCAAAATGCTTTCCTTCTGTCACCGTAGCAAAAGAAGGAAGCGGCTCCCCACAAAGCTCTGCCGCCAACTTCTTTAATCCCGATTCATGCAGCTTCCGAAACTCTGTACTGTTCTTCAATGTCATCTGCGCAGCAGCAATGGTGTCATACACCGGCGCCTGCACCACAATCCCCTGTGCATACGAAAACATAGCCTCAAAAGATAAATTGTGCGCCACCTTGACCCTCTCCGGATCCATCAAAAATTCCCGCAGGAACTCCCGAAATTCCCTCTGTTCGATATTCACGCCCACCTTATGCGCCACTGGAATCATGATCCCCGTATGTTCCCTGACACTGATGCTCATAGTCACAATATGGCTCTTGGCCGGATCCAATGCCGCCTTCTCATCCTTCCGGTACTCCTCATTCGGCGCGGTCTCATAGTCAAATGCCACTACCTTCGAATCTCCGATATACTCCAGGATCTCCACCGCGGTGGTAACGACCTTATAATCTGTTTT
>CAVCTH010000109.1:0-2885 GCA_963604695.1 Clostridiales bacterium | reverse complement strand
CTTTTCATTCATATCGATATCACCTCATATACCGAGAAGGCCTTAAAGCCCTCCCGGTTCTTTCTGAAATCCGATGTCCTTATTTCAACGGTTCCACAACTTCTCCCGTCTCCGCATCCACAAATGGAATATCCTCCGCTGCCGCAGCAAAATCGGCTGCCGTCAGATTTGCCGCATACGCCTTCACAGACTCTGTCACTGCCGTAATCGCTTCCTTCTCCTCCGGACGCAATACCCTGTCAAAAGCAAATACCGCCTGAGAAAATGCAATGCCGGATCCGCTGGTCGCCTTCTTTAACGAAATCTTCGTCACAATCTGATTCAGCTTGCGCCCCTTCGACAGCTGTCTCTTCAGGTACTTGGTAAATTCCTTCAGAGAACCGGTCGGAAGAGACAGTACCATTGGAAAAATCTCCCCCTCCATCAGAATGTAGATCATGCGGCGATTCTTGCACGCCTTGCTCTGCCCGTCCCCGGAACCAAACTGGTTATAAGGACACTTACCGCAGCTGCCGCCTGGATTCCCCACGCCGGTAACGCCGTCAAAGCTCCCGCAATCCGGCGGATTCGATCCCCCGGCATACTTCTCCGTGTAATAGGCATAGGCCGGATGATGCAGCAAAATAACCCCAGTGATGTCCTTTAGCATCGTTGTGTCGTCTCCATCCCCATCCGGAATCTCAAACGCCGTAGATCCACCGGCTGGAATCTTGATCCGATCAAAAGTCAGCTCAAGCCCTGCCAGATCCTCTGACACACTGCCCAGAGCTCCCGCATTGGCAAGAGCCGCAAATCCACCGGCCGCAACTGCCGTTGTCTCTTCATTCCCAGTAACATGATTCTTATCGCTCATCTCTGATACCTCCTGTTCATTGAGCTAAGTAGTAGGGGAATCTGCCTCCCCTACTACTCCGGAATTTCTGCAACCCCTTTGACCTATCCCTTACGGATACCGACACTGACCTTTTCAAAAGTCGTAACTACTTCTGCAATCCACGCCGGCAGCTCCTCATCATGCAGAGACATCTGCTCCTTCACAAATGATGCCAACGTATTGGCATTCACCGTCTCCGTCACGATTTCGCCGTAACCATTCTTCTTCAAAGCCTGAAACAGCTCTTCCTTGTGCCCGGCCACCGGTGACGCATACAATCTGGTATTAAGATAAAAAGTCGATCCATTACGACTGAAGCGCTCACACTCCGCCTCCGCCATAGCATCCGACAAGGCCAGGTCCAACTGCTCAATGGCAGCCGTAACCTCCTTCACCTGAGCATCCAGCTCCTTCTTCTCATCCTTTGCAGACTTCAGCCGGTCTGCCAGCTCAAAAATCTTATTCTCCATTCCGAACCTCCTCATCCTTGAACGGATTCTTTCCTTTTCTGTAGTCGTCCACCAGAAGCTTGGCCAGATCCACCTTGCTCCTCAAGGACTTCAGCACCTTTTTATCCACCGTGCCCTTCGCGATCAGGTAAATGTATAAGCAGTCATTCTTCTGCGACACACGATGGATTCTCGCCTTGGCCTGCTCAAAATTCGACATACTATGATCCAGGCTGTAGAAAACCATGGTGGACGCCGCCGTCAGCGTGATACCCAGCCCGGCTGCTGCAAGCTGCCCGACAAACACCTTGCAGTCCTCCTCTTCCTGGAATCTCGCAATCTCCTCCGCACGATTGGTCACTCCGCCCCTCACGCAGGCGTAGCCGATCCCCTTCTTCTCCAGAAGCTCCTGAATATCATCGAGTTCCGCCACAAATCTGGCCATCACCACCAGCTTCTTATTCTCCGAAAGAGAAGCATCAATAATGTCCTCCAGCGCCTCCAACTTGGCCTTGCTGACCATAGTGGAATCGCCTCCATCATCCGGCAGATGTCCTCCGGTAAGCTGTGACAAACGCAGCAGCTTCGTCAGCACATTGACCACCGATACCTCACCCTCATCCAGCGCAGTGTAGGATTTCTCCTCCAGCTCCCGGTACATTTTCATTGCCTTCGGCTCCAGCTCCACCTCACGAATCTCCTCAATGATGTCAGGCAGATCCAGACACTCCTCCTTGGTGACCCGGTAGGCAATGGAGTGCATCTTCTGCAGGAAATCATCCAGCATCCAGGCCTTAAACCTCGGAATATGATTGCCATAGCCCACCATGTCAAAGTACCGATTTCGGAATTGATAGAAGCTGCTGCCATAAATCTGCCGGTTCAGATAGCGGTACTGTGAAAAGACATCCAGCTCCTTATTTGTGATCACCGTACCGGTCAGTAACAGCTTGTACCTGGCCAGGTCTCCCAGCGCATGCAGGCACTTCGACTGAGAAGTCCGCGCCTCCTTAATCTTGTGCGCCTCATCCGCAATGATCAGATCCGGCGCAAACGCCTCCAGCGCTTCCTGGATTCTCCAGGTACTCTCATAATTCACAACCACAATCTGCAGTCCCTCATCCGGTATCACCGACAACATTTCCTTCTTCTTGGCACAGCTTCCCTTCAGCACGGTCAGCTCATAGTTAAAATCTGCAAATCGTGCAAATTCCTGCTGCCATACACCCACAATCGACAGCGGGCATACCACCAGCACGCGATCCACATGCCCCGTTTTAAACAAAGCTCCCGTAATACCCACACTGGTAATCGTCTTGCCGCAGCCCATTTCCATGAGAAGTGCCACCCCGTCGCTGGTTCTGGCATTTCCCATCAGGCCAAATTTCCTGCAGGCAAATGCATACGCCTGCTTCTGATGCTCATAAGGAGTAACCTTGATGGGCATCGGTAAAGTCTCCAAAATACTTCTGCTCATCGTTTTATTCTCCCTGAATTTCTTTAATTGCAATGGTGCTGACCGTCTCGCCCGGATTCAGAATCAAGATCTCTCTGGCTTCCCC
>CAVCTH010000108.1:927-7094 GCA_963604695.1 Clostridiales bacterium | reverse complement strand
TGCGGCACTGACCTCCATTCTGGCCAAGATCGGCATTGACGGCGTCAACTCCAATCTGGCGACGGCGATCCGCACCATGGTGGTCGTGGTGATGGCATGGCTGATGGTCTTTCTGACACACACGCAGAGCGGGATCGCGGAGATCAGCCGGAAGAGCTGGCTCTTCCTGGTATTATCGGGCCTTGCCACTGGTGCATCCTGGCTGTGCTATTACCGGGCCCTTCAGATCGGTGAGGCCTCCAAGGTCGTGCCGATCGATAAGCTGAGCGTAGTGATTACGCTGATACTGGCATTTGCCTTTCTGCATGAGGAATTCACGGCCCGGTCGTTGATCGGCTGTATTCTGATCGGCGCCGGTACCCTGGTCATGGTACTGTAGGTATGCGGAAAACCATTGGATATATTGTATGATTTTACTAAAAATATATCAGTTACATTGTGAAAAATGAAAGTAAGGAGATGTTGCAGATGAAGATTGGAGTTATCGAAATCAGCCCAAGAGAGGTTCAGCGGGTGGCAGAGAAAAAGTTCAAAGGTGGTTACTACTGCTGTGAGGCACTGATGAGCGCGATCCGTGACGAGTTTCAGCTTGACGTACCGGAAGAGGTCATTGCCATGGCTTCCGGAATGGCGGTAGGCGCAGGCAAATCTGGCTGCGCATGCGGAGCATTCAACGGCGGTGTGCTGGCTCTCGGCATGTTCTTTGGGCGTACTGAGCAGAAGGGACCGACGGATCCGAAGAGCATCAAATGTATGGAATTGACACATGAGCTGCATGACTGGTTTAAAGGAGCAAATGGGAAGAATGCCATCTGCTGCCGGGTCCTGACAAAAGAGTTTAACATGGGACAGGGCGAACACAAAGAGCAGTGCATCTTCTTTACCGGATTATGCGCATGGAAGGTAGCGCAGATCGTCTGCCGCGAACTTGGCATTAAGAATCTGGATGAGATTGATGAGCCGGCACCGCGCCGTGCTATCGCGGAAATCTGATTGAAGGGGGCACATATGAAAGAGATGATTAAAAAGGTTCCGGTCCCCTTATGTGGCGTGATGCTGGGAACCGCGGCGCTTGGAAATCTGCTGCAGAGCTATTCGGAAGGAATCCGGCAGGTGTGCGGACTGTTTGCCGCATTGCTGCTGATCCTGGTTCTGGCAAAACTGATCTGTTTTCCGCAGATGATCAGAGAAGATATGAAGAACCCGATCACGGCCAGTGTTGCTGGTACCGGTTCTATGGCACTGATGATCTTAAGTACTTACGCAAAACCGTGGATCGGTCAGGCGGCGTATGGTATCTGGCTATTTGCGATTCTGCTTCATGTGATTCTGATCGTGTACTTTACCGTGACATTTTTATGTAAGCTTCAGATGCCGAAGGTATTCGCCAGCTATTACATTATCTATGTCGGCATTGCGGTGGCGGCCATCACGGCACCGGCGTATGAAAAAACGGCCATCGGCGCGGCAACTTTCTGGTTTGGCTTTGTATCACTAATTCTGCTGCTGATTCTGGTGACTTACCGCTATGTGACGGTGAAAAATGTGCCGGATCCGGCGAAGCCTCTGCTCTGTATTTACGCGGCACCGGCAAGTCTCTGTGTGGCTGGATATGTCCAGTCTGTGACGCCGAAGTCTTTTGGATTTCTTATGGTGTTGTTTGTGTTGGCAACGGTCCTGTATCTGTTTGCTCTGGTGAAAGTCGTGGGATATCTCAAAATGCCGTTTTATCCAAGCTATGCGGCGTTCACGTTCCCGTTTGTTATCAGTGCCATTGCGGCTAAGCAGACCATGGCCTGTGCGGCAAAGCTGGGACATCCGCTTCCGGCGCTTGCCGGCCTTGTGTTTGTGGAAACCGTAATTGCTGTGGTTCTGGTGGTGTACACTTACATCCGTTTTATGATTTTTCTGACCACAAAAAATAAATAACGCAACACTCCCGGCAGTATAACCGTTTTCGCTATTCCTCCGACAAGCTCCGGAGTGAAAAAATCCTTCTGAACGGAAAGGAACTGAAGATGCCGGATGCCGCAACGATGCCGACTTTGTTAATATGTTTAATGTCAAGGCGCTAAACATTTCGGACGGCCTGTATTATAATGATCGGACACGAAGCTATGAGGAGGCGATTTTATGTGGGCAGTATTTGCGGTTCTTTCGGCAGTGTTCGCGGCGCTGACATCCATTCTGGCCAAGGTCGGTATTGACGGTGTCAACTCCAATCTGGCAACGGCGATCCGCACCATGGTGGTCGTGGTGATGGCCTGGCTGATGGTCTTTTTGACGCATACACATAGCGGGATCTCGGAGATCAGCCGGAAAAGCTGGCTCTTTCTGGTATTATCGGGCCTTGCCACCGGTGCATCCTGGCTGTGCTATTACCGGGCGCTTCAGATCGGTGAGGCCTCCAAGGTCGTGCCGATCGATAAGCTGAGCGTGGTGATCACGCTGGTGCTGGCCTTCATTTTCCTGCATGAGGAATTCACGGCCCGCTCTCTGATCGGCTGCATTCTGATCGGAGCAGGTACGCTGGTCATGGTGCTGTAGCTATGCGGAAAGCCAGACAGGAAAAGGGCGTTTTCATATGGAGGAAGACAGGATGAGAGAAATTCACTGGGCCGTACTGGGAACGGGGGTGATCGCCAATGAGATGGCAGCTGCGCTTGAGAAGAATGGAAAAAAGCTTTATGCTGTGGGCAACAGGACCCATGAAAAGGCAGTGCGCTTTGGGGAAAAATACGGGATCCGCAAGGTCTACAGGGATTACAATGAAATGTTTACGGACCCGGATGTGGATGTGGTCTACATTACCACGCCCCACAACACCCATATGCAGTTTATGAAGAAGGCCATTGAGAACGGAAAGCATATTCTGGTGGAGAAGTCCATTACACTGAACAGCGAAGAACTGAAAGAGGCGCTGACATTGGCCAAGGAGAAGGGCGTCATTGTAGCTGAGGCGATGACCATTTTTCATATGCCGATCTATAAGAAGCTGCGGGAGATCCTGGACGCCGGGAAGCTGGGACGCGTGAACCTGATCACGATGAATTTCGGCAGCTTTAAGGAATACAACATGGAAAACCGCTTCTTTAACCGGAATCTGGCAGGCGGTGCCATGCTGGATATCGGGGTCTATGCACTGTCCTTCATTCGCTGGTTCATGGATTCCAAGCCGGATCGGCTGCTGTCGCAAATGAAGGCGGCCCCGACAGGAGTGGATGAGCAGGCGGGGCTGCTGCTGAGCAATAAGGAAGGACAGATGGCTGCGGTGATGCTGTCCATGCATTCCAAGCAGCCGAAGCGAGGTATGGTATCCTGTGAAAAGGGTTACATCGAGGTCATGGAGTATCCGCGCGCCTGGGAGGCAAAGATCGTAGATGCGGAGACAGGAGAGACCCGGATGATTCGGGCCGGTGCGCATGAGGATGCACTGGCATATGAGCTTTCGGATATGGAGAAGACCATTGCCGGAGAAACGGATTGCATGTACATGGATTATACAAGAGATGTCATGGAAATGATGACGCAGTTCAGGAAGGCGTGGGGACTGACGTACCCGGAAGAGGAACAGTGACAGAACGCGAAGGAAAGACTGATCAGATCAGCATTTCCCTCAGAACATGGCAAAAAACGCAGGTCGAAGCAGGCCTGCGTTTTTATTGCCAAATAGCTGGATTTTTGTGAAAAAATTGTGAACTGATTGTTTACAAATACTGCTGTGGGGGGGGTAATATGACCAAGTATGCAGGTGCGAAAACAATGTTGAAAATTTTTTTGCGTTTTTAAAACCTTTTTCGAACTTGAGCACTCTATATAAGTGAAGGGGCGAAAGAACGCACCGAAAACAAGAGGAGATGCAAAAAACAGCATGTCCGCAAAGCCCGGAAAAGCCGGGAAGAGATCATACAAAGGAGAATGGGAAAATGAAGAAGTGGAAAGTGGCAGCAGCGGTGGTATTGGCAGGCAGCATGATGAATCTGACGGCATTTGCCGCTCAGTGGGCAAGCAACAACCAGGGCTGGTGGTATGACAATGGAAACGGAACCTGGCCGGCCAGCGCCTGGCAGTGGATCGACGGCAACGGAGACGGTGTGGCAGAGTGCTATTATTTTGACCAGTATGGATATTGCCTGATGAATACCACAGCACCAGATGGGTATACAGTTGATGCCAAAGGCGCCTGGACAGTCAATGGCGTGGTGCAGACAAAGAATGTAGGCGCAGCTACAACGGCAGCTTCCGCTGGATCTGGACAGTCATCAACGGTTTCCAATTCATCAGCTGCCACTGAGACAAGCATCAGTGAATTGACACCGGTTACGAAAAGGGCATTTCGTACGTTTGATGCAGAGGAAACAGCGTCTGGGTCCATATGGAACAATGGTTATATGCTGGTTGATTATGGATATGTACAGTACAAATTGGATAAAAAATATAGCGAATTAAGCATGAAAGCTATATTAGGCAGCGCGAATGCTATATACATTGTACAGGATGATCATCCGGAGTACACGCTTTCATTTATAGGCGATGATGATAAAATACTTGCTTCTTATAATCTGACAAAGGATATTGAAAATGCAAAGAAGATCCGTGTTGATGTCAGCAACCAGGAGTATGTGACAATTCGCTGGTCAAGTGAAAGGCGCGCAAATTGCAATGCGTTGATGAAAGAGATCGTTCTGAAATAAGAAATAATTGACTTGAAAAAGTAGTGATAAACACAGGGGACAGAGTATGACTTTGATTGAAGCTGTAGAAGCCATGCAGGCGGGAAATGAAGCGGCATTTCCGGTGATCTACAGAGAAACCAGCGGCCAGGCTATGGCGATCATTCGCCGCTATTGTACGGTCAGCGCAGACTGCGAGGATCTGCTGCAGGACACCTATGTGCAGGTATATAAATACATTTCCCAGCTGAAGGATCCGAAGGGCATTCAGAGCTGGGTCAATATCATTGCAAAGCGGATGGCCATTGCGCATCTGAAGAAGCAGAAGGCCCATCCGCAGCAGTCCTTTTCGGAAATGGAGACAGAGGATGGACAGCTGCCGGAGTTCGAGGATGAACGAGAGGAAATTCATCCCGAGCTCGTGGCAGACCGCAAGGCGGTGACAGAAATTGTGAACCAGATACTGGCCCTGCTGACGCCGGAGCAGAGGGATGCTTTGATGATGGTTTACGGGCAGAAAATGACCATTCGGGAGATGGCCGGGCAGCTCGGCATCTCGGAAAATACCATCAAATCCAGACTGCACCAGGGCAAACAGAAACTTATGGCCTATAAAGGCGATTTTCGTCGGCTGGGCGTGGAGCTTCCTGTGGTGGGCATTGCTACCGTATTGGCAGTGGCCTTCGAAGAAAATATGGCAGCGGAGGCAGCCGGTCTGGCCATTTCCAGCGTCACTCTTGCCGGAGGCAAGGCAGCCGGAGAATCATCAGCTGCTGCTGCAACAGAGGCTAATGCTGGCTCTCTCACTTCTGCCGGCGGTATTTCACAGGCTTCGGCGGCATCCGAAACTGTGGCAGCAGGATCCGCTGCGGCCAATGGTGGTGCTGTCGGGGCGGCAGGTATATCGGCTGCAACAGCTACCGGTGTTGGTGGCGCCGGAACGGCTGCTGCAGGTGGAATGACGCTGGCTGCCAAGGCAGTGATCGCGGTCGCTGCGGCTGCGGTTATTGCCGGCGGCGGTGTGGCTGTAAAGACGATGGTGCTGGATCCGGGAGCAGAGACAGAAGCGGCGGAAACAACAGCAGTACCCTTAGAGGAAAGTACGGCGGCAGAAACAGAGGCAGAGATCGCTGCCTCTGAACCCACGGAGCTGATGGAATGCTTTGGCTTAAGCGCAGATGAGATCATTGCGAAGTATGGGGAGCCGATAGAGCGCTATGGCGGTGAAGGGGTGGAACTTGAAACCTTGAGTTACAGCGAACCAGAGATTACCTTTGTGCTTGAAGCGGATGCTGATGCGAATGCCGAAAAGCATTGTCAAACGATCTACTGCGGTGATTTAGCAGAATTCATTGATGACGACACCGATATTTTCGATTTTCTGGCGGCAATTGACGGACAGGTCAGAGGCTATTACCGATGGACAGCTGAGGCTGTGGAGGAAGATGGTGAAGACGCATGGCGGGGAAAAGTGGGAGAGACGGAGGTACAAAT
>CAVCTH010000108.1:0-917 GCA_963604695.1 Clostridiales bacterium | reverse complement strand
GTACAAATTGCGTCCTCAGAGGGAATTTCCTATCGATTTTTCCTGGAGGATCCCAATGTGCTGACGCTGAAGGATCGCGTTGTTTTTCAGAGATCAGACACCGATCATGGCTATGCGGCATACAATGTGATCGGTACAGAAGACCAGACCGCGGAGTTCCAGGCATATTTGAGTACATATGACACGATTGAGGCCCAGGAGCAGAAGGAAACAGAATTGGCAGCGGCGTACTATGAGATGCTGCAGTCCGAGTACCCTGACGCAGCGGATGCGGAAAGCATGAAGCTGTTGAAATGGCAGCTTGCGGATCTGGATGGTGATGGCACAGATGAAATCCTGTTCACGTTCAACTCGAGCAATGCATCTGGTGTGGGAATCGGCAAAATGGCGGACGGCAAGGCGGTATATTGCGGTGAGACCGGAGGTACGGGATGTGTTACCTACTATCCTGGAACAGGAAAGCTGTACTCTGAGCAATTTGGGGCAGGAGGATCTACCTATAGTATTGTTTCGCTGAATGGTACACAGCTTCAAGTGGAGGCAGAGGCTTCGTATTCAACAGAGTACAATGAAGCAACAAATGACTTTGATACTGTAGGCTACAGCGGTGAAATAAACGGAAGCGCAGTATCCGCAGAAGAGGCCCAGGTCGATATCGATGATTTTACGGCGCAGCATGGCGGTGAGGAAATACTGTTTGATTATGATAATGCAGATAACCGCAGCTATGCGGAGCTGGCAGCTCTGGCGGAACACAGCTGAAAAAAATTTGAAAAAATTTCGAAACTTTAAAACCTTTTTCAAACTTCAGGACTCTATATAAGTGAAGGGGCGAAAAGACGCACCGATAACAGGAGGAGATGCAAAAACAGCATGTCCACAAAGCCCGGTAAGACCGGGAACAGAACATATAAGGG
>CAVCTH010000107.1:0-7098 GCA_963604695.1 Clostridiales bacterium | reverse complement strand
GTGGAAGGCTGGTTATCTGTGGAAGAGAGCCAGGGAAGTTCCTATGAGGTTTCCTATACGATAAAGACCATGACTCCGGATACGTTGTCTATCCTGATGAATGGACAGATAAACGAAGAAGACGCGGCACATCCCTACAGCTTCAAGTATACCTATAACATTGATCTGAACACGGGAGAGAGCATCCGGCTGAAAGATCACGTAAATGTGGAAAAGCTGGCGGAAAATCTCTTTGCCGGAACCGGATACTATGTGGAAGAATCCCTGGCGCCTTATTTCCAGGAGCGTCTGGTGAGCATTTATGAGACACCGGACAGTCTGGCCAGATCACTGGAAGGCTACGATTATGCAGAAGACGGAAGTGCACCTTATGGATATTCTTATCTGGCGGACGGAAAGGTCTGGATCTGCATGGAAGTGCCTCATGCGCTGGGCGATTATATCGAGATTGAGCTGGATGCGCAGACCAACTGAAAAAAAGCATGGTATTTTCCTGATGGTATGGTATAATAATGATAATATGCAGTAAAGGAGACGCAATCAATGAGTCAGGAAAAAGTTGATCGCAATAAAGAGAAAAAAAGAAACAGAAAAGCCATTGAGGCGAAGAAAAAACGTGAGGTGCTGCTTACAAAGCTCTGTGCAGGGCTGTTGGTGCTGGCACTGGTAGGATGGCTTGGCTATTCTGTTGTATATAAATATGAGCAGAAACAAAACAGCGGCGCTGTATCTGCTGATATTGACGCGCTGAATGATTATGTATCTTCTCTTAGCACAGGTGAATAAAAAGAGGTTGCATAAGAGCGCAGACAGAGTTATACTGTAAAAAGAAAATTTAAGAGAGATTCTTCGGGGCGGGGCGTAATTCCCCACCGGCGGTGTATGGCAGAACCGAGTTCTGCACAGAAGTCCGCGACCCGCAGTGATGCGGCTGAACCGGTGTGATTCCGGTACCGACAGTTAAAGTCTGGATGAGAGAAGAAAATACAGCATATGCATACGCGTATCAGTGCCCCGGATTAGAAATAATCCGGGGCTTTTGTTTTCTCCGGCTGGATCTCTTGAGAAATGGAAGGAGAATATCAACATGAAAGCAACAACCACAACTGCAGCAAGAACCAACACCACATCCGCTACCAGAACCATGGTAAGCGTGGGAATGCTGGGCGCCATTTCCGTCGTCCTTATGCTCATGGAATTTCCGCTGCCCTTTATTGCACCGGGATTCTACAAGCTGGACTTCAGTGAGGTGCCGATTCTGGTAGGCGCATTTGCACTGGGACCGGTGGCAGGCGTTATGACAGAGCTCATTAAAGTGCTTCTGAACCTGGTCATCAACGGAACGGACACCGCATTTGTAGGAGAGTTTGCAAACTTTGTGATGGGATGTGCATTTGTAATCCCGGCAGCTTTGATCTATAAGAAAAAGAAAAGCCGGAAACATGCCATTACAGGACTGGTGGCAGGAACTCTGATTATGTCTGCAGCGGCTGTATTTATCAATGCGCTGGTACTGCTTCCTGCTTATGCAAAAGCATTCGGAATGCCGATTGATACTTTTGTACAGATGGGAGCGGCCATCAATCCGGCCATCAATGGAATCTGGACCTTTGTTCTGCTGGCGGTTGCACCGTTCAATCTGATCAAGGGAGTTCTGGTTTCTGTGATCACTGTACTGCTGTACAAACATATCAGCCCGATTTTAAAGGGAGTCAGATAATTATTTGTGTTTGAAAAAAAATTGTGCTACAATCGTACTACGTATGGTTGCAGCACATTTTTTATGCGGAGAATCCGCAGTTGGAGAGATAATATGAGCATAACAATAGAAAGCAACAGTGCAGAAGAGACATTTGCGCTGGGACAGAAGATCGGTGAACGGGCAAAACCGGGCACCATCATTTCCCTGACCGGAGATCTGGGCGTCGGCAAGACCGTATTTACCCAGGGACTGGCAAAGGGACTTGGAATTACAGAACCGGTAAACAGTCCTACGTTTACCATTGTACAGGTATATGAGAGCGGACGCCTGCCCTTTTATCACTTTGATGTATACCGAATTGGTGATGTGGAAGAGATGGATGAGATCGGTTATGAGGATTACTTCTATGGAAATGGAGTATGCCTCATTGAATGGGCGGATCTGATCCGGGAACTTCTTCCGGAAGAGACTGGCCGGATTACCATTGAAAAAGATCTGGAAAAAGGATTTGACTACCGGAAAATCCGGATCGAAGGAATTGACGGATGGGAGGCATAACAATGGAAAAGACCTATAAGAAAGTGCTGGCCCTGGACAGTTCCGGGCTGGTAGCCAGTGTGGCTGTAGTGGAAGGCGATGCTTCCGGCAGCAACCTTCTGGCAGAATATACCATCAATTATAAGAAAACACATTCCCAGACACTGCTTCCAATGCTGGATGCCATTGTGAAAATGATTGATCTGGATCTGGAAAGCATTGACGCCATTGCTGTGGCAGCAGGACCGGGATCTTTTACCGGACTGCGTATTGGCTCCGCCACTGCGAAAGGACTGGGTCTGGCTCTTGACAAACCGCTGGTTGCAATTCCGACGGTGGATGGACTGGCTTATAATCTGTTTGGAACGGATCGTCTGATCTGCCCGATTATGGATGCCCGGAGAAATCAGGTTTATACGGGAATCTATGAATTTGCCGGAGATAGTCTGAATGTGCTGGAACCGCAGATGGCAGTGGATATCCAGGTGATTGCAAAGAAGCTCTGTGAACGGAAACGGGATGTGATTTTCCTGGGAGATGGAGTTCCGGTATTCCGGGAGCGTCTGGAAAGCGGACTTCTGGAAGAACTGACCAGCGCAGGAAAAAAGGTGTCCTTTGCACCGGCCCATATGAATAAACAGCGTGCAGGGGCAGTCGGCGCTCTGGCTCTCACCTATCTCTGGGAAGGGAAGCTGGAAACAGCGGATGAACACCAGCCGGAATATCTCCGTATGGCACAGGCAGAGAGAGAACGCATGGAAAAAGAGCAGGCAGAAGCAGCTGCAAAAAAAGACGGAGAGGCACAGGCATGATCCGTCTGATGAAAGAAGAAGATCTGGGAGCAGTGGCACGGCTGGAACAGACTGTTTTTTCTGTGCCCTGGTCAGAACATAATCTGAGAGAGAGCCTTTCCCGGCCGGAATATCTGTTCCTTGTGGCGGAGGAAGACGGAAAAATCACAGGTTATGCGGGACTCCTCATGATTGCGGGAGAGGGCGATGTGACCAATATTGCCGTATTTCCGGAAAACAGAGGAGAGGGAACCGGGTCTGCCCTTACGGAAGCACTGATTTCGGAGGGAAGAAAACGAGGTATGAGTGCATTTACGCTGGAAGTTCGTGTGAGCAACCAGCCAGCCATTCATATCTATGAAAAACTTGGATTCCGGTCAGAAGGAGTCCGAAAAGGTTTCTATGAGAAACCAAAAGAAGATGCCCTGATCATGTGGCTGCGGGATGTCTGACCAGTAATCTCCTATTTCCGATCAGGTTTCAGAAAATTATAATGAAACCGTACCAGAAAAAAGGAGGAGGACAATATGCGTCAGTATACAGACAGGGAAGGAAAACAGTTAACGAAAATCGTCTGCAATCAGTGTGGGAAAGCGCTGAAGCTTCAGAATGGAATCCTTCAGGAAGGGGTATTCCATGGAACGGCAGAATGGGGATTTTTTTCAGAAAAGGATGGAGAGATTCATTCTTTTGATTTGTGTGAAAAATGCTATGACCGGCTGACTGCCGGATTTTCCATTCCGGTGGACAAAGAGGAGCAGACGGAACTTTTATAGGAGAAACTATGTTAGATGTATGCTTGCTTGGAAGCGGCGGTATGATGCCGCTTCCTTACCGTTGGCTGACTTCGCTGATGGTGCGTTATAATGGAAGCAGTCTTCTGATTGACTGCGGAGAGGGAACCCAGATTGCCATCAAGGAAAAAGGCTGGAGCTTTAAACCCATTGACGTAATCTGCTTTACCCATTACCACGGGGATCATATCAGTGGTCTTCCGGGACTTTTGCTGACCATGGGAAATGCGGACCGGAAAGAGCCGCTGACCTTGATCGGACCCAAAGGACTGGAACGTGTGGTCAATGCCCTCCGGGTCATTGCGCCGGAACTGCCATTCCCGATTATTTATAAAGAAATCAACGGACCGGAAGAGACATTTGAAATCAATGGATACCGTCTGACGGCATTTCGTGTCAACCACAATGTAACCTGCTATGGTTATACACTGGAACTTGACCGTGCCGGTAAATTCCAGCTGGAGAAAGCACTGGCACTGGATATTCCAAAGCAGTACTGGAATCGTCTCCAGAAAGGCGAGACCGTAGAAGAAGACGGAAAGACCTATGTTCCGGAGATGGTCATGGGCGCGCAGCGAAAGGGAATCAAGCTTACGTACTGTACCGATACCAGACCGACCCAGTCCATTATCGACCATGCGGATCATTCCGACCTGTTTATCTGCGAAGGCATGTACGGGGAGAAAGACAAAGAGGCAAAGGCCAGAGAATATAAACACATGACATTTTACGAGGCGGCAAAGCTTGCCAAAACCGCACAGGTAAAAGAAATGTGGCTGACCCATTACAGTCCGTCCCTGACCAGACCGGAAGAATATATGGATGAAGTAAGAAAAATATTCCCGGCGGCAAAAGCCGGAAAAGATAAGAAATCCGTGGAACTGGATTTTGAAAAGGAGGAGTAGAAATGGAAGAGAAGAAAGACGTTTATATTCTTGCCATCGAAAGCTCCTGTGACGAGACCGCCGCTGCAGTCGTTAAGAATGGACGGGAAGTGCTGTCCAATATTATTTCTTCTCAGATTGCCCTGCATACGCTGTATGGAGGCGTTGTGCCGGAGATTGCATCACGGAAGCATATTGAAAAGATTAATTATGTCATCAGAGAAGCGCTTGCCGAAGCGGGCATGGGCTTAAAAGACATGGATGCCATCGGCGTTACCTATGGTCCGGGCCTGGTGGGAGCTCTGCTGGTTGGTGTGGCAGAGGCAAAAGCCATCAGCTATGCGTCCGGCGTGCCGCTGGTAGGAGTGCACCATATTGAGGGACATATTTCTGCAAACTACATAGAAAATAAAGATCTGGAGCCGCCGTTTATCTGTCTGGTGGTTTCCGGCGGACATACCCATCTGGTAGTAGTCAAGGATTATGGAAAATACGAGATTATCGGACATACCAGAGACGACGCGGCAGGAGAAGCGTTTGATAAAGTGGCCCGTGCCATCGGACTTGGTTATCCGGGCGGCCCGAAGATTGACAAGCTGGCGAAAGAGGGAAATCCGGACGCCATTCATTTTCCACGGGCAAAAGTGGAAGATTCTCCTTATGATTTCAGTTTCAGCGGCGTGAAATCTGCTGTTCTGAACCATCTGAACGGCTGCAAAATGAAAGGGGAACCTATCGTGGAGGCAGACATTGCCGCATCCTTCCAGAAGGCAGTATGTGATGTGCTGGTAGGACATGCTATTCAGGCAGTGAAAGACTACAAGATTCCGAAGCTTGCCATGGCAGGAGGTGTGGCATCCAACTCTGCCCTCCGTGCAGCCATGAAAGAAGCCTGCGACAAACAGGGCATTCCGCTCTATTATCCGTCACCGATTCTCTGTACGGATAATGCGGCTATGATTGGTGCGGCAGCTTACTATGAATATATGGCAGGAACCAGATCGGGACTTGATTTGAATGCAGTTCCGAATCTGAAACTGGGCGAGAGGTAACAGCATGTCCAAAGAAAAGAAGAGCACGGCAATTGTACTGGCAGCAGGCCAGGGAAAACGGATGGGTACAAAGATTCAGAAGCAGTTTCTGGATCTGAAGGGAAAGCCGGTTCTCTGGTATTCCCTTCATGCATTTGAAACATCAGAATGGATCGATGAAATTATTCTGGTAACCGGAGAAGATCTGATTTCCTATTGCAAGGAAGAAATTGTGGAGAAATACGGTTTTCAGAAAGTGCGTGCAGTGGTGGCAGGAGGAGCAGAACGCTATCACTCTGTCTATCGGGGACTGCAGGCAATCTCTGATATGGAGCAGCGGATTGTTTTTATCCATGACGGGGCAAGACCGTTCCTGACGGAAGATATGATTGAACGTGTATATAAAGAGACGCTGGAGCATGGTGCCTGTGTCGTTGGTATGCCCGTAAAAGATACCATTAAGGTTGCAGATGAAAATGGGTTTATCCGGGAGACTCCGAAGCGGAGCCTGGTATGGCAGATTCAGACGCCGCAGGTATTTGATGCGGAGTTGATTGTACCAGCTTACCGCCAGGTGATCGAACGGGAACAGGAACTGCTGGATCAGGGAGTGCAGATTACGGATGATGCCATGGTAGTGGAGACCATGTGCGCGCATCCAGTAAAACTGGTGCAGGGATCCTATGAGAATATGAAACTGACCACACCGGAAGATCTGAAAGTGGCAGAGGCATTCCTGGACAGATAGAAAAGCCTGGAAATACAGGCTTTTTGAAACTATGTAAAATAAAAATGAAAAAAATCGAAAAAATTTGAAAAACATAGTTGACAAAATGAGCGTATACTGCTAGAATAACAAAGTCGCTTGTGGAGAGCGCTCATGGAGAGATATCGAAGTGGTCATAACGAGGCGGTCTTGAAAACCGTTTGTCCGCAAGGGCGCGTGGGTTCGAATCCCACTCTCTCCGTTTCACACGAGAGAGTGTGTAAGAACAACAATTTTATAAAACTGTCATGGACAGGCATTTTGGAGAAATACCCAAGTGGCTGAAGGGGCTCCCCTGGAAAGGGAGTAGGTCGTTAGTAGCGGCGCGAGGGTTCAAATCCCTCCTTCTGCGTTGCGAAACGCAAGTTTCGATGTACCTTTAAAATTAAAGACTGAATAATACACAAACCCTGAAAATTCTAAAATAAAAGGTCTGGTTTAGACCTTTGGATTTGAGAAAATTCAGAACAAAAACCAAGTAATGAAGGTTTAGGATAAATTAGCCAAGCTAAGTAATCCGAACTTCGATCAACTTTTTAACATGAGAGTTTGATCCTGGCTCAGGATGAACGCTGGCGGCGTGCTTAACACAT
>CAVCTH010000106.1:0-7140 GCA_963604695.1 Clostridiales bacterium | reverse complement strand
ATCACCGGCATCCAGTTCTTCGATCAGCTGGCATGCACGGTCGATGGCTGCCTGTGCATTGTTCGGATCCAGACCCTTCTCGAATTTACCGGAAGCCTCGGTACGAAGACCGACACGCTTACTGGAAAGGCGGATATTAGTGCCGTCGAAGCAGGCCGCCTCAAACAGCATGGTCTTCACATCATCGGTAATCATGGAGTTCTCTCCACCCATGATACCTGCGATACCAACGGCTTTCTCGCCGTCACAGATCACCAGAACATCCTCATCCAGGGTTCTCTCCTGTCCGTCCAGCGTGACGAATTTCTCATTTTCAGATGCACGGCGGACTACAATCTGATGGCCTGCAATGGTATCCAGATCATAAGCGTGCATAGGCTGGCCATACTCTTCCATGACATAGTTGGTAATATCTACGATGTTGTTAATCGGACGGATACCAACGGATGCCAGTCTTCTCTGCATCCATTCCGGTGACGGAGCCAGACGGATATTCTTTACGACTCTTGCACAGTATCTGGAGCAGAGATCCTCTGCCTGTACTTCTACTTTTACATAATCATTGACGTCTCCGCCGCAGCCTTTGACTTCTACGACCGGAGCTTTGAACTCTTTGTGGAAGGTAGCAGCGGTCTCTCTTGCCAGTCCTAAAGTGCTGTAGCAGTCTACACGGTTGGAAGTAATCTCAAACTCAAACTCTACATCATGAAGTCCCAGTGCTTCAATGGCATCTGCGCCAACCTCTGCATCCTCCGGGAAAATGTAGATGCCGTATTCCGGAGCTTCCGGATACATATCTCTGTTGGAACCAAGCTCCTCGATCGAGCACATCATACCGTTGGACTCTACACCCCGGAGTTTGCCTTTTTTAATCTTGATTCCGCCCGGTGTCATCTTGCCATCATGGCCGCCTGCTACGCGTCCGCCGTCCAGAACGACCGGAACTTTGTCCCCTTCTTTCACATTGGGAGCGCCTGTTACGATCTGAATGGGTTCAGCCTCTCCGATATCCACCTGGCAGATAATCAGTTTATCTGCATCCGGGTGACGCTCAATTTTCTTAATCTGACCGATGACGATTTTCTCCAGGTCAGCGTCCATTTTTGTAAATCCTTCCACCTTGGAGCCAGACAGGGTCATGGCATCGGTGAACTCCTGAGCCGTCACATCAAGCTCCGGCACATATGCTTTTATCCATGATAAAGATGTATTCATCTTTGTAATCCTCCTAAACTATTGTACTATCTGTTGATGGCATCTTTAGAACTGACGCAGGAAACGAATATCATTCTCGTACAGCAGTCTCATGTCATCGATCTCATATTTCAGCAGCGCGATACGCTCCAGGCCGACACCGAATGCGAAACCGGTGTACTCGTTCGGATCAATGCCGCACATTTCCAGCACATGAGGATGTACCATACCGCAGCCAAGGATCTCAATCCAGCCGGAACCTTTACAGAAACGGCATCCCTTGCCGCCGCATTTGAAGCAGGATACGTCTACCTCCGCGCTCGGCTCCGTGAACGGGAAATGATGCGGACGGAATTTGGTCTTAGTGTTCTCACCGAACAGCTCTTTTGCAAACTCTTCCAGAGTTCCTTTCAGGTCAGCGAAGGTGATGTTCTTATCGATAACCAGTCCCTCGATCTGATGGAAGGACGGGGAATGGGTGGCATCCACCTCGTCAGAACGGAATACACGTCCCGGAGAGATCATACGGATCGGGAGCTTTCCTTTCTCCATGGTTCTTGCCTGTACCGGGGATGTCTGGGTTCTGAGCACGATGTCTTTATTGATATAGAAGGTATCCTGCTCATCCTTTGCCGGATGGTTTGCCGGAATATTCAGCTTCTCAAAGTTGTAAAGGTCGTACTCTACCTCCGGGCCTTCGATCACTTCATATCCCATACCGATGAAGATACGCTCTACTTCCTCCAGCGCGATGGTGTTCGGATGTCTGTGTCCTACACTGTTCTTCTTTGCCGGAAGGGTAACGTCGATGACTTCTGATTTCAGTTTTGCATCCAGAAGAAGCTTGTCCATATTCTTCTTTGCTTCTTCCATCACTTTCTCAATCTCAGCTCTGGTGTCATTTACCAGCTGTCCGAATGCCGGACGGTCTTCCGGAGCCACCTCCTTCATACTCTTTAAGAGAGCGGTAAGTTCACCTTTCTTTCCAAGTACTGATACACGTACTTCATTCAGCGCATCAGGATTCGCGGATGCTTTGATCCGTGCAATGGCCTCTTCTCTGATTTTCTGCAGTTTTTCTTTCATGACTGAACTCCTTTAAAATAGTTTCAGGGTTTTTGGTTTAGGTAATAAAAAAACTCCATCCCCAAACAGGGACGAAGTCTGTAATCCGTGGTACCACCCTTATTCCCGGTCTTCTTCCGACCGGACACTCATGCCGCGTAACGTGCGGTAAACGTCATTCCCTACTTCTCATAGCTGATTTCAGGAATGCTGCTCCGGTGGGAAATTCACAATACTGTCTGAACCGGGATGAGCTTCCAGCCGCTGGCTCTTCCTCTCTGTCGGAAAACAGGTTGTTACTGACACCTTCTACGCATTTCCATATCGACAACAACTATAACACAAAAATTTTTACCGGTCAAGCCAGAAATGGTTAATTTCCACACCGATCAGTACCAGATACATGACAAAATAAAGCCAGAACATAAATAACATCAATGTCGTCAGGCTGCCGTACATGGTATAGGCTCTGCTGTATTCGATATACATGGAAAATCCAAAGGAAAACAGATACCATGCCAGGGAAGCAAACAGTGCCCCAGGAAGCTGATCCATAAAGGTCGTCTTCCGGTTCGGCAGCATCATGTAAAGCACCGCAAAAAATACCATAAAAAGTGCCAGCATAATGAGCAGGCGGAAATTCAGCAGCACTCTCGTAACAACAGCCATGAATGGAAAATGCAGCGTCATCCAGCCGTGGATCGTTGTACCAAAGACAATGAACAGCAGGGAGGCCACCACCAGCAGCACAAATATCAGTGCAAAGACAGCACCCCTCAGACGAAGTACCAGATAATTCGGCTTCCGGTCTACCTGGCAGATGGCATTCATGCCCTGATTCAGCGCCATAAAGCTTTTTCCGGCCGACCAGACCATGACCAAAGCAGACAAGGAGACGGTCGCAAACGTCCTGCTGTACATCTCATCCACCATCCCTATGACCCAGCTTTTGAATCCGGTGGGAATCACCATCTGGATCAGCTGGTAGAGATCTGCTTTCCCCACACCGGTAAACTGTACCAGGGATAGAAGCATGATGGTCAGGGGCAGGAACGACAGAATGATAAAATAAGCAGACTGCGCCGCATACGCTCCCACATGAGCATGCTCAAGATCTTTTTTAATTTCCAATATTGTAACGATCAGTCTGCGAAGCATGTAATTTATCCTTTCTGTGCGTGTTTTGCCTGCTTATCATACCCTGTTTATTCCAAAATAGCAAGCTCTATATCTTTATAGAAATAATGAAGGATGGTATCGCAGGTTTCCCCCTGTTCCGCCAGGATCCGCGCCCCGTTCTGGCTCATACCGGCTCCGTGTCCAAGGCCGCCGCCATACACCTCATATCCGATCGTCTTTCCCTCTTCCTGTACCGGCTCCAGCACAAAGTATCCGCTTGGCAGCAGGCTGCCTCCTTCTGCCTCCGTGCCGTCGTTTTTATGTATCAGTCCTCCGGGAATACTGAGCAGCTGCCGGATGGGATATTCAAACACAATGGTTTCCGAATCCTGCTCTCCCTGCAGCAGGAGCTTCTGCACCGCCCCTCCTGTATTTCTTTCCGTAACGTCTGCCTCCATTACCTTCTCCCGGAATCCCAGCTGCTTTTCCGCATTTTTCTGAATCTGTGACATCGGCACATAGCAGTTCCACCGATACCAGGGTTCGCTGATCTCCAGGTCATCCGCATGCTTTTTCCGGATAAATTTGGAAAATGCTTTCTCCGAAGTCAGATCTTTTTCCGTATTTTTTGTATTAACCAGCCGCCCTGCAATATAAGGAGTCCGGTTCCGGTCACCCTTCTCCCAGATATTTTCGTCTGTGGTTGCCCCGCAGGAAGTCGAAAAATAATAGGCTTTCACCGGCTGACCCTGATACAGCATGATCTGACCAGCCGTTTCCCGCACTGCCTGATCCGTGCTCTCCTGGGGCTCCACCTGATGATAAACCTGGAAAGACACGCTGTCATCCACATGCGCTTCATACTCCGGGTAGGCATATTCCTGCATCTGCCATACCGCATATGTCCGGGCACAAATGGCCTGGGCTTTCAGTGCCTCCGCAGCATACCGGGAAGGCATCTCACTGGGTACCACCCATCGTAAATATTCTTCCATCGGAACTTCATTGACAATCACCCATCCCTCGTCCTCCTGATAGTACTGAAGCGTCCCCGGATAGTCGTCCCCGGACAATTTCTCTTTATGATAAATGCTTCCCTGATCTCCCAGGAGCAGCACCCGGATCACAGGATTGGCTCCCGGAGAAGTCCACTGCTCTGCTTCCGTCTGTTCTTCTCCTTTGGGAATTTCCAGCCGCTCCCCTTCTTCCCCGTGCTTTTCTTCAGTAATCCTGCCTGCCCTGCCCGCAATCAAAAGGAGTAAAAGGACAGTCAGTCCTACCAGAAACCACAGTTTCTGTTTTAATTTTCTGCGGTACATAGTTTTCCTCCCCTGGCCATGCAGAAACAAAATTTCCTGTATGACGAAAAAAACGGGTACTGCATCTCATGCAATACCCGATATCTTCCGTTTCCCAAAGTGCCGTTCCCTGTATTTTGACGCCTAGCCAAAAGCTAGGTGGGTAACCTCAACAAGTATTCAGCCTTCCACTGGCGTCCTGTAAGGACGGAGGCGTGACATCCGACTTGCGATTTTGGAATCCCATAAACGTAGATGTAGGTTCAAAATAACAGGGTTCTCGAACACCCCAGGAAATCTGTGACCTTAGTATACCCCATTTTCTGCAATTTGACAACCAGTGCAGAAAAAACTTGTGAAAATCTATCATTTTTCACAGAAATGTGACAAAACCCGGGATGCAGCAAGGATCTCCTGCTCATCCGTCCGCCAGATTTCAAACTCACTGATTCCCGGTAATCCCATGGGAACGCCCTTCCTCCGATACGTCATGGACGACGGCAATGTCTTCTTTCCCGACATATGATACGCATGGATTCCGGTCACAGGATACAGCTTTTCAATGGATGCTGCATGAATACCCGCTCCCGCCATCAGGGTGATCCGGTCCCCGGCCATCTTCTGAAGCCGTGCCAGACAATCCGCACCTTTCAGCGCGCTCTCCTCCTGACCGGATGTCAGGATTGTTCCGATTCCAAGAGAAATTGCCTGCTCCAGTGCTTCTTCCGGATCCCTGCAGACGTCAAATGCCCGGTGCAGGGTAATCTCCATGTCACCAGCCAGATCCACCAGCCGTTTCATCCGTTCCAGATCCAGGCTTCCATCTGCTTTCAGACATCCAATCACCACTGCGTCAGCGCCCAGCTCTCTGAAATGGGCTACCTGATGTTCCATCATCTGAAACTCTTCTTCCGTATAACAGAAATCCCCGAATCTCGGACGAATCAGCACCCGTGCCGGCAGACTGGAATGTTCCCGCACGCTGCGGTACAGCCATTCATCCGGCGTCACTCCCCCGATGATCAGGTGACCGCACAGTTCCAGACGGTCAGCTCCTCCCCGCTCTGCCGCTTCCGCGGATTCCGGACTGTCCACGCAGGCTTCCAGAATCATTTTTCCATGTTTCATTGTATGACTCTCCCCTTTTCTTTATACCCCGAATAACTCACCCTATAAAGTAAAAAAGGAGCGTTGCTTAAGCAACACTCCTTTTATCATTCGTAAATACAAGATTACAGCTGCGGACCAGCAGATACAAGTGCTTTTCCGTCTGCATTGCTCTCGTATTTCACAAAGTTCTTCTGGAAACGGGCAGCCAGATCCTTAGCTTTCTCCTCCCACTGAGCAGCGTCAGCGTAGGTATCTCTCGGATCAAGGATGGCCGGATCAACACCCGGAAGCTCGGTCGGAACTTCGAAGTTGAAGAACGGAATCTGTTTGGTCGGAGCATTCAGGATAGCGCCATCAAGGATCGCATCGATGATACCACGGGTATCTTTGATGGAGATACGTTTTCCGGTTCCATTCCATCCGGTGTTAACAAGATAAGCTTTCGCGCCGCTCTTCTGCATTTTCTTAACCAGCTCCTGCGCATATTTGGTCGGATGCAGCTCAAGGAATGCCTGTCCGAAGCATGCGGAGAAGGTCGGGGTCGGCTCGGTAATTCCACGCTCGGTTCCTGCAAGTTTTGCAGTGAATCCGGACAGGAAGTAGTACTCAGTCTGCTCCGGAGTCAGGATAGATACCGGCGGAAGTACACCGAATGCATCTGCGGACAGGAAGATTACGTTCTTCGCATCCGGACCTGCGGATACCGGGTTTACATTCTGAGCGATCTTCTCAATGTGGTTGATCGGATAAGATACACGGGTATTCTCGGTTACGCTCTTGTCAGCGAAATCGATCTTACCTTCTGCATCCAGAGTTACGTTCTCAAGAAGAGCGTTTCTCTTGATTGCATTGTAGATATCCGGCTCGGAATCTTTGTCAAGGTTGATAACCTTAGCGTAGCATCCACCCTCGAAGTTGAATACGCCGTTGTCATCCCAGCCGTGCTCGTCATCACCGATCAGAAGACGTTTCGGGTCGGTAGACAGAGTGGTTTTACCAGTTCCGGAAAGGCCGAAGAAAATAGCGGTGTTCTTTCCTTCCATATCTGTGTTTGCAGAGCAGTGCATGGAAGCGATGCCCTTCAGCGGCAGATAGTAGTTCATCATGGAGAACATACCTTTCTTCATCTCTCCGCCGTACCAGGTATTTACGATAACCTGCTCACGGGTAGTGATGTTGAACATAACTGCGGTCTCAGAGTTCAGACCCAGCTCCTTGTAGTTCTCAACCTTTGCCTTGGATGCGTTGTAAACAACGAAGTCCGGCTCGAAGTTCTCAAGCTCTTCAGCGGTCGGCTGAATGAACATGTTGGTTACGAAATGAGCCTGCCAAGCTACCTCAACGATGAAACGGA
>CAVCTH010000105.1:0-7154 GCA_963604695.1 Clostridiales bacterium | reverse complement strand
GGCTCCAGCTTCTTCCGAGAGGAGGTCAACCATCTGATCCGTCTTCACTTTGCGAGAGAAGAAAAGACCATTGATGAAGCACTTTCCCGTCTGTCAAAATTAAAGGAGCTGTTGTAAAAATGAGTTATTCTGTCAATTTTGCAAGTTATACCATCGGAGAAGATGCTTATCAGAAGGTGAAAGAAGTCTGTGAACGGTATGGAACAAAAGCGCTTCTGATTGGAGGAAAACTGGCGCTGGAAGCAGGAAAAGAGAAGCTGGAAGCAGCATTGACGGTCAGCAGTCTTTCTATTATCGATACGGTGCTTTTCGGAACGGACTGTACGTATGCAAAAATGGACGAGCTGGCAGCGCATGCGAAAGCATGTGGAGCAGACATGATCTTCGGCATGGGCGGAGGAAAGGCGCTGGATACGGCAAAGGGAACGGCAGAGAAAGCCGGACTTCCGGTATTTACCTTTCCGACCATTGCATCCACCTGTGCGGCCACGACGGCACTTTCCGTTGTTTACCGGGAAGATGGTAATTTTGACAGCTTTTATTTCTATGACAAACCGGCGCGTCACAGTTTCATTGATACAGAGATTATCGCCAATGCACCGGAGCGCTATCTGCGTGCCGGAATTGGTGACACGCTTGGAAAATATTTCGAGTGCCATTTTGCAGCGAGGGGCGACCGGTTGGAGCACAGCTCGGCCCTTGGACGGGAGATCAGCAATATGTGTTATCTTCCCCTTCGGGAATATGCGGAAGATGCATTGAAGGAATGCCGGAAAAAGAAAGCCGGAACAGCCCTTGAGCAGGCGGTGCTTGCCAATATTGTGAGTACGGGGCTGGTATCCCTTCTCGTGCTTGACCAGTATAACTGTGCCATTGCACATTCCGTTTATTATGGATTGGTGCTTCTGCCGGGATTTGAAGAAGAAAATCTTCACGGAGATGTGGTGGCATATGGCGTGCTGGTGCAGCTGATGGTCGATGGAGAAGAAAAACAGGCCAGAGAAATGAAAGCGTTTCTGGAAAAACTTGGCATTCGTACCACATTAAAACAGATGGGAGCGCCGACGGATAGAGAGGCATTAAAGGAAGTACTGACAGAAACCGTGACAGGGCCGGATATGGAGCATATCCCGTATAAAGTAACAGAAGACATGATCTACGATGCCATGTGCAAAGTAGAAAACCTGTAGGAGATACAAAATGGAAAAATCACATGTAACTACGAAAAACCTGTTGAAATTTCTTCTGGGTTCGGCATTCGGTATCCTGATGTTTTTAGTACCGGTTCCCCAGGGAGAATCCTTTACCACACTGCTTGACTTTTTAAAGAGCTGGGTGAAGGGATTATTTGGAAGCAGTCTGCCCTATATTATTATGGTAATCCTGATTGTTTCCGCCATTGTCAGCCTTTATGACTATTTTGTAAAGCCGGAGTGGATTCGGAAAAATCATTACCTGACCAGAGCATTTTCCACAACCCCGTTATATCTGGTATCCAAGATTCTTGGTGCTGTGATCATTGTCATGGTCGTATTTAAAATCGGACCGGAGGCAGTCATTTCTGCAGATACGGGAGCAACCATGGTAGATCTGTGCGGAACCCTGTTCAGTATCGTGCTTTCCTTCAGTTTTATCCTTCCGTTCCTGACGGACTGTGGAATTATGGAATTTCTGGGCGTGATTGCGAAAACGGTGGTACGTCCCCTGTTTCATGTGCCGGGAAGAGCGTCAGTTGACCTGATTGCATCCTGGTTCGGTGCTTCCAATGCGGCAGTCATCCTGACCCGTGAGCAGTACATGAAAGGATTTTATACGAAGAGAGAAGCCGGTTATATTATGACTAACTTTTCTCTGGTATCCATTCCGTTCTGCCTGATGGTGGCAGATACCATGGGAATTGCCAATCTGTTCCCGTCCTTTTATCTCTGCATCTGTGTGACAGGAATCGTTCTGGCTGTGATTATTGCAAGAATTCCTCCGATCTGCACATTGCCGGATACTTATCGGGAAGCAGTTGGAAAACAGATCAACGAGGAGATTCCGCAGGAAAAAGGAATTCTGGCCCATGCAGTGGAGATGAGCTGCAGACGTGCGGAGCAGTTTACCCTGAAAACGGTGGGAACTACCGGACTGGAAGTCATGGTAGGTATGTTCTTTGACCTGATCCCTATCGTAGTATCCTGGGGAACCATTGCTCTGATGATTGCAACCTACACCCCATTCTTTAACTGGGTATCCTACCCCATGGGAATGTTCCTGAATGTGCTGGGCGTTCCGGAAGCATTTGCTGCTGCTCCGGCTACCCTGGTTGGATTTACAGATATGTTTATTCCGGCGCTTCTGGCAGTGGGTCTTACTTCTGTAAAGACAAAATTTGTCATCGGTGTGCTGTCACTGGTACAGATTATTTATCTGACCGAGGTAGGAACCATTATCATTAAGAGTGAAATTCCGCTGAACTTCTGGAAACTGTTAGTGATTTTCCTGGAGCGTACGGTAATTGCGATTCCTTTGATTGTGTTGTTTGCAAATCTGTTTGGAATCGGCTAAAGAAAAACAGTATTGACAAATGTTTAAATCTCCATATAATTATCATTGGTAATTAACTTTGGTAATTATATGGAGATTTTTTATTATGAAAATTGAAACCATCAAGAAGATGTTTGATGCCTGCTATCAGGCAAAGCGGACCAGAGACATGCTGCCGCCTCTGCCGGATGGGGTGACGTCTTCCTATATTCAGTATCTGGATGCTATTCAGAAACTGGAAAAGCAGGAGATTCATGTGAAGGTATCGGATATCAGTGATGCATTGAGCCTTCCGAGACCGGGCGTCACCAGAACGGTAAAAGAGATGGAGCAAAAAGGATATCTGCAGAAAATTGCTTCTCCCGATGATGGCCGGGTGACCTACATTGCGCTTACGGAGGCAGGAAAAGAACTGTCCCGGAAATATGATGCACATTATTTTCAGGCACTGGCTCCTTATATGGAAGGGATCTCGGAAGAAGAGGCGCAGTGCATGATTCAGACGATTGAAAAGTTTTATCAGATTATGAACGAGAGGAGAGAGACATATGACAAATGATAAATCAGATTTTACACAGGGAAGTATTTTAAAGAAACTGGTAGCCTTTATGATGCCGGTGCTTGGCGCATTGATCCTGCAGGCGGCCTATGGAGCGGTGGACCTTCTGGTGGTGGGAAGATTTGGTTCCACTTCCGGACTGTCGGGTGTTTCCACCGGAAGCCAGGTATTGAACCTGGTCACCTTTGTTGTGACACAGACATCGATGGGTATTACGGTGCTGATTGCCCGGTATCTGGGTGAGAAAAAGCCGGAGCAGATCGGTTCTGTTATCGGAGGATCAGCCATTGTCTTTACCATCATTTCTGCCATCCTGTTTGTGGTAATGGTGGGATTTGCCCATCCGATTTCCGTGCTGATGCAGGCACCTGCGGAGGCTGTGGATCTGACCACTACGTATGTGCGAATCTGTGGAGCAGGAATTTTCTTCATTGTAGCTTATAACCTGCTGTCTGCGATCTTTCGTGGACTGGGCGACAGTAAATCCCCGCTTCTGTTCGTGCTGGTAGCCTGTATTATCAATATCTTCGGAGATCTGGCTCTGGTGGCCGGACTTCACATGGATGCAGCCGGTGCGGCAATCGCTACGGTGGCAGCTCAGGCATGCAGTGTGGTATTTGCGGTGATTCTTCTTATGAAAAAGAAGCTGCCGTTTACGATTACCAGAAAAGATTTCAGCCTGAATTCCCAGTGCGGGAAATTTCTGGAAATCGGACTTCCGCTGGCCTTGCAGGAGTTTTTAACCCAGGTATCTTTCCTTGCGCTCTGTGCATTTGTCAACCGTCTGGGACTGGAGGCGTCTTCCGGTTACGGTGTGGCCTGTAAGATCGTAAACTTTGCCATGCTGGTACCAAGTGCCCTGATGCAGTCCATGGCTTCCTTTGTCTCCCAGAACGTGGGAGCCGGAAAAACCAAACGGGCAAAACAGACCCTGTTTACCGGTATTGGTGTAGGACTGACGGTTGGCTGCTTCGTATTTGCGCTGGTGATGCTGAAAGGAGATGTACTGTCCGGCTTCTTCACGACCGATGCGGCAGTTATTCAGAACGGATTTGCTTACCTGAAAGGTTTTGCACCGGAGACGCTGGTAACGGCAGTACTGTTCAGTATGGTTGGTTATTTTAATGGAAATAACAAAACCGTGTGGGTTATGATCCAGGGACTCATTCAGACCCTGCTGGTGCGTCTGCCCTTTGCCTACATCATGAGTATTCAGCCCAACGCAAGCCTGACAAAAATCGGTCTGGCAGCACCGGTGTCCACTACCGTGGGAATTATCCTGAATGTGGGATTTTATCTGTATCTGAATCGGAAAAAAGAAACAATGAATGCATAAATGGAGAAACACCGTGGTATCGAAAAAATGATATCACGGTGTTTTTGCATCTTTGTGTTGTTACATGGAAATCCATCCAAAGGCATTTGCCACGGAGCTGATCAGTATGATAGCTGCGAAGATAGGGCAGAGATACTGAATCATAAAATGGAAGATCTTCTTCCGGCGGAATGGCTGGCCGTCCTGGGTGATTTCTTCTTCCATCTTTTTCAGACCGACTACTTTGGAGACAAACAGGCAGGTCGCAATGGCTGCGATCGGCATCATGACAGAGTTGGTCAGGAAGTCAAAAAAGTCAAGGAACTGCATGCCGATGATGGTAACTCCGGCCAGCGGACCGTAGCCCAGGCAGGAGAGGGTTCCAAGAAGCACCATGACAACGCCCATAAAGACCGTTGCTTTTCTGCGGCTCCAGTGCAGCTCATCCTCAAAGGTGGAGACGGCGCTTTCTGTCAGGGCAATGGAACTGGTCACAGCAGCGAACAGCACCAGTAAAAAGAACAGGATACCGATGGCGGTTCCAAATCCCATGTTGGCAAATACTTTCGGGATGGTGATGAACATGAGTGCAGGACCGGCCTGCAGGGTGTTCGGATCACCGCCGGAGAAAGCGAAAACTGCCGGGATAATCATAAGACCGGCCATAATGGCAATGGCTGTATCAAAAATTTCCACATTCTGTGTGGAGTCTTCAATCGAAGTCTCTTTTTTCATATAAGAACCAAAAGTAACGAGAATACCCATGGCGATGGACAGGGAGTAGAACATCTGTCCCATGGCAGCAACTACCGTCATCCAGGAAAAATTCGCCATATTCGGAACCAGAAAATATTTCACACCGGCCATAGCGCCCGGTCTGGTGACGGAATAAATGGCAATGATAACAGACAGCACAACCAGAATCGGCATCATGAATTTGGATACACGCTCAATTCCGTTGCGGACGCCTGCATAAATAATACCTAAGGTAATGAAGGTAAATACCAGAAAGCAGAGTTCCGTGGATAATCCATTGGAAATAAAGCTGGAAAAATATTCATCGGAAGCCAGTGTCTGTCCATGTCCCATGAAATATTCCACCAGATATTTGATTACCCACCCGCCGATGACGGAATAATAAGGAACGATCAGGATCGGAATGATGGCGTTGATCCATCCGCCTGCGGACCGGAGTCCGGTTTTTCCAAAGCTCTCAAAAGCACCTACCGGGCTTCGTCTGGTCATTCGGCCCAGTGAGGTTTCGGCCATGATCATGGAATAACCGAAGGTCAGCGCCAGAATAATGTAAATCAGCAGAAAAATACCGCCGCCGTATTTGGCAGCCAGATAAGGAAATCGCCAGATATTTCCCAGTCCTACCGAAGCTCCGGCGGCCGACAACACAAAGCCCAGCTTTCCGGAGAACGAACTTCTCTTGTGTTTGTTCATTGTTTTATATCCCCTTTTGTTTTGTCTGTGTGTGCGGATGAGTGCGCACTTGTTCCAGTTTAACATGCAGGGATGAAAAAAGCAATTCAGGAACCGTTTGAGGATAAAAACAGTTTACTCCATAGAGATGACTGTGGTAAAATTTAAAGCAGGCATTCGAAGAACAAGTTTCGCATGGCTTGGAATAGTTACAAAAACGCAGAAGGAGAAAGTGCAGGATATGGAGCATTATGAAGCGATACAGGAGACATCCTATCTCTCTGTGCCCAATGCGCCTGTGTACAGGAAGATTATGAGGTGCTTCTACCTCGAATATGAAAAGATGAATTATCAGCTTTACAAGGAAGATATTTATCGTCTGATACAACAGGATGATGGATTTGCTTCCTATACGCTGGAGCAGATGGTGCAGGATCTGGATGCGCTGGTAAAGTGGAAGAATCTGACACCGATACAGGATCCGGGAAGGGTATATACGATTGCAGACTATAAAAATAAGCAGTATCGTTATTCGATGTCAGAATATGCCGTAGAGATAGAGCGGCTGACGGTGCGTCTGGAAAATATTTTTCTGGAATCAGGCAATCTTTCTACTAATTACTTCGGACGTATTGGAAAGAGCCTGGAGGATGCGGAAGATATGGAACAGGCCTCTTTAAAAGAGTTGAATGAGTGGTGGCATATGCTCCAGGAAGATTTTCGCCACCTGAATCAGAATTATCAGGACTATCTGAGAGACTTCTACTCCGGAAAATCGGAGCATCTGATGAAATCCGTGGAATTTATTATACATAAGGATAAATTTATTACCTATTTGAATGATTTCGTTCAGGAGCTGCAGCGCCATTCCAGACAGATCGAGCAGATTCTCCGAAAGAATGGACCGGTGGTGGAACAGGTTCTTCTGGAGAAGGTCGTACAAAGTGAACTTGATATTCCTCATGCCCTGTCGGAGAGGCAGGAAAATGCGGACGCTGTCATACGGGAAAATGTATGGGGAAAATGGCAGTCCCTGAAGCATTGGTTTATGGATATCGACGGGCATGAAAGTGAAGGAAAAAAGGTATTAAAGATCACGAATGATGTAATACGCAATATTATTCAGAATGCGGCGTTGATTGTGCAGGTACAGAACTGGGGAATCAGCCGGAAGGATGATTACCGCAAATTCCTTGAAATATTTCTGAATTGTCAGGATCTGGACGAGGCACATCGTCTATCAGCCCATGTGTTTGGAATTCAGCATATCCAGCATTTTAAAATCAACATGCCGAGGGAAGAAGATGCGATTAACCGCAGTAT